>CAYZJA010000001.1:0-314224 GCA_964479005.1 uncultured Candidatus Saccharibacteria bacterium
AAGTGGCAAAAACAAGAATGGAAGATTTAAGTAAAGTTGAAAATCATGAAAAAGAAATTAGTGCTGTTATTCAAAATGTCCAAAAGGATTTAGAAATTGTTCCTCAGGAAATCAAAAAAATAAATAAAAAACAGGTTGCGTTGAATGTTTCAAAAGATATTCAAGAAAGAAGTAAAGATTTAAAAAATCTCGCAGATAAAATTTCTCTTGAAGATAAAGAAAGAAATGAATTGAATCAAGCAGTAGAAAATTCCCAATCACAGGTTCTTGCTCTTATTATAGAAACCACTGAAGAAATTAATCAGTGTCCAAGTCGTTTGCAAAGAGAATTAGAATATTTAGGAAAATATTTTACTGATACAGAAGGAGAATTATATCAATGGTCTACAAATGATATTATAAAATGCAAGGATTTATTATCAGAAGCGAGTAATGCTTATAAAGCAGGAGATTGTTTGACAGCGATGGATAAGATTGAAAGTATTAATAAATTATTGTCAATCCACTCTTTGGATGTTCAGGTCGAAACTTCAACTCCAAAGATATAGGATTCGCCTGCCAAAACTTTGGTAGGCAAAGGTTATTGCCCAACACGTTTAACGTGTTCCATAAGAAACTGATGGGTGCATAAAGAGCGCTCTTCATTAGTTTCAAGGCTGGTCGTTAATAACTATAAAATTAACAAAAAGTCGATTAAATAAAATGAATAAAAAAATTATTGCATCTGTTCTCGCTGTCGTTTTTGCCATTTCTATGGCTGGCCCAGTTGGAGCAGTTACCCTTGAAGAGCTGGAAACTCTGTATGCTGACTTATTAGCTAAATATGAAGTTCTTTTAGCTCAAGTTGGACAACCAGCTGTCGCTACCGGAGTTTGTTTTGACGCTGATTTGCAACAGGGAATGACATCAGACGATGTCAAGGCTCTTCAAATCAAATTAGGAGTAATACCAACTTCTGGTTATTTTGGACCTATTACCTTAGCTGCTGTTAAAACTTTCCAGACAGCCAATGGAATTATTAACACTGGTTATGTTGGTCCTTTAACCCGAGCTCAATTGAATGCTTTGTATTGTACTCCAGCTCCAGTAGTTACCTATCCTGAAGGTTGTACTTCAGCTGTTGGTTTTAGTCCTACTACGGGATTATCATGTGCTGGTGTAGTTAGCTATCCTGAAGGTTGTACTTCAGCTGTTGGCTTTAGTCCAACAACAGGTCTATCCTGTGCTGGTGAAGTAGTTACCTATCCTGAAGGTTGTACTTCAGCCGTTGGCTTTAGTCCAACAACAGGTCTATCCTGTGCTGGAACAACTACTGTAGTTGCTCCCGCTGAAGGTTCTATTACGGTTAACTATGATGCTATTCCTGCAGCTAATGTAGTTATTAGCAAAGGCGTAGCTAATCAATCAGCTATTGCTTTAAAGATCAAAGCTACAGGTTCTGATATGAAGATTAGTCGTGTTTGGTTGGATTTTGATAAGCGTTTATGGTTGTATGCAGATTCTGCTTCTCTATTAGACGGATCAACAGTTCTTGCTGCCGCAGCACTTTCATCTTCAGCATTTTCTGAAGTTACTGCGGGTTCCAAATGGCAACTACAATTTAATAATTTGGATGTTGTGGTTTCAGCTGGAACAACTAAGATATTGACATTAAAACTTGGTCGTCCAATGCTTACACAGGCTAGTGCAGTAGTTACTCTTCAAACTACAAGTTCTGTAAGAGCAACTGACGATGCTGGTTTTACAGATGCTTATGTTGTTTCTGCAACTCGTGCAATGAATCTTATAACTACCGCTGCATTATCTGGCACATTAACAGCTAGCTCGAATGTAAATTCTCCAGCAATCCAGTCAGTTTCTGGTCTTAGTGATATTGCTGGTACATTGACTCCAGTTAAATTGCTTGATTTTAACCTTAAGGCAAAATATGCAGACATGAATGTTACAACAATAGTTGCTGCCTTAGCAGGTGGTACTGTCGCTAACGCAGTTGCTTCAGTTGAACTTCGTGATGGAACTAGTGTTCTATCTTCTGTAACTGGTGCTGATACGGCTACATTTTCTAGTTTGGATATTGATATAGTTAAAGATGCAACAAAGATATTATCAATCTGGGTTCAAATGAATCCTATTGGTACTGCAGGCGCTGGAAAGACAGCAAAGGGTCAGGACTTTACAGCAACCCTAACTTCTGCTTCCACGATTACTACTGACGAAGCGTTCAATACTTATGTAGTTACATCCGCAGATGTTGTAGGAAAGAAACAGTATATGTTCCAATACGCTCCTACTTTTGCGTTAATATCAGCTTCAGCAGTCCCAGTAGATGAAACTGGTTCAGCTACAAGTACTCAAACGGGAGGTGCTTATTCAATTGCCTTTTCCGTTACTGCTCCCGCAGATATTGATATCCTTGTTGAGGCAGCAAGCACTACTGCAGTGGTTACTTTCGGTGCTGCAACAGCTGGAACTTCAAAGACTGTTGATGCTACTGGAGGAACTCTTGTAACAGGATCGTCTGTATCAGGAGTAACATCAAAAGGTACTGTTGCTGATACTTTCGATAAAGTTGTTGCAGGTGCAACTAGAACATTTACTGTAACAGGACGTATTCCACATGGTGGTAACGCAGGTTTCGTTGGAATGCATATAGAGGGCATCCAGTGGACTGATACTGATGATACTGACCACGCGACTACTTCTATCGAACAGATTTGGGGTCTTTCAGACTTTAAGACTGCTGACGTATACGTAACTATATAATTCTGTTTGTTAGTTTGAAGTTTTCCGATAGCAAATAATCGGATAAACCAAAAACCACCTTCGGGTGGTTTTTGGTTTAATGTATCTTTATTGCATTTTAATATATTTCTTTATTTTCTTTCCCCTTTTTGTTAATATATAGTTAATGTTTTTTCAGCGACGAAAATTCGTTTTCACTATTATTTTAGGAATAATATTTTTTGTCCCTGTTTTTGCTCAGGCAATTTCTGTGGGTCAAGAGCGTTCTTTTAATATTCAGTCAGATTATGATTTGTTAAGTCGTGGCAAAATAGATACTCAGTTAATAAAAATTACCAATCAATTATATTTTTATGCAGATAAACAATGGTTTAATAAACTCTCATCTGGAAATAGAACAAATATTGACAGTAAGATTTATAATTTAAGCAGTGAGTTTGAATATAGAATTTATCCAATTTTAACTCAGACATTTAGCTTTGAAGATAATCCAGGTATAGACAATGATTCAAGAATCCTTGTGGTGTTGCATAAAATGAAAGCAGAAATTGGCGGCTACGTTCAAACAGAAGATAATTATTCATCTCAAATTTATTCTCGTTCTAATGAAGGACAGATAATATATTTAAATGCCGATAATATTTTATCTTTACCTTCCAATAATTTAAATTATCATTTGGCTCACGAATTTATGCATTTGATTACTCTTAATCAGAATCCCAATGAAGAAACTTGGTTAAATGAAGCGCGCGCAGAATATACAGAAACTTTATTGAATTATGGAAAAGATTGGGCAAATAGTAATTTACAGAGAAGAGTACAGCAGTTTTTGATTAGTACGAATATTTCTTTATTAAATTGGGATAATGCTAATTATGATTATGCTAAAGTTAATTTATTAACTCAGTATTTGGTTGAGCATTATGGTATTAGTATTTTAGTTGATTCTTTACATTCTTCTCAATCAGGAATTCCTGCCCTTGATTATGCTTTAAACAAAAATGGATTTTCTGAAGATTTTTCAGATGTTTTTATGAATTGGTTGATTACTAATGTAGTTAACGATTGTTCTCTGGGAGAAAAATACTGTTATAAAAATCCTTCTTTGCAAAATTTTACGATTTTTCCTTATAGCTATTATTTGCCTACAAGGGGGAGAGCTTCTTTATCAGTTACAGATTCTTTAAGAACTTGGAACGCAAAGTGGCAAAAGATTATTGGCGGAAGAGATATTTTAAAAATGAAATGGAAAATACCAGAGGATACTCCTATTTCTCAAGTTCCTTATGTTATAGTAAAAAATAATGAAGAAAAACAAGTTGGCTTTCTTGATTTTAAAGGAAGCAATATTGATGAAATTTTTGTTTCAGATTTTGGAGATGAAAATATTACTTTGATTACTATTCCTTTTCTTGGGTCAACCCCTTTAGATAAACTTTATTATTTTTCCTGGGAAGCATCAATATTAGAAAATTCAGAACAAGCTGAAGAGGAAGCAATAAAAGCCCTGCAGGCAAAAATATTTTTACTTCAACAAGAAATAGTTAAACTTCAGGCGCAACTGCTCGCTTTATCAGCAAGCCAGAATTCTTTTACCTGCTCTCCTTTTTATAGCGACCTTTATTTTGGAATGAATAGCAATCAAGTAAGTTGCTTGCAACAATATTTAAAATCTTTAGGCTCTGAGATTTATCCAGAAGGATTAGTAACAGGTTATTTTGGGTCTTTGACTCAAGCGGCAGTTAAGCGCTATCAGGCGTCGCAAAGCATTATTACTACTGGATATTTTGGACCATTAACCCGGACAGCAGTAAATAATCAATAATGAATAGATTAAAAACAATACTATTTTATCTTACTATTGCAACTTTATTTACGCCTTTTTTGGTTAATACTCATACGTATTTTCCTTTTATTATTGCTAAAGCCACAGCTTTTCGAATAATAGTAGGTTTAATGTTGGTGGTCTGGGTGTTTTGGCTAGTTAGAAGTCGAATAAAACTTACTCCTTTAGCTAAAGCAGTGATTATTTTTGGAGTTATAATCTTTATTTCTGCTCTTTTTGGCATAGATTTTTATTATAGTTTCTTTTCAGGAAACGAAAGAATGGAAGGAGTATTTGGAATTTGGCATTTTATGCTTTTTTTCTTGATTATTGCCACAGCATTTAATTATTTGGAAATAGAAAAAATTCTTAAAATTCAGGCGGGGATAGGTATTCTCTACTCAATAATGGCTGTTTTAGCTTATTTTGGTGTAGGAATAACTACTGCCCAATTAACTGGTAATCGCTTGGCTGGCTATACCGGTAATCCTTCTTTTTTCGCCGTTTATTTGCTTTTTAACGCTTTCTTAGCTTTATATTTTTATTTCAGGCAATATATTTTTGATAAAAAATTATTTAATTGGTGGCTGCCTGTTTTTTTTGGGCAAAGTTTTTTACTTTTTGCTACTTTGACAAGAGGTTCAATGATGGGCTATTTAATTAGTATTGTATTAATCGCTTTTGGTATAGTTTTCTTGAAATCGGATTTTCAAAGAAAATCCGATTTCTCTGATTCCTTGAAAAAAATCGCCATTGTTTTTTTAATTAGTATTTTGGTTTTATCTGTTTTTACTTTTAGTGCAAAAAATACTGATTTTGTAAAGAATAATAAAATTCTAAGCAGGTTTTCTTCTATTTCTCTGGCAGATCCAACAGCTCTCTCTCGTCTTTTTTCTGCTGGGACAGCCTGGAAAAGTTTTTTACAAAAACCATTCTTAGGTTGGGGTCCAGAAAATTATGAAGCAGCTTATATAACAAATTTTAATCCAGAAGTCTTAAAATATTTACCAGAAGATTTTTATTTTGACAGAGCGCATAATAAACCAATGGAGGTCCTGGCTACTAATGGTATTTTTGGCTTTTTGTCTTATCTTTCTATTTTTGGATTGGCTTTATATTCTTTAAATCGGCTTAGGAAAAAGAAAGAATGGTTTTTGCCGTCATTAGCTTTAGCAGGTTGTTTAATTGGATATTTTATTCAAAATGTTTTTATTTTTGATTTTCACGAAAGTTATTTGATGTTCTTTTTGTTATTAGCTTTTATATCCTCGCTTTATCATCATCCTGAGGAGCGAAGCGACCAAGAACCTCTCGCGAATGACGATTCAAAAAATTATGCTTCAAAAATGGGAAAGGGATTATTAGTTATTACTGTTGTTTGTTTGGTTATTTTTAGTAGTATTCAGTGGGTTATAAAACCTTATTTAGTAAGTAAAGGAATTTTTAATGTTGGCTCTTTGATCAAGCAAGAAGAAAGTGAAAAAGCATATAAAGAATTAAAGAAAATAATTAATAATCCCACTTTTTTGAAAGATGATATTATTATAGGAATGAAAAAAATGTATTCCCTTTATAGTTTTAAAATTAGTGAAGAATACAAGGAAAAAATGATAAATGAGTTAGTTTTTAAGGCAAAAGAAGCATCTGAAAAAAGGCCGTGGCGATTTAGTTTAGTTATGGCAAAGGCAGACTTGGATACCATTTACTCTCAATGGGATAAAGATTGGCTTATTGAAGCTGAAAAATCAACCGAAGAAATACTTTCTCGTTTTCCGCATTTTCCACAGTCACATTTATTTGCCTCAAAATTTTACTTACTTAACGGAGAAATAGAAAAATCTATAACAGAAGCTGAAAAAGTTATTAATGTTAATCCACAAATTTCTACTTCTTATTATATTTTAGCATTTGCCTATGATGGATTAGGAAATGCGGAGAAAAGAGACGAGAACCTAATAAAGGCGGCTGAACTTAATTTTCCTTTTAAAGATAAAACTCAGATTTTAAATATAATAAATCTTTGCATAAAAGATAAAAAGTATGAAGTTATAGAAAAACTTTATTTACAAGCAATGCAAATAGATCCACAAGAAATTTCTTTATATACTGGTTTGGCTGCTACTTATGGTAAGATGCATGATAAGGAACGAGCTATTTATTATGCGCAAAAAGCGGCTGAGTTAAATCCTGATTTCAAACAAGCTAGCGAAGATTTTATAAAGTTAATAGAAAATGAGCAGTGGGATCAAATACAAGACTAAGATATGAAACAATTAGTTTTTAAACAAGGAAAAGTTGTTGTAGAAGAGGTTCCAACACCAGCTTGCGGAGCAGGCCAGATTTTAGTGGAAAATTTGTTTTCTTTAATTTCCTCTGGTACAGAATTATCAAGTTCAAATTATCCTACCAAATTAGCTAAAGGCATCAAATTGATAAAAGAGCAGGGATTTTCCAATGCTTATAAAATAATTACAGGTATGCTTCAAGCAGGAGCAACGCCTGGATATAGTTGTTGTGGTCGCGTGATTAAAGTTGGGAAGGATGTAAATGATATTAAGAAAGGGGACATTGTTGCTTGTGCAGGAGCAAATATTGCCTCACATGCTGAGTTTATAGCTGTTCCAAGGAATTTAGCAGTAGAAGTCCCTAATGGGGTTTCTTTTGAAGATGCTTGTTCTGCCACAGTAGGTGCAATTGCTTTACAAGGTGTTAGGCAGGCAGATTTGCGCGTAGGAGAAAGTGTTGTAGTGGTTGGTTTGGGATTAATAGGTCAGTTAACTGCTCAGATTCTTTTGGCAAGTGGGATAAAAGTGATTGGTATTGAACTTTCCAAAGATAGAATAAAAAAAGCAAAAGAGAATGGTCTATTTAATGTTTTTTCTCCTACAGAGAAGAATCTTTTGAATAAAATTAATCATCTTACTAATTCACAAGGTGCAGACGCGACTATTATTACAGCTGCTAATCCATTAGATGATGAAATTATTAATCAAGCATTATTAATGACAAGAAAAAGGGGAAAGCTTGTTGTTGTAGGTGATATTGGTTTGAAAATTAATAGATTACCTTGGTATCAAAAGGAAATTGAATTGCGTATATCCACTTCTTATGGCCCTGGCAGAGGTGATTCTGATTATGAAAACAAAGGAATTGATTATCCTTATGCTTATGTGAGGTGGACGGAAAATCGCAATATGCAGGCTTATCTGCAATTATTAAAAAACAAAAAAGTTGATTTTGGTTCTTTGATTGGAGGAAAATATTCTTTAGAACAGGCAGATTTAGCATATAAATTACTAAATTCTAAAAAGAAACCATTGGCAGTTCTGCTTTCTTATCCAGGCTCTATTTTAAAAGAAAAAGATTCGCAACAGTTTGTTGAATTATCTGTCCCGCAAAAAATTGAAGGGAAAATTGAATTAGGAATTATTGGAGTGGGAAGTTTTGCCCAGACCGTACATTTGCCTAATTTAATGAAATTAAGAGAATTTTACAGAATTCGTGGAATTTGTACCCATAATCAGGTAAAAGCCAAATATTTTGCCAGCCGTTATAATGCGAGTATTGCAACAACTGATTATAAAATTTTACTTAATGATCCAAAAATAAACCTTGTTATTATTAGCACAAGGCATAATCTTCACGCTCAAATGGTGGTTGATGCTTTAAAAGCAGGGAAGAATATTTTTGTAGAAAAACCATTATGTCTAACCGAAGAAGAATTAAAAGAAATTTTGGATATATTAAAAACACAAAATTTTGATTATTCTCCAATTGTTGCGGTTGGATTTAATCGGCGTTTTTCTCCGTTTATTCAGAAAATAAAAGAGGAAATTGAGGATCGCCGCAGTCCAATAATAATTAATTATAGGGTTAATGATTCTTATCTTGCGCCAAGTCATTGGGTAAATACCAGCGAAGGCGGAGGAAGAGTTTTAGGCAATGCCTGCCATATGTTTGATGTTTTTTGCTATTTAGCTGAATCTGGAATTGAAAAAATTGATGCTCGCGCAATAACCTCAAAAGACACATTTTATCTTACTACTGACAATTTTGTTTCCACTATTAAATTTAAAGACGGCTCTTTAGCTAATTTAGTTTATACAACACAGGGAGATAGCGGAGCTGGTAAAGAATATATGGAGGTATATTCTGAGGGCAGAGTATTTATTCTAGATGATTATAAAAAGTTAAAAACATATGGGGTGAAAGCTGATATGAAAATGTACAAACAAAATAAAGGGCTTTTTGAAGAGTTAAAAAGTTTAGCTTCTTGCTTGCAGCAGAGAAGAAGCCCAATGCCATTGGAGGAAATTATTAATGCAACTAAAATTAGCTTAGAAGTGGATAAGCAAGTGAGAGGTTGACAAATCTAAAATATAGTAGTATAATAGCATGAAAGGCCTATTGATCTGTGGGCAAGCAAGCAAACGCTTGTCAGGGGTTCTCTGCAGATGGGTATCTTGGACATATTTATATGTCTGAGGTATACCTCGGGTTAATCTTTTAGTCTTCGTTTCGAAGGATATTTGCCTGCAGATTAATGGGCCTTTTTTTATTGTGCGGGAATTATACTCCAAGTACCCTTTTTATTTCTTCCCATGAGGTAATTCCCTGTAAAACTTTAATAACAGCGCTGTTAATTAATTTTGAAAATTTTACTTTTGTAAGATCTTTTGTTTCTGAAGGCGGTATAAGTATTTCAAATATTCCTGATTGGCCTTTATATCCGGTAAATCCACATTGGGTACAACCTTGAGCTTGGTAAATCTTTGAAGGCTTCTTATATTCTGGGAAATATTTCAAAGATGGCTTAATAAATTTAGACATTTCCGATGGAATTTTTATTTCTTTTTTACAATGAGGGCAAAGGCAACGGATTAATCGTTGCGCAATAACAGTGTTAATGGCAGGCATCAATTCTTTTGAAGGAATTTCTAAACTCTGTAAACGTGATAAAACGCCTAAAGCGTCATTTGTATGAATAGTGGACAGAACCAAATGTCCTGTTGTAGACGCCTGCCAGACTAATTTAGCTGTTTCTTTGTCCCTAATTTCTCCAATTAGGAAAATGTTAGGGTTTTGGCGAAGCAAACTGCGAAGGACTTTGGAGAAGGTATATCCTTTTTCCTCATTAACTTGAGTTTGCATAATTCCAGACAAGCGATATTCAATAGGATCTTCAACAGTAATCACTTTTACATCTGGCTTGGCAAGTTTTTTAAGTATTGTAAATAAAGTTGTGGTTTTTCCCGAAGAAGTAGGTCCGGCAGCTAAAATTAATCCGACTTTTTTTTCTAATACTTTTTCTATTTCTTCTTCCTGTTTCTTTAAAAATCCCAAGTTTTCTAAATTTAATAAAGATTCTTCCCCGCCCAAGATTCTTAAGGAGGCGCTTTCTCCATATCCGCCTGGAATTATTGAGAGCCTGAGGTCAAAAGATTTATCAGGAAGAATAAGCCGGAATCTTCCTTCTTGAATTATCTGTGTTTCCTCTGTTTTTAAACCGCTGAGGGCTTTTAATTCATTGATTAATTTAGGGTGTTCGTTGATATCAAAAGAAACTAATTTATGGAGCACTCCGTCAATTCTTTCCCTAATTTCACTGTTTTTTTCTTCTGGTTCAAAGTGGACATCTGTAGCTCGTGATTTTAATGCAGTAGCTAAAATAATGGCAATTTGTCTTTCAGAAGATTTATCTTTTAGTAATGGAGAAATTGATTTATTTTTTTGAAGCAATTTTTCTATTTTCTTCTCTTCTTTGCTGCTTACTTTTACGCCTCGAGTCAAAACTTGAGAAAACAATTCTTTATATAATTCCTGGATATAGGAAATATCACCTGCCACTCTTATAACTTCTTCCAAAGAAGTAATCCCTTCAATAGTTTTTAATAAACCGTCATGAAAAAGAGGCACCATTCCTTCGTCAATGGCTTTTGATCTTATTTCATTTTGGTCAGCGTCGGATCTGATTGTTTTAATAATTCTTGGACTTATATTAAAGTATTCAAAAATTCCAATCTGGCTTTTATATCCCAACCAATGACATTTTGCGCAACCTTTTGATTTATAAAGATAGGGAATATCTTTTGGTATTTTTACTTTGCTTTTTGGAGAAAGAATACTAAAAGCCTCAATTAATCTTTCTTCCATTTCAGAAGTTGGTTTGTATTTTTCTTTGCAATCAGGACAGAGGCGTCGAATTAATCTTTGCGCCACGACTAATTTAAGCGCATTTGGAAGCATTTGGGCGTCAGCGCCTAATTCAACCAGTCTGGCAATAGTGCCGCTGGCTTCATTGGTATGGAGTGTAGAAAAAACTAAATGCCCGGTTAAAGCAGCTTGTATAGCGGTTTTTACTGTTTCTTCATCTCTCATTTCGCCAATCATAAGGACATCAGGATCTTGCCGGAGAATTGATTTTAATCCATTAGCAAAACCATATTTTTTTGATGTCTGAGTTTGGTTTACACCAACAAGCCGATATTCAATTGGATCTTCAATCGTGATAATTTTTACTCCCGGGGAAATCTTCTTTTTTAAAAAAGCGTATAAAGTAGTTGTTTTTCCCGAGCCTGTAGGTCCTGTGATTAAAATCATTCCATTTGGCGCTGATAAAGAATGGTTAAAAACATCTATACTTTTTTGTCCAATACCCAAATCTTTTAAACCAAAAGCGGCTCGTTTGGGGTTTAAGAGCCTAAATACTAAAAATTCTCCATGAGGACCTGGCAAGCTGGAAGCGCGAACATCAATAAAATTTTTATTATTTTGGATAGTAAATCTGCCATTTTGGGAAACATTTTCAATATTTAATTTTAAGCCAGACAAAAGCTTTAATCTTTGGTTAATGCCGCGGTGTTTCTTTTTTTCTATTTCAGAAACATCATATAAGACACCGTCCACACGAAAACGAACAAGAGCGCAGTCTTCCTGCGGTTCAATATGAATGTCAGAGGCGTCTATTTCAACAGCTGATTTTAAAATAAGAGAGACCAATAATGTGACTTCTTCTGTGGGAAGGGGTAAAAGTTCTTGATGAAGATCGGAAAATGCTATGGATTTAGCGCTAGTTACATCTATAAAATTTGACAATTCTTTTTGATGCTCATGGACAAAAGCATAATTTTTCCATGCCCAATTAAGGCTTTCCTCAGTAACAACAAAAACGGCAACCTTATATCTTTCTTTTTTAATTTCTTCAATTGTTTTTATTGTTTCAGTATTAAAAGGGTCTAAAACAGCTAATTTAATTTGATTTCCTATTTTTTGGAAAGCAATAATATTAGTTTTTCTTGCTTTTTCTTCTGGAATTATAGAAAGAGCGCTTGTTTCAATTGGCGCTTTTCTTAAGTCAACATAAAGAAAATTGTGTTTTTCAGCCAGCCTCTGCGCTTCTCTTTCTTTTGATTCTTGCCAAAGAGCTTTAATTTTTTCCTCTCTTTTTTTGGCGAAGTCATTCATAGAGATTACATTATTAATAATAATTTATTATACCATAAAGTATATGCTATAATAAGAATAATCAAAAAGATGAAGATAAAAGTTATTAGCGAAAGCCCAAAAGAAACGCAAAAAATTGCCTCTTTTTTTATGCAGGCTGTTTTAATGAGATATATCCCAAAACGAAAGGGTTTAGTTATCTCTTTAGAAGGTCCTTTAGGCGGAGGTAAAACCGAGTTTCTTAAAGGAATAGCAAAGTTTTTAAAGCTTAAGGAAAAACTTTTTAGCCCTACTTTTTTGATTATGAAAAGTTTTCCTTGCAAAACTCGTTTTTTTAAAACATTATGGCATTTAGATTGTTATCGAATTGAAAAACCCAAAGAAATTAAAGAATTGGATTTTTCAGGAATTATTAAAAATCCGCAGAATTTAATTTTTATTGAATGGGGGGATAAGATTAAAAGAATTCTTCCCAAAGGTCATTTGAAAATAAAATTTAAAATAACAGGAGAAAATACAAGAATATTGGAATTTCATCTACCATGAAAAAGTTAGTTGTTATTGATTCTTATGCTCTAATACATCGTTCTTATCACGCTCTTCCTCCCTTAACTTCACCAAAGGGTGTTTTAGTTAATGGCGTTTATGGGTTTATGCTGTTCTTTTTGAAGATGATTAATGATTTGAAACCAGATTATATTGTGGCGACTTTTGATATGGCAGCTCCGACTTTCCGCCATAAAGAATATAAAAAATATAAAGCTAAAAGGATAAAAATGCCGGATAATTTTTATGAACAGATTCAAATAGTGAAAAATCTTTTACAAGTTTTTAATGTTCCGATTTTGGAAAAAGAAGGTTATGAAGCCGATGATATTATTGGAACTATAACTGAGAAATTGAAAAATAAAGACGTTAAATCTTTTATTGTTACAGGAGATTTGGATACACTGCAATTGATTAGTGACAAAGTGTTTGTTTATACGCTCCGTCGGGGTATTCAAGATCAAGTAATTTATGACAGAGAAAAAGTTTTTGAGAGATTTGAATTAAAGCCAGAGCAATTAATAGATTGGAAGGCGTTAAGAGGCGATCCCTCAGATAATGTTCCTGGAGTGCCTTCAATTGGTGAAAAAACAGTAAGTACATTAATAAAAGAATTCGGAACATTGGATAATCTTTATAAAAAGATAAAAGATGGAGAAAAAATTAAAGTTTCCCCGAGAATTTTGGAAAAATTAAAGAATTATGAAGACCAGGCTTATTTTAGCCGTCATTTGGTAACAATTCAGAAAGACATAAAAATAAAATTTGATTTAGAGAAAGCCAAACTTAATCCTCCCCCAAAAGATAAATTAGTTTCTTTGTTAAGCGAATTGGGCTTCAGAAGTTTAATTTCAAAGATATTTGACCCTGAAGAAAATATTTCTCCTGCAGAAAAGATTTCTTTGAATATTATTAATACCTCTTCAGACATAAAAAAACTGAAACAAAAAATGAATCAGGAACAAACAATCGGATTACTTTTAGATTTTAAAGGTGAAAAATTTGGACAGAGAGAAATTAATGGGATTGGGTTTAGTTTTATAGATAATACTTTGTTTTATATTCCAAATCACCAATTTGTTGATTTTTTTAAGGAACAATTGGACTGGTCTCAAAAGAATTTAATAAGTTATGACGCTAAGGTTATTTTAGAGGAAATTGAAGAGTTTTCCGGTTGTTTATTTGAAGATATAAAAATATTAGTATGGTTATTAGATTCGGAAAGAAAAAATTATAAATTTTCTTCTATTGCGAAATTTTTTCTCGGGCAGGAAATTGACGATTCTTTTGCAGATTCTTTGTCTAAGCTGATTCCATTATGGGAAATTATTAAAAATAAAATAACGGCATTGGAATTAGAAAATGTTTGGGAGACAGAAGAAAAACCTCTGATTCCCGTGATTTCTTTAATGGAAAAACATGGTATTTTAATAGATAAAAATTGGTTGGAAAAATTAACCAAACGAGCGGAAAAAGAAATAAATATTTTAGAAAAGAAAATTTATAAATTATCCGGAAAAGAATTTAATATCAGTTCTCCAAAGCAGTTGGCAGAAATTTTATTTGAAGACTTAAAAATTTCCTCATCAGACTTAAAAAAGACCACTACCAAGAAAATTTCTACTAATGCCAATGAGTTATTAAAGATTAGAAGCAGCCACCCAATTATTCCTTTAATTATTGAATATCGTGGAATAAAAAAATTAAAGAATTCTTTTCTTGATACGCTTCCCTCGTTTATTAATCCAAAAACAAACAGGATTCATACAATTTGGAAACAAACAGGAACAGCTACAGGGCGCTTATCATCAGAAAAACCTAATTTACAAAATATTCCCCAAAAAGGCGATTGGGGAACACAAATTAGGAAAGCTTTTATTTCTGAAGAATTCTTTTCTTTAGTTTCATTAGATTATTCCCAGATAGAACTAAGATTGGCAGCTCATCTTTCCGGGGATATTAAAATGATTGAGGTGTTTAATCAAGACAAAGATATTCATAAAATCACGGCTGCTTATATTCATAATATTTCTGATGAACAAGTTACTCCCTCTATGAGACAAAAGGCAAAGATTTTGAATTTTGGGATTATTTACGGAATGGGCAATAAAACATTTGCTCAGGAAGCAGGTATTTCTTTGGATGAAGCCAAGGGCTTTAGGGAAAAATATTTTTCTAATTTTTCAGGCCTTAAAAATTATCTTGATTTTTCTCTAGAAAATGCCAAAAAATTGGGTTATGCAGAGACGATTTTCGGCAGAAAGAGGTTTCTTCCATTGCTAGGTGGTTTTGGGCGTATAGCTCGTGGACAAGAAAGGATTGCTCTTAATATGCCTATTCAGGGATTAGCTGCGGATATTATAAAAATAGCAATGATAAAGATTCAAGAACTTATTAAGAACAAGCATATAGAAGATGAGATAAAAACTTTAATTCAGATTCATGATGAATTGATACTGGAGGTAAAATCTGAGATAATAAAAGAAATAGCTCCACTTTTCAAAAATATAATGGAAAACGCGGTTAAATTAAAAGTGCCTTTAAAAGCAGATATAAGAACTGGAGATAAATGGGGGGAAATGAAATAATTTTGTATATATGTTTAACTTTTTTCAAAACCTAAAAAAACATTCTTCTTCGCCGCAATTATTGCCTTTTTGGTTTTTGGGCGGTTTGATTGTAGCGCAGATTGTTTTCAATGTGCTTTGGATTATTTGGCCCTTAAATTGGCTTATTAATATTGCCCTGATAATTTTTTATTTAATAATAACAGTTATTCTTTTAGGCGCGGTTGATACAGCTAGCCGTTTGGATTTAGAAAGAAATCAGATAAACGCAATGATAGGCAGTATTAATGATCCTGCTATTTCTTATACTGAGAATTTTGAGATTATTTTGATTAATAAAGCTATGGAGAAATTTCTTGGTATATCAAAAAAGGAGCTTTTGGGAAAAAATATTACACCTGAATTAAGTAACGACGTTCGTTATGGGCTTTTGTCTAAATTAATTTTTCCAAGTTTAGCTCCAGTTGTTTTGGAAAAATCCACAGATACTTATCCAGCAAAAATAAAAGTAAAATTTTATCAGCCAAAAGAACTTATTTTAGAAATAATAACGACTAAAGTTATGGATGAAAAAGGAAAAACCTATGGGTTTTTGAGGATAATTCATGATTTAACCAAAGAGGAAGTATTAAAAAAAACCCAATCTGATTTTATTACGATAGTGGCTCACCAATTGCGAACTCCTCTTTCTGGCTTATCATGGATATTAGAAATTCTTGCCAAAAAGGAAATGGGTTCTTTAACATCAGAGCAGGAAAAACTTATAGATGATGGAAGAAAAGCAATGAAAGAAAGTTTAAAAACCGTGGAAGATCTTTTGAATGTTGCGCAGATTGAAGAAGGGCGGTTTGGTTTTCAATTTTCTATGGCAGACATAGAAAAAATTATAGAGAATGTTTTAATCAAATTTGAACCAGTGGCAAATATGGATGATGTTAAGTTAGTTTTTCACAGGCCAGAATTTCCACTCAAGCCATTTGTAATGGATCCATTGCGAATTAAATTGGTTTTGGAAATCTTGGTTGATAACGCGATTAAGTATAATGTAAAAAATGGGGATGTTAGAATAAGAATAGATCCTTTTGAAGGAAAGCCGTTTATACTTATTTCAGTTGAGGATACAGGCACTGGGATTTCCAGGGAAGATTTATCAAGATTATTCACTAAGTTTTTCAGATCCAAGGCGGCGTTAAAAGGACAAACAAGCGGAATCGGATTAGGTTTGTATTTAGCCAAGAATATGATTGATAGGCACGGAGGAAAGATTTGGGCTAAATCTGCAATAGGCAGAGGTTCTATTTTTACCTTTTCCTTGCCAATAGACCCTGACTACATACCATCGCAATAATTATGTTGTATTTTATTTTTGGGGAAGATAATTTTCGTTCGCATAAATATTTTTTTGAAGTAAGGAATTTTTACAAAGACAAAGGCGCCTCATTTTTTTCGTGTGATTTTTCAAATAAACTTTCTGCTTCGCTCGATATTTCCGCATTAGAGGATATATTTAAAAGTAATACTTTATTTTCTGGTAGTAAATTGGTGGCAATAAAGAATTTGTTTAAAAATACCAATATTGAATTTCGAAAAGAATTGTTAGCTGTTTTAAAGAACAGAAAAATAGACGAAGCTAAAGATATAATGGTCATATTTTATGAGGACAATACTGTTCGCAGTAGTTCTTTACGGAAATGGTTGGAACAAAAAGCTAAAGGAGTAAAAGAATTTTCATTATTAAAGAGAAAAGGATTAGAGCGCTGGGTAATAGAAGAAGAGCAAAAAATGGGTTTAAAACTAACTCCTGAAGGCCGCCAGTCAATATTAATAAGTTTTCCTTCTGACACAGGTTCAATTTATTATTCTTTAGAAAAATTAGCTTTGATAAAAAAAGGCTTGATTAGTAAAGAATTAATAGAAGAAAATCTGTTTTTACCTTTAAACAGTAATATTTTTTCTTTTTTGGATAATTTAGTTGAGGGTAATATGAAAAGAGCCTTTTGGTTTTTAGAAACATTAATGAATCAGGGGATACATCCTTTATATATTTTAAAAATGATTATTTTTCAATTTCGCAATCTTTTGATAATAAAAAGCTTACAAATAAAACCGCCCTCAATGCACCCTTATGTTTTTCAGAAATTACATCCTTTGGCAAAAATTATTCCCTTGGAGACGCTCAAATCCATATTTCAACGCCTTCTTTATTATGACAGAAAAATAAAGAGAGGAGTTATTGACGGGCAAGTTGCTTTAGAGATGTTTTTGGTTGATTTTTCCAAGCAAAAATGTTAAATTAAACCACAATAAAAATTTATTCTATTATGCCTATTACAAGTTCAGCAAAAAGAGCTCTTAGAGAGAGCTCTAAAAAAAGAAAAGCCAATTTACAGAAAAGAATTGTTTTAAAAAAAACAAAGAAAGACCTTTTAAAACTTATTGAGGATGGTAAAATCGAAGAGGCTAAAAAAATGCTCCCAAAAGCATATAAGCTTTTAGATAAAGCTGCAAAAGTGAATTTGATAAAGAAAAATAAAGCAGCGAGAGATAAATCTAGATTAGCAAAGAAAGTGATTAAGAAGTAATTTTTAATTTGATAAATTATACATAGACGGCCAGGACATTATCTTGGCTGTTTTTATTACTGATTGTTTTGTTCAATGTTTTCTAGTAAAATATTATTATAATGAGTTATAAATATAAAGTTTTGCCTCATCCAGCAGATATTAGATTAGAAATAACAGCCTCTTGCAAAGAGGATCTTTTTAAAGGAGCTTTAGAAGGAATGGCTTATATTATTCAGCCAAATGTTTCTCAAAAAAGTATTTTGAAGAAAGAACAAATAGAAATTCATTCCCTTGATATTAATGCTCTCTTAGTAGATTTTTTAAATGAAGTTTTAGCAAAATCAGATATTTATAATTCTGTTTTTGATAATATAAAAATAGAAAAATTAACGGATAATTATTTCGAGCGAAGTAAGAAACAAGGTTCTGGAGCGAAGCGAACAGCTTCTTATATAAAAGGAATAATAGAAGGCAGAAATGTAAAAGAATTTTCTAAAGAAATAAAAGCCGCAACTTATCATCAATTAAATATCAATCAAGATAAAAATGGTAATTGGAAGGCAATAATTCTTTTTGACATCTAAATTTTATGTTTAATAAATCTGATTTAATTAAAATAAACGATTATCTTTGGGAAATCCCAAAATCTTTTAGAAAAGATATGCTGGTTCCAGCGAGGATTTATATTACTGAAAAAATGCTAGATGAGGTAGTAAAAGATAGGAGTTTAAATCAATTGGTTAATTTAACTACCCTTCCTGGAATTGTAAAATATTCTTTAGCTATGCCGGATATCCATGAAGGGTACGGAGCACCAATTGGCGGAGTTTTTGCCACAAAACTACCTGATGGCATAATTTCTCCCGGCTCGGTGGGCTACGATATCAACTGTGGAGTTAGATTATTAAAATCAAAACACACTGAAAAAGAAATCAGGCCCTATTTAGAAAAATTGATAGAAGAAATTTTTCATACTATTCCTTCTGGTCTTGGAAAAGGGGGAAAGTTTAAATTAAATATTCCTGAAATGGACAGGACTTTAGAAAAAGGAATGAAGTACTTAAAGGAAAAAGGATATGCTACAGAAAAGGATATTGAATATTGTGAGTCAGGAGGATGTTTAAAAGCAGATCCTTGTTTTGTATCTGATTTGGCCAAAAAAAGAGGACGGAACCAAGTAGGAACTCTCGGATCCGGCAATCATTTCGTGGAAGTTCAGGAAGTAACTGAGGTATATGAAGAAAAATCAGCTGAGGAATTGGGTCTTAGAAAAGGGCAAGTAGTAGTTCTTATCCATACTGGTTCTCGCGGTTTAGGTCATCAAGTGGCAACAGATTATATTCGTCTTTTTATGCGAGCAATGGATAAATATAATATTTCTCTTCCTGATAGAGAATTAGCGGCAATTCCTTTTTCTACTCCCGAAGGAAAAAAATATTTCCTGGCAATGGGAGCAGCAGCCAATTTTGCCTGGTCTAATCGTCAAATGATTACTTATTTAATTAGAAATGCTTGGAAAAAAGTTCTGGGAACAAAAGAAGAATCAATAGACTTAGTTTATGATGTGGCGCACAATATTGCCAAAATAGAAGAACATGAGATAGACGAAAAGAAAATGAAATTAATTGTCCATAGGAAAGGAGCAACTCGGGCTTTTCCTAATCAGCCAGTCTTAATTCCCGGCACAATGGGAACAGCTTCTTATGTTTTAGTTGGTACTGAAAAATCAAAAGAAGCTTTTTATACTGTTTGTCATGGCGCTGGAAGGGCAATGTCCCGTCATGAAGCAAAAAGAAAAACAAGCGGCAGAGAAGTTTTACAACAACTTGCTAAAAAAGGTATAATAGTTAAGTCAGGTTCTCTTTCTGATTTGGCTGAAGAAGCCCCTTTGGCATATAAAGATGTTGATGAAGTAGTAGAAGTAGTTCATCAAGCTGGGTTAGCTAAAAAAATAGTTCAATTAAAACCTTTAGCAGTTATAAAAGGATAGAGGTAAAAAAGGTCGAAAAATTAATTATTTAATTATTATGGAAGAAAAACTTATCGGAAAAATCACTCATTATTTTGGAAAAATTAGTGTTGCCATTGTTGAACTTTCTGGCGTACTCAAAATAGGAGATAGAATTCATATTAAAGGGCATGGCACTGATTTTGAACAAGATGTTTCTTCAATTCAGATTGAACATGAGAATGTGGAAAAAGCGAAAAAAGGAGACGCAATTGGAATAAAAGTTGATGAAAAAGTGAGGGAAGGCGATGAGGTTTATTTAGTAGTTTAGTATGAAAAAATTAGTCGTGCCTGAAGCTATTGCTGTTTTAATTGGAACAATTATTGGAGCTGGTGTTTTTACGCTTCCTTATGTGGCTGTTCATTCTGGATTAGCCACAACATTAATCTGGTTAATTATTGTTAGCTTCATTATTACTTATCTTCATCTTGCTTTTGGAGAAATAGTTTTAAGAACAAAACAAGATTTTCGTTTGCCCGGATATGTCGGGCATTATTTAAATTCTTCAGCCAAAAGATTGATTCTTTTAATAACTTTTTTTACTTTTTCATTTTCCCTTCTTATTTATTTACTCTTAGGTTCCCAATTTTTACGGGTAATTTTAAGTTCTATTTGGATTAATTTTTCTTTTCCGCAGGGATTTTTAGTTATTTTTCTTTGGCTCTTGTTAAGTTCGGCGATTTTAAGCAAAAGTAAAAGATTATCCAAAATTAATTTTTATTTATCTTTTGCCCTGCTTTTTTTGTTTTTTATCATTGCCATTTTTGCTTTACCTCATTTTAAAACGGAAAATCTAAATTTTTTTGATTTTACTAACAGATGGGGTTGGTTAATTCCTTATGGCGTTGCCTTTTTTGCTCTTAATGGAATGGTGGCTATTCCTGAGGCGGCAAAAGTTTTAAAGATAAAAGGGGAGAAAAAAGAAAAATTAAAAAAAGTCATTATTATCGGTACACTTATCCCCGCTTTTTGTTATCTGATTTTTATTTTGACAGTGGCAGGCGCCAGTGGATCTTTTACTTCAATAGAAGCTATTCAAGGACTAAAGGGTATTTTAGGAAATAATATTGTTTTATTAGGGGCAATGCTTGGGTTTTTAGCGGTTTCAACCTCTTATTTAATTTTTGCTTCTTATATTAAAAATAGTTTTATTTATGATTTTAAATGGTCTCGTTTTATAAGTTATTTTTTGGTTGTTGTTGGCCCATTACTGCTCTATTGTCTCCATTTAGAAAATTTAGTAAAACTTATTTCTTTTATTGGGGGAATGTTAGGAGGGCTTGAGGGAGTAATGCTTGTTCTCGTTCTGAGAAAAGCAAAACAACAAGGGGAAATAGAGCCGCCTTATCAAATTCCTTTAAATAAAGTTTTGATAATCATTTTTATATTAGCTCTCGCTATCGGAGCCCTTTGTCAAACCTTTTTAATCTATTAAACGTATTATTATATCGTTAAATTGTTTTTTGCTGTTTGTTATTGTGAGCGTTAGCGAAGCAATGACATATGTGTGGAATAAACAAAAAAACCACCAGTTAAAAACTGATGGTTTTTTGATATATTATATTGTGATATAATTAAAATATGTTTGCTTTAAACTAAGTAAATATATTTTAATTTCAACGTTCTTAAGCGAAGACACGTTAAACGTGGCGAAGCGAGAGGTTGTTATAATTTTATTATGAAGATTATTTCGAATAAAGTGAGAAACAAGGTTCTGCCGAACAAAGTGAGGAAGGTTCTTATTGCTGATTTTCACATTCATTCCAAATATTCGCGGGCTACTGCTCGTGATATGGATTTGGAACATATTTTTCAGTCAGCGCAGGAAAAAGGAATTACCGTCGTTGGTACAGGTGATTTTACTCATCCAGAGTGGTTTAATGAGATTAAAAATAAATTAGAGCCGGTAGAGGAAGGGCTGTATAAACTAAAAAATAAAGATGATAGCGTAAGATTTGTTATAACAGGTGAGATAAGTAATATGTATACGAGACATGGAAGAGGCAGGAGAATTCATAATCTTATTATTTTACCCTCTTTGGAATCAGCAGAGAAAATAAATAAAATTTTATCATGGCAGGGGAATTTGAAATCAGATGGACGCCCTATTCTGGGAATGGATTCAGAAGAACTTTTAAAAATTGTTATTGACGCCGATTCAAACGCTTTATTTGTGCCGGCTCATTGCATGACCCCATGGTTTGGTGTATTTGGTTCAATGTCTGGTTTTGATTCTTTAGAAGAAGCTTTTGGAGAAAATACTAAATATATTTATGCAATGGAAACAGGTTTAAGCGCAAGTCCTGATATGCTTTGGAGAATGGCTGATGGCCGTAAAATGACTTTAATAAGTAATTCTGATGCGCATTCTCCCCGTAATTTAGGCAGGGAAGTGAATGTTTTTGATACAGAATTGAGTTATTCTGCTATGAGAGACGCTATTATTAAAAAAGATAAATCAAAATTTTTATATACAATTGAATTTTTTCCACAAGAAGGAAAATATCATTATGATGGGCATCGTTTGTGTAAAGTGAGTATGTCGCCAGAACAAAGGAAGGAGGTAAAAGGAATTTGCCCTAAATGCGGCCGTAAGCTCACAGTAGGTGTTTTGTCCAGGGTTGATGAATTAGCTGATAGAAAGGATGGTTTTGTGCCTCCTGGCGCTATTCCTTATAAAAGCCTGGTTCCATTAAAAGAAATTATTGCTGAAGCTATAGGCATAGGGCCCCAAACAAAGGGTGTAGAGGAGCAATATCAAACATTAATTCAGAAATTTTCCAATGAATTTAATATTTTATTAGATGTTCCATTAGAAGAATTGGATAAATTTACTTTGCCTAAAATTGCACAAGGCATACAAAGAGTAAGAGATGGTAAATTAATAATTGAGCCTGGTTATGATGGTGAATTTGGTAAAGTTAAAATTTTTTATGAAGCTGAAAAAAATGAACTTAAACAAGATAAACTTTTCTAATTTCTTAATATGGAGAAAACATTGATTGGGTATCTTTTAAAACAAATTGGTTTTTACTGTTCTGATTTTATCAGGGCTTACTTTAAAGGTGGCTACAGTTTCTTTTTTAGAATTTATCAATATCATTTTTCAAAATTGGAACGTAACACAGGTTTCATAGTTAATATTCGTTATTTTACCATTCCGCTTTGGCAGCAATATTCTTTTGCCTCTTATCTTATAAGTATTCCCTATAGAATAACAAGAATTATTTTAGGGGCAGTGCTTTTAATAATTTTAACCCTGTTCTTTTCGGCAATTTATCTTTGTTGGATATTTTTGCCTGTTTACCTTATTCTAAAAACCATTTCACCATGATGAAAAAAGAGACAAAACAAAAGAAGGTTGAGCAAAAATCAGGGGAGAAAACTGAGTTATTTTTCTCTGATGCCTTCTTCTTTTGGCCTACATGGCAAAGATTTTTTTATAAAGTAATTCTTACTGTTTTTATTTCTTTAGGATTGATATTTTCTTTTTTCTTGGTGGTTCTTCGCATACAACCATGGTACAACTTAGGCATTCTTGTTTTATTGTTTTTCATCTACGTTCTTTTTAAACAAAATCTTTCAGATTTGCCTTTAGCAGAAAAATATTTTAAACAGAAAAAGATTAATTTAGCTCGTTTTCTTTCTCCACAAGCCAAAAATGTCCTTATTGAAGCAAGAGACGTTTCTTTTACTTTTCAACTTGATTTTTTTCAAGGAATTCTTTATGTCCTTCTTTCCCAAAGAGAGATAATTGATGCATTAGATATATTAGACATATCTTCAGAGGAGATAGAAGAGTTAAAGAAAAGAATAAAAGAAGAAAAAGCGGGTAAAAAAGAAATTACAAAAGAAAATTATCAAAAATTTTTAGAACAAATTACTTACTGGGCTTTTTTTGAAGCCAAGAAATTAAAGAAAAACTCTATAAACCCTGAATCCTTACTATTAGCTCTTTATTCTATTGGTAATTCTAAAATTTCTGATGCTTTTAATTTTTATCGTTTGGAAAAAAATGATTTGGCTGTAGCGTTTGTTTTGAATTATCTTTCGCGAATAAAAGGCATAGAAGTTCTAAAAGGATTAGCTGACAAAAGACAATTTAGCTTTCGGTTAAAAAGAGTAAAAGTTAATCGTTCTTTTACGTCCCGCCCTACACCATTCTTGGATTTATATGGCTTGGATTTTACTGAGCTGGCTTTAAAGCTAAAAATAGGCATTATGATAGGCCATGAGCAGGAATACCAAAGCCTTTTAGATATCTTGTGCCGCGAAGGCAGAAGAAATATCCTTTTAGTTGGACCAGCTGGCGTAGGAAAAGATACGTTAGTTTCCTATCTGGCTTTTAATTTAGTCAGAGATAAATCTCCTTTAAAATTACGGGATCGCCGCCTCATCAGCCTTTCCATCTCTTCTATTTTAGAGGATACAAAAGAGCCATTAGAGGTTTATAACCGTTTAACAAAGATTACAAAAGAGCTTTTAATTAACAGGGATATAATTATTTATCTGCCACAATTTCATAATTATAAATTATTGGCTCAAAAAGGAGGATTTACCGCTTTAGAAGTTTTCCAATCACTAATAAATGCTTCATGGGTGCCTGTGATTGCGGCAACGACTCCTGCAGACTATCAACGTTATTTAGAACGAGATCCGATTGTGAAAGAGAATTTTGAAATCATTAAAGTAAAAGAGCTTTCTTCTGAAGAATCAATAAGGTTTTTAGCTTATCGTTCTTTGGAACTAAAAAGAAAAACCAAAGTAAAAATCAGTTACAAAGCCATTAAGAGAGCTGTAATTTTAGCTCAACGTTTTCTGACTTCAACTCCTTTGCCGTCTTCTGCAGAATCTCTTTTGACTGAAGCTATTGAAGGGGTTCGCAGAAAAGGCGGAAAAATAGTTTTAGAACAAGATATAGTTGATTTGGTAAGCTTAAAAACCCAAGTACCTTTAGAGGTTTCTTCTGAGCAGGAAAGGGAAAAATTATTGAATTTAGAAAAACTTATTCATGAACGCTTAATTAATCAGGAAAAAGCAGTAAGTTTAGTATCTGCCGCTTTAAGACAATATAGGGCTGGTTTAACAAATGTTAAAAAACCAATCGGTGTTTTTCTTTTTGTTGGGCCTACTGGAGTAGGTA
Organism: uncultured Candidatus Saccharibacteria bacterium; assembly: GCA_964479005.1. Lineage (GTDB taxonomy): Bacteria > Patescibacteriota > Minisyncoccia > UBA6257 > UBA6257 > DAOVIY01. The sequence goes on from CAYZJA010000001.1 coordinate 24,840, forward strand.
AGACCCAATTAGCAAAAACATTGGCTAAAATTTATTTTGGAAGTGAAAAAACTATGATTCGTTTTGATATGGCAGAATATCAGGATAGAAAAAGCATTAATCGTTTTATTGGCAATCCTGAGGGAACAATGAGCGGATCTTTGACTGAAGCAGTAAAGAATAAGCCTTTTTCCTTGATTCTTTTAGATGAATTTGAAAAAGCCCATTCAGATGTTTTAAATATTTTTCTTCCTGTTTTTGACGAAGGGAGATTGACTGATAATCTCGGGCAAGTTATTGATTTTACTAATGCAATCATTATTGCGACTTCTAATGCTTTATCTGATTTTATAAAAAACGAAATAGAAAAGAATGTTGATATTGACGATTTATCAGAAAGATTAAAAAAGAAATTAACGAATTACTTTAAGCCAGAGCTTTTGAACAGGTTTAACGAAGTTGTTGTTTTTAGGCCGTTAACTCAAGAGCACCTTAAAGAGATAGTAAAATTAAAATTAAATGAATTAGCATCTGCTTTATCAAAGAATAAAAAAATAGAATTATCTTTTGATAATTCTGTTATTGAACGATTGGCTAAATTAGGCTATAACCCAATATTTGGAGCTCGGCCCTTAGATTCAGTAATCAGGCATTACATAAAAGATAATTTAGCCAGTTCCATTCTAAGAAAGAAAATTAGTCCAAATACCAAGGTACATTTTACTTTAGAAGAAAACGAGTTTAAAGCGAGGATTGAATCTATTTAATCTCTTCAATAATTTTTTCAAAAATAGCAGGCTGTTTTTCTGCTAATTCGGCTAAGATTTTTCGATCAACCCGAATTTTTTTATCCTTTAAAGCCTTGATAAATTTACTATAACTAAGTTCGTATTTTCTTACAGCAGCGTTAATTTTGACTTGCCAGAGTCTGCGAGCATTTCTTTTTTTTAATCGTCTGTCTCTAAACGCATGTGTCCATGCATGAAGAAGTGCTTCTTTAGCCAAACGATACTTTGTTTTTCGGCCATATCGAAAGCCCTTAGTATGTTTTAGCAATTTTTTTCTTCGTTTACTGGCAGTAACGCTTCTTTTTACTCTTGTCATGTTGCTGAAATTAACTATTGAATTAACAGATATCCTCGAATTAATGCGAATGCTTAATAATAGATTTTATATGTTTTGGCATAGAAATTAACCTTTTTCTTCTTCTCTTTACCTTAGAAGGGTCTTTGGCCTTCGTGTGCCCAAGATTAGAAGAACGCCTTAGAATTTTACCTGTTTTGGTTATTCTTAATCTTTTTTTAAATAATTTTCTTCTCATTTTTTTAAAACCGTGATTAAACCGCGGGGGACTCTTTTTAATAGTTGGATAACTTTATACTCAATTTTAATTTTTGATAGAAATTCATCTATCTTTTTTTTAGCTAAATCAAAATGAGCTTTTTGCCTTCCCCTTAATTTCATTTCAATTGTTACTGTTTTTCCTTCTTCCAAAAATTTTTCTGCTCTTTTAACTTTTGTGTCTAAATCATGTTCTCCTTCATTAAAGCCAATACGAATTGATTTTGGAGCGGTTTTCCTTTCTTTTAATCTTTTTTTTCTAAATGCTTTCTCTTTTTTGTATCTTAATTTACCAGAGTCTCCAAATTTATATATTGGGGGCGTGGTTTTTTTTGTGATTTCAACTAAATCTAAACCACGCTCCTGGGCTATTTTAGAGGCTTCATCATAAGAAAAAATCCCTATTTGTTTTCCTTTTTCATCAATAAGTCGAACTTCTTTTGGTATCAAGTTTTATAAAAAGATTAATTGTTTAAGATATTTTAGTGGAGAAGGTGGGAGTTGAACCCACGTCTAAAAAGAATTTTTTAAATAATTCTACGAGTGTAGTTCATTCTTTGTATCTCTTAAGAAAAGAAAGAATGAACAGACTTTTCTTAAAATTCTCCGAAAATAGTTCAATTGATTTTTGGTCGGAAAAGCCAGAAACCAATCTATCTCGAGGTTTATATCCTTTGGGGCTATCGAGAATCATCCCAAAGAATTTCCCTTAAAAAGGAATGGCTTAGCCTAAACGATTAAGCATAGGCATAAGCAGGAGTTTGATTGGCATTTATTGATGCCGCCTTGATTTTTATTGAGGGTACAAGACATCCTCAACTCGCTTATTTAAAAACTCTCTTTTTATCGAATCCCGTCATCCCCATAACTGCATTATCAAATTTCTCCTCTTTTAGCTCTATCTATTTTTCTTCTACTTTCTTTTTTCTTTATACTTTCTCTTTTATCAAATTTCTTTTTTCCTTTTGCTAATCCTAATTCTATCTTGATTAAACCGTGTTTATTATACATTCTTAGTGGTATTAAAGTCAAGTTTTTTTGTTTAATCTTACCTAATAGATGTGCTATTTGTTTTTTATTGAAAAGGAGTTTTCTGGTTCTGTCAGGATTGTAAATAAAATGAATATTTTTTGGCTGGTAAGGCGCAATAGAGCAATTTACAAGAGAAACTCTGTTATCCCTGATAATAGCAAAGCTGCCTGCTAAGTTAGCTTTTCCTGTTTTTACTGCCTTTGTTTCCATTCCAGATAATACAATTCCTGCTTCTATTCTTTCTAGAATTTCATAATTAAAATATGCCTTTTTGTTTGTAGCTAAGGGTTTCATGCTTTAATTATACACGAAATTTTGATTTTTTGTCCATTTTAAAGTAAACTAAAAAGATATGGAAAAGACTTTAGAGTTTATTCAAAAAGAAAAAGAGGTTTTGGAATTTTGGGAGAAAAATAAGATTTTTGAGAAATCAATAGAACAAAGGCCAAAAACCAAATCTTATGTTTTTTTTGATGGCCCTCCTTTTGCGACGGGCTCACCTCACTACGGCCATATTCTTGCTTCTTTAAATAAGGATGTTGTGCCTCGTTATTGGACGATGAAAGGATTTCGTGTGGAACGGCGCTGGGGTTGGGATTGCCATGGTTTGCCAGTTGAAAATTTAATTGAGCAGGAATTAGGTTTAAAAAACAAAAAAGACATTGAATCCATTGGTATAGAAAAATTCAATCAAGCTTGCAAAGACAGTGTTTTACGCTATGTTGATGAATGGAAAAAAATTATTCCCCGAATTGGCCGTTGGGTTAATATGGATCATCCTTATAAAACCATGGATTTTGATTATATGGAGTCTATTTGGTGGGCGTTTGAGCAGTTATGGAATAAAGGATTAATTTATAAGGACTATAAGAGCATGCATATTTGCCCTCGTTGCGGGACAACTCTTTCTAATTTTGAAGTCACTCAGGGGTATAAAGATGTTGAGGATTTAACTGTCACAATTAAATTTAAGTTAAAAGACAGAGAAAATACTTTTGTTTTAGCTTGGACAACTACTCCCTGGACTTTACTAGGAAATGTGGCTTTAGCAGTAGGAAAAGATATTGGTTATGTAAAGATACAAATTAAAAATGAATTTTATGTTTTAGCCAAAGATAGGTTAAAAATTATTAAGGATGAGTATAAAATTATTGAAGAAATGAAAGGCAAAGATTTGGTTGGATTAGAATATGAGCCCTTGTTTGATTATTTTTCAAAAAAAGACGATTTAAAAAACAAAGAAAATGGGTGGAAGATATATGATGCTGATTTTGTTTCTACAGAAGAAGGAACTGGAATTGTTCATATTGCTCCGGCTTTTGGCGAAGACGATTTAAAGCTTGGATATTTGAAGAATCTTCCTTTTGTTCAGCATGTTGATGAAGGTGGTTGTTTTATTAACGAAGTTACAGAATGGGCTGGAGAAGAGGTAAAACCAAAAGATGATATTTCTAAAATAGACAGGAAAATTGTTAGATGGTTAGAGCAGAAAAATAAATTATTATTTCAGGAAAAAATTATCCATAGCTATCCTTTTTGCTGGAGATGCGATACACCTCTTTTAAATTATGCTACGTCTTCATGGTTTGTAAAAGTTACCGCTATAAAAGATAAAATTATAAAAAATAACGAGAAAATAAATTGGGTTCCTGAACATATAAAGCGCGGCCGTTTTGGCAAATGGCTGGAAGATATAAGAGATTGGTCAATTTCCCGTTCTCGTTATTGGGGAACGCCTTTGCCAATTTGGCAATGTAATCGTGGTGAAAATGATAAAGTGAGTTCTTGTGATAATATTAAAGTTTTTGGTTCAGTTAAGGAGTTGGAAGAATTAAGCAATAAAAAAATAAAAAACCTTCATAGACCATACATTGATAAAATTGTCTTCAAATGCGAAAAATGCGGCGGTTTAATGAAAAGAATTCCAGAAGTCTTTGATTGTTGGTTTGAATCTGGTTTAATGCCCTATGCTCAGGTTCATTATCCTTTTGAGAATAAGGAATCGTTTGAAAAGAATTTTCCAGCTCAATTTGTCGCTGAAGGTATAGATCAAACAAGAGGATGGTTTTATACTTTAATGGTTCTGTCCACAGCTTTATTTGATAAACCGGCTTTTCTTAACAATATTGTTAATGGCATTATTTTAGCTGAGGATGGCCAAAAAATGAGCAAGCGCTTAAAAAACTATCCCGAGCCAATGCAAATTATTGATAAATATGGCGCCGATGCGATGCGTTTTTATCTTTTAAGCAGCCCGGCGATGAAAGCTGATGATTTGCGTTTTTCTGAAAATGGAGTTGATGAAGTGTTAAAAAAGGTTTTAATAATTTTTTGGAATGTTCATACATTCTATAAATTATATGCAGAAGAAAGCGTGGAATTAGATATTAATTCTGTTGGTAATATTTTGGATAAATGGGTTTTGTCTAAGCTAGGCTCTTTAAACGAAGAGGTTAGTAAGGGAATGGATAAATATGATTTATTAAAAGCAGTAAGGCCCATAGAAAGATTTATTAATGGTCTTTCAACATGGTATTTAAGGAGATCCAGGCAGAGGTTTAAAAATAGCAAAGAGAAAAAAGAAGCGTCACAAGTTTTGAAATATGTTTTATTTAATTTAAGTAAAATAATAGCTCCATTTACGCCATTTTTTAGCGAACAAATTTATCAAAGTTTAAGAGATAAAAAAGACCCAGAGTCAGTGCATCTTTGTGATTACCCTGAGATTGATAAAGAATTAATAGATAAAACTTTAGAAGAAGATATGGAGAAAATTCGGGTAATTACTTCATTGGCTCTCGCAGAGAGAGCTTCCGTAAGCATAAAAGTGAGGCAGCCATTAAATGAATTAAGAATTAAGAATTATGAATTAAAAGGTAAAGAAGAATTACTGCAGCTGATTAAAGATGAAGTGAATGTCAAACAAGTTGTTTTTGATAATAAATTAGAAAAGGAAGTTAAAATAGATACTGAAATTACGCCAGAGCTTAGAGAAGAAGGTATAATCCGTAATTGTTTTAGGCAGATTCAGATTATTCGCCAAAAATCCAAATTATTCCCCTCCGATAAAATAATTATTTGTTTTCAAGGCGAAAGTTCAATAATAGAATTGTTAAAAAAGAATGAGAAACAAATAAAAGAAGGGTTACGGATAGAAAAAATTATTTGGGATAAAATTGAAGATTTTGATTTTAAAGAAGAGATAATCTTAGATAGTAGGAAAATAAATATCAGTTTAGAAAAGACTAATTAAATTCTTGCTCTTAAGGGCTCTTTGTGTTAATCTTTTAAATCAAAACAATAACTAACAACTAACAGCTAACAATTTAACAGTTTAGCAATTTATTATCATGGGTGTTCCTGCTCGTCATCATACTCGTTCCAGAACTAATAAACGCCGATCTCATATGGCTCTTAAGCCTCTGAATTTTATTAAATGTTCTCATTGTAAAGAAATGATAATGCCTGGTCGCGTTTGTCCTTATTGCGGTTATTATAAAGAAAAGGAAGTTATTGATGTGTTAAAAGGACTTTCCAAGAAGGAGAAGAAATTAAAGCAAAAAGAAATAGAAAAAAAGGACTAATCTTTAAACTTTTAAACTTTTTCATATGGGCTCTCGACATCTTTCCCGCTCCATTATCTTACAGACTCTTTATGAATGGGATTTTTCGAAACAAAATAAAGATGTAAAGGAAATACTTCAAAGAAATTTGAAATCATTAGGTGATGGACTGTCTAATAAAGAATATCCAGAAGAGCTTTTAGGCGGCATATTGAGTCAATGGGATAAATTAGATAAATTAATTCTTTCTGGGGCCCCTGAATGGCCATTGGAGCAAATTAATATTATTGATAGAAATATTCTAAGAATTGGAATTTTTGAATTGTTATTTGCTGATTCAAGAGAAGTTCCTCCAAAAGTCGCTATTAATGAATGTGTAGAGTTAGCTAAAACTTTTGGTGGCGATTCTTCACGCCGTTTTGTAAACGGAGTATTAGGGACAGTTTATCGGGAGATGGAAGAGGTTATTCATAAAAAAGAAAAGGATAATGAAGATTGATTTTCGCAAAATTGAGAAAATTCTAGGATTAGAATTTAATAATTTAGATTTATTAAAACGGGCATTAACTCACCGGTCTTTTTTGAATGAGAATAAAGAATGGCTGGAAATAGGGCACAATGAAAGATTAGAATTTTTAGGAGACTCAGTCTTAGGATTGATTGTTGCTGAATATTTGTTTAAAGAATTTTCAAAGTTAAGGGAAGGGGAATTAACAGCTTTAAGAGCGGCGTTAATCAACAGCGATTCTTTGTTAGACGTAGCTGATAAATTAAATTTGAAAAAATATCTTTTAGTTTCTAAAGGAGAAAAACATGAGTTGGAAAAAGCCCATCCATATTTTTTGGCTAATACTGTAGAAGCAATTGTGGGTGCTATTTATTTAGATAAGGGCTTTGATGAATCTAAAAAATTTGTGCAGAAACATATTTTATCCAAAACAGAAAGAATTTTAGAAACAGAGTCATATAAAGATCCAAAAAGCGTATTTCAGGAAAAAAGCCAGGAGAATTTAAGTATTACTCCAATTTATAAAACATTAGAAAGTTGGGGACCAGACCATTTAAAGCAATTTCGGGTTGGCGTATATCTTAACAAAGAATTTATTGCTAAAGGCGAAGGTCATTCCAAACAGGAAGCAGAAGTAAATGCCGCTAAAAAAGCTTTGTCTAAGAAGAAATGGAAATAAGATATTTTTTATGTTTTTAAAGCGTATTATTTTAAAGAATTTTAAGTCTTTTTCAGGAAAGACTGTCTTGGATTTTCCTTGTCTTTTTACAGCTATTGTTGGTCCGAATGGTTCTGGAAAATCCAATATTGTTGATGCTGTCCGCTGGGCCTTTGGAGAACAAAGTTTTAAAAATCTTCGTATAGAGAGAGGCAGGGATTTAATTTTTTCCAGTAAAAAGAAAAATTCTTCTGCTGGATTTGCTGAAGTGGAATTAGTATTTGATAACAGCAAAAAGAATTTTCCTTTAGAAGTTTCCGAGTTAAGTATTTTAAGGCGAATTGATAAAGAAGATAATAATAGCTATTTTTTAAACCATCAATCCTGCCGCCTAAAGGATATTGTTGAAGTGCTTGCTGGGGCCAGATTAGGGCTAAAAGGCCTTTCTATAATTAACCAAGGATCTATTGGGGATATTTTAAAAGTTTCTTCTCAAGAAAGGAGAATGATGTTGGAAGAAAGTTTGGGATTAAAGAACCTGGAAATAAAGAAAGAAGAAGCAAAAAGAAAATTAGCAAATACTTTGATTAATTTGGACAAAGCTCAAGCTCTTCAACAAGAAATTCTTCCTCACTTGCGCTCTTTAAAAAGGCAAGTTAGTCGTTGGGAAAAAAGAAAAAAAATCAAGGAGGAATTGTTGAAGATAGAAAAGAAATACTTTGTTAATATTTATCACCAAACCCTGCAAGAAAATACTCATTCACATCTTGATATTGATAAAATTAAAAAAGATATTGAGGCTTTGGAAAATGGGATTAGGGAAAAAGAAAAAGAGATTGGTTTATCAAATGAAAAATTTGATAAAAGCCTAGAAATTAAAATAAAAGACATTACCCAGCAAATTATTGATTTTCAAAACCAAAAATCAATCCAAATAAGGGCTTTAGGAAGAAAAGAAGTAAGCAGTAAATTAAATATTACAGGAGAATCTCTTGAAAAAAGGATTTTTTCTATTAAAGAAAAATTACAACCTTTATTAAGCTTTTCCAATTTAGAGGAAATAAAAAAAGAGATAAAGGATATAATCCAGGATATAAATACTTTAATCAATTCTGGAAGCCAGGAAGAAGAAAAGGAAGAAAATCTTAAAGAAATTCAGAAAAACCTGGAGAAAATCGAAGGAGAGATAAATGGAAGAAATGAACAATTGAGTAACTGGCAGGATCAATTAAATAAAAGGGGATTGGATTTTAGAAGTAAGTTTCAAGAAATAGAGTCAAAAAGGGAAGAAAAGGAAAAACTATACAGGAAATTACAAAGAGAGGAAATTTTAAATGAAAAATTTCGTTTGCGCATGGAAGATTTTAAGAGGCGATTAGGTGAAGCTGGATTTGAATTCCAAGAAATTGAAAAACTCTATCAAAACGAAAAAAATACGCAATTAGTTTCTTTGGAAGAATTCTCTGTTTTAGAAAATAAAATTTGGCGAAGGAAAAAAGAATTATCAGAAATGGGCGCAGAAGACGAAAATATAATAAATGAGTACGCAGATGTTTCTAATCGTTATGATTTTTTGAGCCGACAGATTGAGGATCTTAATAAAGGGGTGGAAGATCTTAATACTTTGGTAAAAGAATTAAATAATCAAATTGAAGAGAAATTCAGCAAAGCGATTAATGGAATAAATGAAGAATTTAATCACTATTTCCAACTTATATTTAAGGGCGGTTCAGCGAAATTAATTCAGGTTAAACAAGAATCCAATAATCATGATGTTGTTTGGGGGGTTGATATTAAAATTAATATTCCAAAAACGCAATTAAAAGGCATTGACATGCTTTCTGGCGGGGAAAAAACCCTAATTACTGCCTGTCTTCTTTTTGCCTTAGTTAATCAGTCTAATTCCCCATTGGTTGTTGTGGATGAAATTGATGCGGCTTTAGATGAAGAAAATAGCACCCATTTTTCTGAAATTTTAAAAGCGCTTACTAAAAATACCCAATTTATTATCATTACTCATAATAGAATGACTATGAATGCTGTTCAAATAATTTACGGAGTGACTTTATCAGAGAATGATAGTTCCCAACTTTTTTCATTAAAATTGGAAGAAGCAAAAGCCTTGGCAGAAGAATAATTTGTCAATTGCTTGCTTGACTTTCCTTTTTAAGTATTTTAAAATAGAAATTATCCAGTGGCTAAGAGAGCGGTCGATAGCTACTTTAGTTGTTAAGTTAAGAAAATATTAATTCTGAAATCATGGCAGAAACACATGTAGATCAACAATTGCTCGAATTTATAGTTAAAAGCATCGCAAGTAATCCTGATGCAGTAAAGGTAGAGCGAAAAGTAGATGAAATGGGCGTACTCCTTTCTTTAAAAGTAGATCCTGAAGATATGGCCCAAATTATAGGCCGTCAGGGTTCAATGGCCAAAGCATTAAGGACTATTTTGAAAGTAGCTGGAGCGAAAAATAAAGCCCGAGTTAACCTCAAGATTGAAGAGCCTGAAGGCTCTTCAAGAGTAAGCCGAGAGGCTAGCGCTCCCGATTCATCAACTGATTCATCAAAAGAAGCAGAGAAAGCCGCAGATGATATTGTTGGGGATTTAAAACTCTAAAATTACACTTAGGTGTAGTGGTAAAGGCGAGGAGAAATTGTTTCAAAAACACGCTAATCGCTATAGTTTTTTTCAACAACCTCTTCTCGCCTTTTCAATAGACAAATTTTTCCGCTTTTTTATGCTATTTGTTAATTGTTATTTGTATTATGCGTTTTGATATTCTCACAATTTTTCCTGAGATTTTTGATTCTTATTTTGATGCTTCTATTCTGAAAAAAGCTCAAAAGAAAAGGCTTATAAAAATTCATATTCATAATTTGCGGAAATGGACGTTAGATCGCCACCAAACAACTGACGATTGTCCTTATGGCGGAGGCATGGGAATGATTTTTAAAGTGGAGCCGATTTTTAAAGCTGTAAAAGATTTAAAAAAGAAAAAAATTAAAAAATGCCGCATCATCCTTTTTTCCGCAAAAGGGAAGAAATTAACACAAAAAAAGGTAAAACAATTATCTAAATACGACCAAATAATACTTATTTGTCCGCGTTATGAAGGCGTAGACGAGAGGGTTACTAAATATATTGCTGATGAGGAAATATCTATTGGGGAATATATTTTAACAGGCGGAGAATTGCCGGCAATGATTTTAGTTGATACTGTTAGTCGTTTTGTTCCCGGGGTTATTAAAAAAGAATCACTTTTAGAGGAATCATTTTCTATAGATTTTGAGGAAAAAGGCGAATATCCTCAGTACACAAGACCGGAAATTTTTTATCCAAATAAGAAAAAGAAAAAAATAGCTTGGCGAGTTCCTGATATTTTGCTTTCAGGAAACCATAAAAAGATTAAAGAATGGAGGCGTAGACATTTAAAAAGGATATGATTTTTCTTTCTTTTAATACAATTGAGGGACAAAAATATCGCATTCAAGTGGAAAAAAGCGATGAATTGCTTAAAACACTTGACAAATTTTTAAAAAAGAATAAAATAAAGACGGCAAGTATTAAAGATTGGAAGGTTGCTTTTTCTAAAGAAAAAAGCATCACTTCGCGAAGAATATCCCAATCTATTTTACACGCGCTAAAATTTTAAAATAGTCTCATTTTAGTTTCGACGTTTTTAAACAAAGCAAAAAGGTTATCATAACCTATTTTGAGCAGAGCGAGAAACAAGGTTCCGCGAAGTAGGTTCTTATTATAATTAGGAATTTTTTTGTTATTAGATGTCTAATCAACTGACAATAAAATCTTTTTCCCGTCATTCCCGGGGCATTTTAGAGCCTCCACGATTAACCCAATTTCAAACTGATTCTTTTCAGTGGTTTTTAGAAAAAGGAATACGGGAGGTTTTTAAAGAATTATTACCAATTGGGGATTATACAGGCAAAGATTTAGAATTGGCTTTTGGAGATTATTATTTTGAACCTCCAAAAATATCTGAGATTAAAGCCAAAGAAAAAGGGTTAAATTATGAATCTACAATTCGTGTAAAGCTGCGTTTAATTCATAAAAAGACAGGTGTTGAGAGAGAACAAGAAGTATATTTTGGTGAAATTCCCGTTATGACTCCACGGGGGACTTTTATTATTAATGGTGTAGAAAAAGTTGTTATTTCGCAAATCAATCGTTCTCCAGGAGTATATTTTTCTTCTGTGAATTTTAGAGGACGAAGGCTATTTGGAGCAAAACTTATCCCTTATCATGGGGCCTGGTTAGAATTTGAGACTGATAATGATGGGGTTATTAGCGTAAAAATAGACAGGAAAAGAAAAGTGCCAATAAGCGCTTTACTTAGGATTTTTGGCTTAAAGACAAATGATGATATAAAAAAAGCGTTTAAAATTAAAAAAGAAAAATCTTCTATTGAATATATTGAAAGCACTTTAAAGAAAGATTTGTCTACTAATCAAGAAGAAGGTTATGTTGAAATTTATCGCCACTTACGACCCGGGGAATTAGCCACTTTTGATAATGCTTATGATTTAATTAATAATATGTTTTTCCGATCTGATAGATATGATTTAGCTAAAGTTGGAAGGTATAAATTTAATCAACGGCTTGAGCTTGATACCTCTTTTGATGAAAGAAGTTTAAAATTAGATGATCTTGTAGCGATTGTTAAAGAAATTATCAGATTAAATGATGACCCAGAGGCTATTGATGATGACATTGATCATTTAGGAAATAGGAGAGTAAAAGCGGTTGGGGAAATTTTAACAGAAAGATTTAGGGTTGGATTGATGCGTATGCGTCGGACAATACAAGATAGAATGGCGACTTTAGATCCTGAAACATTAGTCCCTGCCCAATTAATAAATCCTCGACAATTAGTAGCTGTGCTGCGGGAATTTTTTAATGTTTCCCAGCTTTGCCAGTTTATGGAACAAATGAATATGCTTTCAGAATTAGAGCATAAAAGAAAAATTACTTGTATGGGTCCAGGTGGATTAGTAAGAGAAAGAGCGGGATTGGAAGTTAGGGATATTCATACCAGCCATTACGGACGTTTGTGTCCTATTCAGACTCCTGAAGGGCAGAATATCGGTTTGGTTCTTTCCCTGTCTCTTTATGCGCGATTAAATGAGTTTGGTTTTATTGAAACACCTTATATCAAAGTAAAAAAAGCCAGGCTTACTAATGAAATAATCTGGCTCAACGCTTTTGACGAATTAAAATATAAGATTGCTCATGGCACTGTTAATGTTGATGAAAATGGAAGGATGAAAGAAGAATTAATAGGGGCAAGGGTTAAAGGGGAGCCAACTTTAATTCACAACAAAGAAATTGAATTAATTGATGTGTCTTGCCAGCAAATTATCTCTGTTGCTGTTAGTTTAATACCATTCTTAGAGCATGATGAATCTAATAGAGCGTTAATGGGAGCGAATATGCAAAGACAGGCTGTTCCTTGTTTAAGGCCAAAAGCTCCGTTGGTTGGTACTGGAATGGAGGAAAAGATTGCTTTTGAGTCGGGCCAGTGCCTGATTAGCGATATTGAGGGAAAAGTTATTGAAGTGGACGCAAATCATATTGTTGTAAAGACAAAGGATAAGAAAAATAGAACTTACGAATTAATTAATTTTGGCCGCAGCAATAAAAATAGTTGGTTGATGCAAAAACCTGTTGTAAACAAAGGGGATGTTGTAAAGGAAGGAACTTTATTGGCAGATGGAGCAGCTACGGAAAACGGGGTTTTAGCTTTAGGGCAAAATTTATTGGTTGCTTTTATGCCATTTTTTGGAGCTAATTATGAAGATGCAATTGTTATTTCAGAACGAGTTTTAAAAAATGATTATTTTACCTCTGTTTATTTAGAAGAGTTTACTTGTGATGTAGTGGAAACTAAGTTAGGTCAGGAAAGCACCACTCGTGATATACCTAATGTTTCCGAAAATAAATTAAAGAACTTAGATGAGGATGGAGTAATAATGATAGGAGCTGAGGTAAAAGGGGGGGATATTTTAGTTGGGAAAATTTCACCGAAAGGAAAAGCGGAATTAACTCCAGAAGAAAGATTGCTACAAGCTATTTTTGGAGAGCAGATGAAGGATATAAAAGATACATCTTTAACTCTTCAGCCATCTCGACAAGGCAGAGTTGTTAAAACAAAAATTCTTTCCCGTAAAGAAGGGGATAAATTAAATGTTGGCGTTATAAAAAGTATAAGCGTGGAAATTGCAGAGCTAAGAAAAACTATGGCAGGAGATAAATTATCTGGACGGCACGGAAATAAAGGCGTTATTTCTGTTATTGTTCCTGAAGAAGATATGCCTTATTTAGAAGATGGAACTCCAATTGATGTGGTTTTAAATCCTTTGGGAATCGGCAGCCGAATGAATTTAGGGCAGGTTTTTGAAAATCATTTAGGTTTAGCAGCTCAAAAATTAGGATATAGAGCTGTTACTCCGTCTTTAGATGGTGCCACTGAGGAAGATGTAAAAAAAGAACTTGTAAAAGCCGGATTGCCAGAAGATGGAAAAATTGCTTTATATAATGGCAAAACTGGCGAGAAATTTCATAAAGACGTAGCAGTAGGCATAATATATATAATGAAATTAGAGCATATGGTAAAGGACAAAGTTCATATGAGAGCAATTGGTCCATATTCTTTAATTACCCAGCAACCTTTAGGCGGTCGAGCTCATCTTGGAGGTCAGAGATTCGGTGAAATGGAAGTTTGGGCATTAGAAGGATATGGCGCCGCATACTCACTTCAGGAAATGATAACAATAAAATCTGATGATATATTTGGAAGGGGGTCAGCTTACGAAGCTATAATTACCGGGGAAAAAATTAAAAACCCAAATATCCCCGCCGCTTTTAACGTAATTCTCAAAGAATTGCAATCATTATCTTTATCAGTAAATTTGATTGGAGTAAAAAAAGAAGAAGAAACAAATAACGATAGATAGTAATTAGTAATTAAGTAGTTTATGATAAAAGACACAGAAAAAAAGGTTAGTGATTTTGAAGCGCTTGGTTTAAAAATTGCCTCTCCAGAGGAGATTTTATCTTGGTCATATATAGAAGGGAATAAGTCATACGGAGAAATTACTAAAGCTGAGACAATTAACTATCGGACTCAAAAGCCGGAAAAAGAAGGCCTCTTTTCTGAGCAGATTTTTGGACCTGTAAAAGATTATGAATGTCCTTGCGGAAAATATAAAGGCGCTCACTACAAAGGGATTATTTGCGATCGTTGCGGAGTAGAAATAACCCGTTCTTTTATTCGCAGAGAAAGGATGGGTCATATTAAATTAGCTACTCCAGTAGTTCATATTTGGTTTTTACGTAGCATTCCTTCACGAATTGCTTTGGCGCTTGATGTTCCAATGGCCGCTTTAGAAAGAGTCATTTATTACAATAGCTATATTGTAGCTTCTATAGATGAAGCCGCAAAAAAAAGAGCTTTAGATGAAATAGAATCTGAATACAAGATTAAATCAAAAACATGGCCCAAAGATAAGAAAAAAGATTTAACAAAATCCCGCAGTCAAGCGCGAATGGGATTAGATATGATAAAGCCAAAAGCTATTTTTTCTGAAATTGATTATTTAAACCTTTCAAAAAAATATGGTGAAGTTTTCACAGCAGAAACAGGAAGTGAGCCAGTGAGAAAATTCTTGGAGCAGATAGACCTTAAAAAATTAGTTAGTGAGTTAGAAAAAGAAATTGAGAAAAAATCGCACTTAAAAAATGTTGATAAAAAACTTCTTAATCGTCTTAAATTAGCGAAAGGGTTTTTACACTCAAAGGCGCGCCCAGAGTGGATGTTTTTAACTATACTCCCCGTACTTCCTCCTGATTTGCGTCCAATGGTTGAGTTGGATGGAGGAAAATTTGCTACATCAGATTTAAATGACCTTTATCGCCGTGTTATTAATCGTAATAATCGTTTAAAAAAATTATTAGAGCTTAGAGCACCTGAAGTTATTATAAAAAATGAAAAGAGAATGCTGCAGGAAGCAGTAGACGCTTTAATTGATAATTCTATAAGAAAAGGTTCTGGCGCTACACCTATGCATTCAGCTCAACATCGTCCGTTGCGTTCTTTAGCTGATATCTTACAAGGCAAGCAAGGGCGTTTCCGTCAGAATCTTTTAGGAAAAAGAGTGGATTATTCAGGCCGTTCAGTAATTGTTATTGGTCCTGAACTAAAAATTCACGAATGTGGATTGCCAAAAAAAATGGCTTTGGAATTATTTAAACCATTCGTAGCTGGGGAGTTAATAAAAAGAGAAATTGTTTTTAATCCTCGCGCCGCAAACCATTTAATTGAAGAGGGGTCTGACGTTATATGGGAAATTTTAGAAAATATAGTAAAAAATAAATACGTTCTTTTAAATAGGGCTCCTACGCTTCATCGTTTAAGCATTGAAGCTTTTCGTCCAAAATTAATCGAAGGATTAGCTATTCAAATTCCTGCAATGGTTTGCCCTCCTTTTAATGCTGATTTTGATGGAGATCAAATGGCAGTGCATGTTCCTTTATCTGAGGAAGCTCAGAGGGAGAGTGAAAATAGAATGTTATCAACCTTAGGATTATTAAAGCCGTCTAATGGAGAACCTGCTATGTTGCCTCGACATGAAATGGTCGCAGGTATTTATTGGTTAACAATGGATATGACGGAGAAAGAGGTTAAAGGCGATGATTTAAAAGAAAAAATCTTTTCTGATTCAAATGATGCGTTATTAACTTATGAATATAAAAAGATCGGACTTCAAGAAAGAATTAAGGTCCGTATTTTAAAAGAAAACAATAAATTGATTAGTACTACTGTAGGAAGAATTATTTTTAACGAGATTTTACCAGAAGACTTTCCGTTTATAAACAAACAATTGAAGAGCAAGGACATAAAAGGTATTACTAAGGATATAATCCATTATTTTAATGATTTTCATAAAAGCGCCGAAATTCTAAATAATATAAAGAAGTTAGGTTTTTATTATTCTACTTTATCAGGCGTGTCATGGGGGCTTACTGATATAAAAGTTCCTGTAAAGAAAAAAGAGATTTTGGATGAGGCATCTGCAAAAGTTGAAGAGATTACCATTCAATATGAAGAAGGGCTTTTAACTGCGCAGGAAAAGAAGATTTTAACAGAGACACAATGGAGGCATGCCGTTGATCAAATATCAGGATTAGTTTTAAAGACTTTAGACCCGAAAGATTCAGTTTATATATTTTTTAATTCAGGGGCAAAAGGAAATTGGGCAGTGGCCGCGCAAATTATGGGTATGAAGGGATTAGTGGTTAATCCTCTTGGGCAGTTGATAGAAATGCCTATTTTATCTTGTCATCAGGAAGGGTTTAATGTTCTGGAATATTTTGCCGCTTCACATGGCGGAAGAAAAGGATTGGCTGATACTGCTTTAAAGACCTCTTTTGCAGGCTATCTCACCAGAAGATTAGTGGATGTTGCTCAAGATGTTCTTATTAGGGAAAAAGATTGCCGAACAAAAAAGGGCTTGATTGTTAATAGAAAAAAGGTTGAAGAACAAAATGAAGATTTATCAAAGAAGATTTTTGGAAGAATTTTGAGTGATAATGCTGTTGATAAAAAAGGCAAAATTATAGCTAAAAGGGGAGAATTAATGGATGAAATATTAACTAAAAAAATAGTAGATTCTTCAGTTGGAGAAATATTAGTTCGTTCTCCAATCACTTGCGAAAGCTTAAATGGAATTTGCCAGAAGTGTTATGGGCTTGATTTAGCATGGAGAAAACTTATTGATTTAGGAGAAGCAGTTGGTGTTGTAGCTGCTCAATCTATAGGAGAACCAGGTACCCAGTTAACTTTAAGGACATTTCATACAGGTGGAGTAGCTCAAGCCGTTGATATTACTCAAGGGTTGCCAAGAGTAGAAGAAATTTTTGAAGCCAGGATACCTAAAGGTGAGGCGCCTATGAGCGAAGTAGATGGAGAGATTATTGAAATAAAAAAAATAAATCATCAAAAATTTATCAGGATAAAACCAAATGACAAAAAATCTCGTGTACTTGAATATGTTATATCTGAAACAGTAACTTTATGGGTTAAAAATGGAGAAGAAGTCAAAAAAGGCGATCAGCTTTGCGAAGGGCATCTTAATCTTAAAAAACTTTTTAGGATTTTGGGCAAAAATGCTTGTCAGGAATATATATTGGCGGAAATAAAGAAAGTATATGATATTGCGGGCGAGAATATTAATAATAAGCATTTTGAGATAATCATTAAACAAATGTTCTCTCAATTAAAAATTACACATAGTGGTGATAGTGAGTTTATTCCAGGTGAAGTGATATCTAAAAAATCTTTTCAAGAAGAAGTAGATAGATTGAAAAGTTTAAAGAAAGAAGCGCCTAAGGGAAGCGAAATACTTATGGGAATTAAAAATGTTGCGTTGAATTCTGACAGCTTACTTTCAGCTGCGTCCTTCCAAGAAACATCAAGAGTATTAATCAGAGCTGCTGTTGAAGGAAAAAAAGATTATCTGAAAGGCCTTAAAGAAAATGTTATTATTGGCAGGTTGATTCCTGCTGGGACAGGGTTTAGGGAATAATTTTTAATATTTAATTTATTATTGTGCCTTTAGGAAGATTTACAGCAAAAGCTCAAGCGGCGATAGAAAGGGCTCAGCAAATGGCTATGGAAAGAAACCAGGGAGAGATGCGCGCTCTCCATCTTTTGTATGTTTTGTTGGACGAAGAAGGGTCTGGCCCAAGGGAGATTTTAGAAAAAGAATTAAAAATTAATGTAGAAAAATTCTTAAAGAAGATATTAGAGGAAATTGTTAAATTACCGCGCATCTTTTCTGTTGGCAAGGGTTTTGGTCCAATGTATCTTTCTCAGGAAATGTTGCAAATTATAGAAGTTACCGCTAAAAAAGCGATGGAGGAAAAAAATGAATTTATTTCCCCAGAATATTTATTTTATGGCATACTTGCTTCTAAAAATTCTGCGCAGGAATTAATAAGCGAATTTAATATTAGCAAGGAAGAGTTTTTAAAAGCTCTTCATCATTATACAGCTGGTGAAAAAATTACTGATGAATTTCAAGAAGTTGGCGCTAATGCTATAGAAAAATATACCCAAGATCTTACTGAATTAGCAAGAGAGAATAAATTGGACCCAGTGATAGAAAGGGAGGAAGAATTACGGCGAGTTATGCAGATATTGTCACGCAGGACAAAAAATAACCCAATATTAATGGGTGAAGCAGGTGTAGGAAAAACCGCTATTGTAGAAGGATTGGCTCAACGTATTGCTTCTTCCGAAGTTCCGGAAAGTTTAATTGATAAAAAAATTATATCATTAGATTTAGGGGCATTAATAGCCGGGACCCGTTTTAGAGGGGAGTTTGAAGAACGATTAAAAAATCTTCTTAAAGAAATAAAAAAGGCCGGTAATATTATAATTTTCATTGACGAAATTCATACATTGGTAGGAGCAGGAGCGGCTGAAGGAGCTATTGACGCTTCTAATTTATTAAAACCCGCATTAGCCAGAGGTGAATTGCGGGCTATTGGAGCGGCAACTTTTAAAGATTATCGTGAATATATTGAAAAAGACCCGGCTTTAGAAAGACGTTTTCAGCCAGTATTAGTAGAAGAACCTTCAATTGAAGAAGCAATTGAGATTTTACGGGGATTAAAATCAAAATATGAAGCTCATCATGGATTAAAGATATCTGATCAAGCAATTATAATGGGAGTACAATTATCCAGCCGTTATATTACCTCCCGTTTTTTGCCTGATAAAGCCATAGATTTAATGGATGAAGCCGCTTCATCAATGAGCTTGGATATTGGTAGCATTCCTTTGCCCATCTCTGAATTAGAAGCCAAAATAAAATCTCTGGAACTGCAAAAAGAGGCAAGCAAAAAGGAAATACGGGAAGGTAAAAAAATAACGCAAGATAGAAGAAGAATCGGAAACGAGTTGAAGAAATTAAAACAAAAATATAATAAGATAAAAAGTAAATGGCAGAAGGAAAAAGAAATATTTAACGAAGTGAGCGCCATTAAAAAAGAAATAGAGGAATTAGAAAAAAATTCGCAAGAATTTGAGAGGACTGGGCAATTAGATAAAGTTGCGGAAATAATTTATGGTAAAATTCCCCAATTAAAAAAAACATTAAGATTCAATGGAAAGTCTTTGAGTAAAATTTCCGAAGAAGAAAGGTTTTTAAAAGATGAGGTAACAGCTGAAGATATCGCCCGCGTAGTTTCCCGATGGACTGGAATTCCTGTAACAAGAATGCTTGAAGAGGAAAGCAAAAAATTAGTGAGAATGGAGAAAGACTTAAGCAAAAGAGTTGTGGGGCAAAAAGAGGCTATTTTTGCGGTAAGCAGGGCTATTAGAAGAGCCCGCGCAGGAATATCAGAAGAAGACAGACCCATAGGTTCTTTTATGTTTTTGGGGCCAACTGGAGTGGGAAAAACAGAGCTTGCTAGGGCTTTGGCAGAATTTATGTTTTCTAATGAAAAAGCAATGATTCGTATAGATATGTCCGAGTATATGGAAAAACATAGTGTTGCCCGTTTAATTGGTTCTCCTCCTGGATATGTTGGTTATGAAGAAGGGGGGCAATTAACAGAAGCAATAAAACATCGCCCATATAGCCTGATTTTGTTTGATGAAATAGAAAAGGCCAATCCAGAGGTATTTAATATTCTTCTTCAAATATTAGATAATGGCCGTCTTACTGACGGTAAGGGTCGGGCAGTGAATTTTAAAAACACAATTATTATTATGACCTCTAACTTGGGCGGGGAATATTTACAGGAAATGGTTTCTTTGGGATTTGTTGCGAATAAAAAGAATAAGGTGGAACAACAGAAAGAGGAATTAAAAAATAAAATTCATGATGCTTTAAGGGAAAAATTCCGTCCAGAATTTCTTAATCGTGTTGATGAAATTGTCATTTTTAATACTTTAAGCATTCGGAGCATAGAAAAAATTGTGGATTTGCAAATAAATATAATTAATCATCGGTTAGTTGATAAGAAGATTGCTTTAAAATTAAGCAAAGAGGCAAAGAAATATTTAGCTCAAAAAGGTTATAATCCTAATTATGGCGCACGACCGTTAAAAAGACTTATTGAAAAAGAAGTCCTTGATCCTTTAGCTGATGAAATTATCAAAGGCAAAATAAAAGAAGGAAACAAAATTACCGTTTCTTTCAAGAAAAATACTCTGAATTTATGCAAAAAATAAAAGATTTTTTTTCTTTTATCGGAATTAGAAAGTTTCTCTTTTTTTTGTTCTACGGCTTTTGTCTGATTGGTAGCATCCTTTTTTCTTTATCTTTTTTTCAGTCTATTTTTATATGTTTTTTGCTAATTTTTCTATGGAAAGCGTTTTTAGGCCTTTCCTGGTTTAATTTTATCTTTCTTCTTTTAGCTTCTCTCGAAGTCAATATTTTAGTCTTTTTTGTAAAACCTTTGTGGGCTATTGGTTTTGTTTTAATATTTCTGGGTCTTTTTTGGAAGAAATTGTTTTTTCCTCTACCTAGAGAAAAGTATTGGCAGGAACTTTTATTTTATTATCTTTTTTTATTTTGGATAATTATTTCCTACGGCCTTTATTTTTTTCTTAATTATCCTTTTTGGATTGGGTTTTTAATTTATGCTTTAGGGCTAATAGGTTTTTCCTATTTTTATTTTTTTTCCACTGACACCTTGCGCTCAGATTTTCTACCGTCATTTTTGGTTTTGATTCTTGTGAATTTGGAATTTTTCTTGCTTCTAAGTTATCTTTCCCTGAGTACTTTGGCATTAGGAGTACTTAGCATTTTAATTTTCCGTTTTGTTATTTATCTCTTCCAATATGATTGGGAAAAGTTTTTCTAAAACCTTATTTTCTTGCAGAGTGAAATTTTTGAGAACCAATTTATCGGCTTTTTCCCTTTTTTTGGAAGAAGGCCTGATGCCTATTCTTATTCTATAAAAAGTTTTTGATTTGAGGTAATTAATAATAGATTTAATACCATTGTGTCCTGCTGATCCGCGATCATAGCTTATTTTAAAATCTCCTAAGCTTATATCAGCGTCATCTTGCGCAATGAATATATTTTTTAGCGGTACGTTATAAAATTTTTTAAGCTGGACCACGCTTTTTCCTGAATTATTCATAAATATCAGTGGTTTGGCTAAGATAATCTTTTTATCTTTTTTTTCAACGTAGCTTATTTCAGCAAAGCATCTTTTATTCTTTTCCCAGCCAGAACCACGCCACTCTTTTTCTAAAAACATGACAAAATCAGAACCGATATTATGTCGGTTTTTTTCATATTTTTTATCAGGATTTCCTAAGCCAATGAGAAGATAGTTTTTATTCATAAATTTTTTCCTTAATATAATTATTTATTTCTTCATAATTTTCAAATCCTTTGGCTGGTATAAGAATATAAATATCCTTGTCAGCCCAATTGTCATATATTGTAGATGTCATTAATAGTTCATCAGGGGGTTTGTTTGTTATGCTGAGATATTGGATTTGGCTGGATGATATATCCTTCACAACAGGGAATATTTGCCATATTGTATTAAAATCCAGGTTAGTGATAACATGCCCGCTTAAAGACTGCCAAATCTTTAACCAAGTAATTAAATTCCAAATGTCAGCTAATTTAGTAAGTTTATCTTTTAATGCGGCAATTATTTGTTGTTGATGCTCAATTCTATAGAAATCGCCATTAGGGGCATAACGTGTGCGAATAAATTTTATAACTAATGCTCCGTCTAAATGGCGCCAGCCAGCAGAAAGATGAAAAATTTCCGAAGGATTATGGGGATTTACTAAACTTGGATCTATTATATCTTTTTCCAGCCAAATATCTATTCCTCCCAAAGCGTCAATTAACTTTTCAAATCCTTTTAAATCAAGAATAACAATATAATTCATAGGCAATCCTGTTATGTCCTCTATTTTTTCTTTTATTAATTCATAAGAGTCTGCTTTTGAGAATCTTTTTCCTTTGTTTTCTAATTCATAAAGGGAATTAATTTTAACGCCAGTAGAGCCACTTGGAATTTTTACCCATAAATCTCGGGGCAGGGAAATCATTGAGATTTGTTTTTTAGATGGAATAATACTCGCGACGAAAATAGTGTCGGTAAGAAAAGCGCCTCGCGATTCTTCTCCTGCTATTCCTAAAAAGAGGATATTAATTGGTGAATTTTCTGGTTTTGGAAATTCTTCTTTTGAGAAGGCGTTGGAATCATTATTATAAGAAAAAGAGTATTTTTTTGAATCATTTAATCCATAAAATAAAAAGAACAGAAATATAATTCCGCCAATAATTAACCCCAATACGATGGTTTTTTTGTTAATTAACGTCATGCTTTCTATAATCTAACATATTTGCTTTGATGGTTCAATTATGGTATTATCAGCAATAGTTTTTACTAATTATGAGCCAAAGGCGAATAACAAGGTTCTTGTAAACGAGGTTCTTATATATGTGGAAGAAAATTCTTCGGGAAAATATAGAAATGATTTTTATCGCTATTCTTATAGTCGCTCCTATAAGATATTTTTTAATTCAACCTTTTATAGTTCATGGCAGCAGTATGGAGCCAAATTTCTATACCCAGGATTATCTCATTATTGATGAATTGTCGTATCGCTTTCGTCAGCCAACAAGATATGAAGTAATAGTTTTTAAAGCCCCTAATCATCCACATCAATATTATATCAAAAGAATTCTTGCTTTACCTATGGAAACAATAATCATAGAAGATGGCAATATAACCGTACTTGATAGTTCTGGGGCTCAAATCTCTTTAGAAGAAAATTTTTTACCTAAGGCATCAAATACCTCAGGCAATCTTGAGTTAACCCTTGGAGAAAACGAACTTTTTGTTTTAGGCGACAATCGTTTGGCTTCTTACGATTCACGTAATTGGGGGCCCTTGGATGAAAAATTGGTAATAGGCCGGGTATGGCTTCGGCTTTGGCCTTCACAAAGAATAATGGCTTATGGTTTATAAAAGAAAATTTTTTCAAACGCTTCGCGGAATGAAAGATATCTTGGCAAAAGATTGGCTTTATTATGATTATATTTTATCTAATGCTAAAAAGATTTTCGAATTTTACGGTTTTCAAAGAATAGAAACTCCCATATTAGAAAAAGCCGAATTATTTACCAAAGGAATAGGTAAAAAAACAGATATTGTAGGCAAAGAGATGTATATTTTGAGAGCCAAAGAAAATAAGGAATTATTGGCTCTTCGGCCAGAAGGAACAGCTTCAATAGTAAGGGCATATATAGAAAAAGGGATGTTTAATTTGCCTCAGCCAGTCAAGCTTTATCATTTTGGTCCTTTCTTTCGCCATGAAAAACCACAAGCCGGCCGTTACCGTCAATTCTATCAATTAGGAGCGGAAATAATTGGGGAAGGTTCTCCAGCCACTGATGTAGAAATAATTATTGCTTCAAAAGTTTTTTTAGAAAGCTTGGGATTTAAGCAAAAGAATATTTGTTTATCTCTTAATAGTATTGGTTGTTCTGAATGTAGGCCTGTCTATATAAAAGAATTAAAAAAATATTATAGAAAATATATTAAGCAAATCTGCGCTGATTGCCGAAGGCGCATAAGAGAAAATCCTTTAAGGGTTTTAGATTGTAAAAATGAGAAATGTTTATCTATTAAAAATGGCGCTCCAACTTTTTTAGATTACCTTTGTTTAGAATGTCATAGCCACTTTAAAGATATTTTAGAATTATTGGATTATTTAGGCATTTCTTACATACTGGACAAAACATTAGTCCGGGGGTTTGATTATTACACAAGAACTGTTTTTGAATTTTCTCTTGGCAGCGAAATAAAAAGCATTGCTTTAGCTGGTGGTGGAAGATATGATAAATTGGTAAAATTTTTAGGCGGAACATATAAACCGGCTGTTGGCGTTGCTTTTGGCGTTGAAAGATTGATAAATGAGTTGATAAAAAAAGGCAAAGAATTAGTTTTGCCAAAACCAAAAATATTTTTGGTGCAAATAGGAGATGCGGCAAAGAGGCAATCTTTCAAGCTTTTAGAGCAATTTCGTAAAGAAAATATTTTTCTTGGGGAGAATTTAGGAAAAGAGAGTTTAAGGGCTCAATTAACAGCTGCCAATAAATTAAATGTAGACTATGTTCTTATACTTGGACAGGAAGAGGTTTTAAATGGTATGATAATTTTGAAAGATATGGATTCAGGGCTGCAAGAATTAATTCCTCTGGAAAAGATAATCAATGAAGTTAAAAAGCGATTAAAGAAGCAGAAAACAAAGAACAAATAACAAATAACAAATAACAATTTGTAAGATATGCCTATTACAGTAAAAAGAAGACAAGGAGAAAATCAGAATTCTTTTCTCGGCCGAGCCTTTAAGATTATAAAAAAGAGTGGTGTGCTTTTGGAAGCTCGAAAAAGAAAATATTACCATTCTAAACCGACTAAAAGAAGCCAAAAATTATCAGCTCTTCATAAAATAAAAGTTCTCAAAGAAGTAGCTATTAAAAGAAAAAAGGGGATTCTTTAACATAAAACGATGGTTTTCAAGCATGAAGTTTTAATATATAATTTAGATAGACAAAATATCCCTTCTAAAAGATTCTTTTACGGCATTGTTGAGAAGTCCTTAATCGTTCTAAAAGAAAACAAAAGAATAGTTTTATCTTTAATTTTTGTCAATTCTCAAAATATTCGCCGGTTAAATAATTATTGGCGAGGAAAAAATAAAGAGACCACTGTTCTTTCTTTTCCCTTGAATGAAACTCTTCCGCTAGAATTAGGAAAAAAAGAAAAAATACTTGGGGATATTTTTCTTTGCCCTGAAGAAATAAAAAGACAAGTTAAAATATTCAATGTATCCCTGGATTCTTTTTATCAAAAATTAGTAGTCCATAGCCTATTGCATCTTTATGGGTATACTCATGATAAAAAGGAGAACAAGTTGAAAATGGAACGTTTAGAAAATAAAATTCTGCTCACTCTGGCTCCCAGAATTTTGTTTTCTCGCTTTGCTCAAAAATAAAATTCTACAGGCAATTAATGAGTAATTAATAATTTGTAATTGGAAAATAACAAATATGCGTTCTCATATTTTAGCAATAGATTTAGGCACGTCTAATATGAAAGCTTTAGTTGGAAAGCAAGATTCTGACAATTGGAGTGTTGTTTTGTCTGCCCATAGAAAATCTCGCGGCATTAAAAAAGGAGAAATTGTGGATATAGAGGGAACAGCTGAGGAATTAGATAATTTGGTGGCAGAAATAGAAGGAATGCTAAAGAATGTTCATTTTAAAGAATCCATTATAGGCATAGGAGGTCCTAATATAAAAACCCGTCTTTCTAAGGGTGTGGCCGTAGTTTCACGGCCAGATCAGGAGATTACTGAGGAAGATAAAGAAAGGGCAGATAAAGCTGCCCAAGCTTTTGCTCTTCCATCTAACAGAACATTAGTTCAAACTGTTTCAAGAAGCTACATTGTTGATGGAGTGGCAAAAGTAAAAGATCCAGTAGGAATGAAAGGATTAAAAATTGAGACCGAGTGCCTTTTAATTGATGCTTTTAGCCCTAATATTAGTTATATTAATCGTTTAGGCGAAATAATTGGTTTAAGGCTTGATCCAAAAATTATTTTACCATTTGCAGGGGCAGAAATTGTTCTTACTGACCAAGATAAAGATTTAGGGGTAATTGCTTTGGATTTAGGCGCTGGAACTACTAGCGCTTGTGTTTATGAAAATGATGAGATTTTGGATTTGCAGGTGTTTTCAATGGGAGGGGATAATATTACAAATGATATTGCAGTAGGCCTAAAAACTTATGTTGATATTGCTGAAAAAATAAAAGTTAATGAAGGTGCGGCAATAAAAAAGAAAATTAGCAAGAATGAAAATGTAGAT
Source organism: uncultured Candidatus Saccharibacteria bacterium (assembly GCA_964479005.1). Taxonomy (GTDB): domain Bacteria; phylum Patescibacteriota; class Minisyncoccia; order UBA6257; family UBA6257; genus DAOVIY01. The sequence goes on from CAYZJA010000001.1 coordinate 50,865, forward strand.
TTAAATATTTACCTGGAAGAAACTGAATCTAGCGAGAAAGTAAGTAAAAGATTTTTAGCGGAAATTATTGAAGCTCGCTTATCAGAAATTTTCGATTTAGTAATAAAAAGATTAAAAGAAATTGATCGCTTTGGAAAACTTCCTGGCGGCGTGGTTCTTTATGGCGGTGGGGCTAATATGCCTTTTATTGTTGAGTTAGCAAAAGAAAAATTCAAACTTCCTGTAAGATTAGCTAATCCGGATATTGAATGGTATAGAGAAAACCCAGATTTATCTTTTATTCCTGTATTGGGATTACTTAACTTGAGATTTCAAGCAGAAAATGGTCCGATTCCCATGGAAAATAAGATTTTTCAAAAAATTAGGAATTTTTTCAATGGCCGTTTATAATATCAAATATTAAACATTAAACTTTTAAACTGACAGCGTAGCATTACAATAATTTTATGAAAAAACAAAAAAAAAGAGTACTAATAGAAAAAAAACAGAATAAAGGGTTAAAACATAAACAGAAGCCAAAACAGAAATTGGTTGAGAAACCAAAACAAAGATTGAGGCCAATAAGGAAGAAAGCAAAGGAAAAGGAAAAGAAGAAGTTTTTAACTAAAAATATTCGTGTAAAAATAGTTGGTGTAGGGGGAGCTGGTGGAAATGTAGTGACAAGGATGAAAGAGAAAAAGATTGAGGGAGTAGAGTTTATTACTATTAACACTGATACTCAAGGTTTGCATAATACAAAGGCAGATATTAAATTACAAATTGGAAAAGAAGTTTGCCGCGGGTTAGGGGCTGGAATGGACCCAACAAGGGGAAGAGAAGCGGCAGAGGAAAATATTGAAGAAATAAATCAGATAATCCAAGGCGCTGATATGCTATTTCTTACATGTGGTTTGGGAGGAGGAACTGGTTCAGGCGCTTCGTCTATTATTGCAAATTTGGCAAGACAATCAGGAGCTTTGGTGATAGCGGTAGTAACAAGGCCGTTTGTTTTTGAAGGAGAAAAAAGGTTGGAAATTGCCGAGGAGGCATGGAGCAGGCTTTTCAATGAAGTTGACGCTTTAGTGACAATTCCTAATGATAGAATTTTTAATATTATTGATGAAAAGACGCCGATTCTTGACGCTTTTATTAAAGTTGATGATGTTTTAAAGCAGGGAGTGGAAGGAATGGTTAATTTAATTGCTTATCCTGGTTTAATTAACTTAGATTTTGCAAATTTAAGAACAACTTTAACAGAGGCGGGAAGCACTTTATTGGGGATAGGAAAAGCAAAAGGGCAGGAACGGGCGAAAAAAGCGGCTCAATTAGCTATTTCCTCGCCTTTATTAGATATTTCTATAGACGGGGCAAGACGTGTTCTGTTTAATGTGGCTGGCGGGAAAGATATGTCATTAGTGGAAATTCATGACGCGGCTCGAGTTATTACTGAATCTATAGCAAAAGATGCGCAGGTGGTTTTCGGCGCTAGTTTTGATAATGATCTTAGGAAAGGAGAAATGAAAGTTACAGTTGTAGCTGGAGGTTTTGGAGAAGAATTTAAAGAAACCAGTCGCGTTTTACCATTAGAAATAAAAATTCCTGTGAACGAAGAAGAAAAAAAAGAAGAAAAAGCAAAAGAATTTGAGATTCCCGCTTTTCTCCGAAGAAAAAACAAGAAAGACGACGAAGAAGAATAATAATAATCAAGAACCAAATAACAATTAACATTTTTGTTAGCTGTTAGTTGTTCATTCTTAATTTATATTTTATTTGTATGTCCCCAAAAAGAAAATTTCATAATCATATAAAGCAAGTAGAAAAAAGAACAGGGGATATTGTTCTTTTTGATAAAAAGAAGATTGAGGAAGTTGTTTACAAAGCTTTAACAGCCACTGATGAAGGTGGTAAAGTTTTATCACGGCAATTATGCACTCGTGTAATAAAAATTTTAAACAGGAGATTTAAAAAAGAAGAAATTCCTACTGTAGAACAGATTCAGGATATTGTTGAAGAGGTTTTCATTTTAGAGAATTTGGTGGAAACAACAAAAGCTTATATTTTATACCGTGAGCAGCGCAAGAAAATAAGAGAGAGTCGCATTGTTTCCGAAGAAGCAATAAGTTTAGTGGATGAATACTTGAAAGAAAAAGATTGGGAGGTAAAAGAAAATAGCAATATGGCTTTTTCTTTGCAGGGATTAAATCATTATGTTGCTGCTTATGTGGCAAAAAAATATTGGTTAAGGAAAATTTATCCGCCAGAAATTAGGGAAGCAGCTGAAACAGGCGATTTTCATATTCATAATTTGGATATTTTAGCTACTTATTGCTGCGGTTGGGATTTATATGATCTTTTGTTAAAAGGATTTGGCGGGGTTTTTGGCAAGATACAATCCAAACCTGCAAAACATTTTCGTCCTGCTTTAGGCCAAATAGTTAATTTTTTCTATACATTACAGGGAGAAGGGGCTGGTGCTCAGGCTTTTTCTAATTTTGACACTTTGTTAGCGCCTTTTATTCGTTATGATGATTTAAATTATAATGAGGTAAAACAATCCTTGCAGGAGTTTCTTTTTAATTGCAATGTTCCGACTAGGGTAGGGTTCCAAACTCCATTTGAAAACATTACATTGGATTTGAAAGTTCCAAATCATTTCAAAGACTTGCCTGTGATAATTGGCGGTCAGTCCCAGAAGGAAACTTATAAAGAGTTTCAGAAAGAAATGGATATGCTTAATCAGGCGCTTTGTGAGGTTTATGTAGATGGTGACGCCAGTGGCAGAGTTTTTACTTTTCCCATTCCCACATATAACATTACTAAAGATTTTGATTGGAATAATCCAATTTATGATGGAATTTGGAAGATGACGGCAAAGTATGGCATTCCATATTTCTCAAATTTTATTAATTCTGATATGAGTCCTGACGATTCACGTTCAATGTGCTGCCGACTCAGGCTGGATAACAGAGAGCTTTATAAACGCGGGGGAGGATTGTTCGGAGCAGCGCCCTTAACAGGAAGTATTGGCGTAATAACCATTAATATGCCTCGCTTAGCATATTTATCAAAAACAAAAAAAGAATTTTTCCAAAGATTAGCTGATTTAATGGATTTAGCAAAGGTTAGTTTAGAAATAAAAAGGAAAGTTTTGGAAGATTGGACAGACAAGGGGCTTTATCCTTATGCGCAACATTATTTAGATGGAGTAAAAAAGATGAGGGGTTATTATTGGGGCAATCATTTTTCCACTATCGGATTGATTGGAATGAATGAAGCTTTGCTTAATTTTTTGGGAATAAATATTGCAAATAAGAAGGGCATAGAATTTACTTTAGAAGTATTAGATTTTATGCGCGATAAATTAGTAGAATATCAGGAAGAAACTGGAAATATGTATAATTTGGAAGCTACTCCTGCTGAAGGGACATCTTATCGTTTGGCGCTAAAAGACAAGAAAAAATATCCTGATATTATTACTGCAGGGGAAAAAGAACCTTATTATACCAATTCCACCCAATTGCCTGTAAATTATACAGATGATTTATTTGAAGCTTTGAAATTGCAGGATGAATTACAAACAAAATATACTGGCGGTACGGTATTTCATGCTTTTTTAGGGGAGGCAGTGTCTAATTCTGAATCAGTAAAATCTTTAATTAAGATTGTTTTTGAAAAATTCCGTTTGCCGTATTTTACTCTTACGCCTACTTTTTCTGTTTGTCCTATTCATGGATATATAGCAGGGGAACATTTTATTTGTCCAAAATGCACAATAGAACAAACTTGCGAGGTTTATTCCAGAATTGTCGGATATTTGCGTCCTGTACAACAATGGCATAAAGGAAAACAAGAAGAATTTGGAGAACGTTCCACCTTTAAAATATAAATTATGTTGTTTGGCGGTCTACAAAAAACAACTTTAGTTGATTATCCGGGGAAAGTGGCAGCTACTGTTTTCGCTGTTGGCTGTAATTTTCGTTGTCCATATTGTCATAATCCAGAATTAGTTTTACCAGAATTAATAAAAAAACAGCCAAAAATTACAGAAAAAGAAATTCTTGATTTTTTAAAAGAACGCCAGAAATTATTAGAAGGATTATGTATTACTGGAGGAGAACCCACTATTCAACCTGATTTAATTGATTTTATAAAAAAAGTAAAGGATTTGGGTTTTTTGATAAAATTAGACACGAATGGTTCTTGCCCAGATGTTTTAAATAGTTTAATCGAGGAAAAGTTAATAGACTATGTGGCAATGGATATAAAAGCGCCGAAAGAAAAATATGAAATTTTTAGTGAAGATGAGAAGATTATAGAAAAAGTTAATAAAAGTATTGAATTATTAAAGAAAGATAAAATTGATTATGGATTTAGAACAACTTTGGTGTCTGATATTTTAGATGAGCAGGATATTTTGGCCATTGTTAATTGGATAAAATTCGCTCCTCATTATTATCTTCAGCGTTTTCAAAAAGGCAAGGTTTTGGATGAGAAATTTCAAAATGCCCAACCGTGGTCAGAACAAAGAACAAAGCAACTATTAAAAAAAATAAAACCGTATTTTTCCAAATGTAGTATAAGATGACGCTCTCGGCTTCAAAAGTATTTCGTCAATGCGGGGCGTCTTTTTTAATTGGTGTAATTTTATCTTATTACTTTTCCTTATCTGTTGTTTTCTTCTTTGCTTTCTTACTTTGCGTTTATCTTTATTATAAAAGAAAAGAATTTATTGTTTTGATTTTAGTTTTATTAAGTTTATTTTTAGGGGGATATCGATATTTTGTTGTTTTTAGAGAATTAAAAAATACTGCAATTGTGGAAGAAGTGCAAATAGAAATCAAAGCTCCAATTATTGCAGAGCCTATTCTTAAAGAGAATTATCAAAGAATTATCATCTCAAAAATTGTTATCTATGCAGATAGATATCCTCGTTATCATTATGGGGATATTATAAATATTAAAGGCAAAGTTAAACCCTTTTCTGACTTTCGTTCATATAGCTCAATAATTGTTTCTGGAAGAATGAGTTATCCCTCAATTGAGCTTTTTTCTCCAGCTAAATTTTCTTTGAGAAGAGCCGCTTTATTAGTAAAAAATAAAATTACATCATCTTTACAAAAAATAATTCCTGAACCCAAATCCAGCCTTCTTATTAGTTTAATGTTTGGCGCTAAAAATAATTTAACGTCTATTTTGGAAGAACAAATAAGAAGATGTGGTTTATCTCACGTTATTGTCGCGTCTGGCCTTCATTTATCAATAATAGCAAAAGCGCTTTCTGGTTTTCTTGATATTTTATGTATGAGTAATTCTGTTAATTTTATTATTTCTTTTCTGTTTATATTAAGCTTTGCTTTTATGGCAGGTTTAACTCCGTCTATTATTCGGGCTGCTATTATGGCGTCTTTATTGATTTTATCCCGTTTCAGTTTTCGTCTTTACAATTCCTTTAATGCTCTGCTTTTAGCTGCTGTGATAATGATTTGGTTAAATCCTTTGGTTCTTTTTTGGGATTTGGGTTTTCAACTTTCTTTTTTAGCTACTGCAGGGATAATTTTTCTTTATCCTATATGGAAAGAAAGTCCATTTTGGCAACAAGATTGGTTTAATCAAAAAGGCCAGATTATCAGGGAAACAGCTCTTTCTACATTTTCAGCTTTAACATTTGTTATTCCTTGGGTGATATTTAAAATGCAGGTTTTTTCTCTGGTTTCTCCAATTACAAATCTTTTAATCCTTCCTTTGGTTCCTTTAATAATGGCAGGCGGAGCAATTGTAGCGATTTCTTCTTTATTGTTTTATCCATTAGGGCTTTTTCTCGGGGCTTTGCTTAATTTAATTCTTGCCTATTTCCTAAAAGTTATTTCATTATTTTCTTCTTTGCCTTGGTCGCAGATTTATATTCCATCCATTTTACATTGGCTCATTATTCCTTATTATATTTTTCTTTTCTTCTACATTCGCAAAAGAACATGAAAAAACTTTTTAAGTATTTTTTAATAATTTTCATTTGTGCCAACATTTTTGCTTATTGGATTATTCTTGATTTTCTTTATATGCCTAAAGGTGAAGTGAGTTTTTTATCTGTTGGACAGGGTGATGCTCAACTTATTCAAATTTTAGCTGGCAATATTTTAATTGACGCTGGCCCTGACGCGAAAATTCTTTCTGAATTAGACAAATTATTGCCTTTTTACGACAGGACAATTGATCTATTTATACTTTCTCACCCTAACAAAGACCATCTTAATGGTCTGTTTGATATATTGGAAAGATATAAAATTAGGGCTGTAATGCTTAATAATTTATCTTATTCTAGTTCTTTGTTTCAAAAACTGCTCCAAGAATTAGACAAAAGAGGAATATTGATAATTAAGGGAATAACTGGTGTAAATGTAAGTTGGGAAAATCAAGACAATCTTTTATTTCTTTATCCAGATACAATGGTTTCTTCCAGGCAAGATCCTAATAAATTTAGTTCGGTTAATATGTTATTTTTGGGACAAAATTGTTTTCTTTTTACTGGAGACATTAGTTTTGCCCAAGAAAAGAAAATCCTGCCTTTGCTTTCCTGTTCTAATGATAATTCTCACATACTAAAAGTGCCGCATCATGGTTCTCGTTATTCATCTTCCAATCTGTTTTTAGAAAAATTTAAACCTCAAATAGCGGTTATTGAGGTAGGGGAAAACAGTTATGGTCATCCACATCCTGACACGCTTGAGCGTTTAAAAAACATTGGCGCTCAAATCTTTCGCACTGATTTAGACGGTACAATCCGTTTTAAAATTAAATAGTTGCCTAATAACGCTTTTTATTATACAATAAAAACATTATGCGCCTTTGGATAAAAGATACTCCACAACATATTGATAAAGAGATAACCCTTTATGGATGGGTAGATTCCCGTAGAGATCACGGGAAGATTATTTTTATTGATTTGCGCGACAGAACAGAAAAAGTACAAGTTGTTTTTTCCCCAGACAAAAAAGAAACTTATGAATTAGGCAATAAACTGCGTCCAGAATGGGTTATAGAGATAAAGGGCGTTGTGAAGGCTCGTCCCAAATCAATGGAAAATCCCAAAATGCCAACTGGCTCCATAGAAATTGAAGCAACTGGTTTAAAAATATTAAGTGAAGCGCTTACTCCGCCATTTGATTTATCAACTGATGGCAAGGATGTTAAAGAAGAAGTGCGTTTAAAATATAGATATTTGGATTTGCGTCGAGAACGCTTGAGTAAAAATATTGTTTATAGGCATAAAATAATTAAGTTTATTCGCGATTTTCTTTCTGATGATGGTTTTATAGAAGTGGAAACGCCTATTTTAACTAAATCTACTCCAGAAGGAGCCCGTGATTATATTGTACCTTCCCGTCTAGATCCTGGAAAATTTTATGCTTTACCACAAAGCCCCCAACAATATAAACAACTTTTAATGGTGGCTGGGCTTGAAAGATATTTTCAAATTGCCCGTTGTTTTCGGGACGAAGATACGCGTGGCGACAGACAACCTGAATTTACCCAATTAGATTTGGAAATGGATTTTCCTACGCAAGAGGACATTTTAAGTTTAATAGAAAATTTATTCAAGCAATTAATTGAAAAAATTTATCCTGAGAAAAAGATTAAAGAATTTCCTTTTCCGCGCATTAGCTATAAAGATGCAATTGAAAAATATAAATCAGACAAGCCTGATTTGAGAAAAGATAAAAACAATCCAAATGAATTAGCTTTTGCTTTTGTTGTTGACTTTCCTCTTTTTGAATTTAAAAAAGAAGAAAAGAAATGGGGAGCTGTTCATCATCCATTTACAAGGCCTAAATTAGAAAAAGACGAAACAGTTGAGCAGTTGATTAAAAGAATTAAAAAAGATCCAGGTAAACCATTTGCCGACCAGTATGATTTTGTTTTAAATGGTTATGAGATTGGAGGTGGTTCTTTAAGAATTCATGAGCCAAAATTATTGCAAGCTATTTTTGAACTATTAGGTCATAAAAAAGAAGACATTGTAGAAAAATTTGGCCATTTAATAGGAGCGTTTAAATACGGAGTTCCTCCTCATGGAGGTATTGCATTGGGGCTTGATAGAATTGTAATGATTTTTGAAGATGAACCGAGTATTCGGGAAGTAATTGCTTTTCCTAAAACCGGAGACGGCAAAGATTTAATGATGAATGCTCCAGCAGAAGTGGATGAAAAGCAGTTGAAGGATCTTCACATTAAGACTTTAAAATCTTAAACCTTTGTGCTATAATGCACTGGGTCTTGCCGGATTAAGGAACGATTCAGGACAAGTTGGTTTTCAAAGGGAGCTCAATGTCTTTTGTCCTGTTGGGCAAAAGCGCGAGCACCCACTTTACTACTAGCTGATTCGACCTTAGTTGCGGGTAAGGCCCGTTATTTATACTTTTAAACCTTTTATATAATTATGTCACGAGTTTGCTCAATTTGCGGAAAAAGCTATCAGAATGCCATTAAATACAAAAAAGTTCATTCAGCTTATAACCCAACTTCCCGGCATCGTCAGATGCCTAATTTGCAATGGTTTAGAATGCCAGACGGCAAAAGAGTAAAGGCTTGCACTAAATGCCGCAAACGCCTTTCCAAAACAATCTCTTAAACCTTTATGAAAAAGGTAAAAATAGATAAACAAAAATGCCTCGGTTGCGGAGTATGTATTAGTCTTTGCCCCGAGGTTTTTGAATTAAAGGACGGAAAATCACAAATAAAAGGAAAAGTTGATTTTAAAAAACACAAAGATTGTATTAAAGAAGTAATTGATTCCTGCCCTGTAAATGCGATATCATCAGTCATTGCGAGCAAAGGGAAGCAATCTTAATTACTAGTTATTTGGTTGTTTTTTCACTTTTGATTTTCTTCCCGGGGTGTGGCCTAGTGGTTTAGGGCGCTCGCATGGGGTGCGAGAGATCTTCGCAGGTTCGAGTCCCGCCAGCCCGACAAAACAACAAATACTTCTTTACTTCTTTTCCGCGTTGCTTTGGGTCTGAACATTTTAAAGAATTTAAAAAGCGAAGATACTTTTTTAGCTAAAAAATGAACATCATTACTTTCAAAGGCTTTACAAACAAAAGAGCCTTCTTTTTTTAATAAAGGGGGAATAAAAGAAAAAGCTTTTTTGATTAATTCAAGAGAGCGTTCGCTATCAACATCTTTAATTCCAGAAGTTGCTGGAGCAAGATCAGATATAATCACATTGAATTTATCTGGAAGATTATTTTTTTTAAGCAAATTTTGAATTTTCTCAACTTTTAGCTTAAAAATATCTTTTTGAAGGAAAATAGCTTTGGTAGAAACAGTAATTGGCTTTAAATCTACTCCCACAACTTTTCCATTGGGTTGAATAACTTTTTGGGCGTAAAGTAACCAAGAACCTGGGAAACAACCAAGGTCCAAAACTAAGTCACCAGGTTTAAAAATATGGAATCTTTCGTCAATTTCTTTTAGTTTATAAACTGAACGGGCAGGATAGCCCTCTTTTTTTGCTTTTTTGAAATAATGGTCTTGGGATTTATACATTATGTTCAGTATAAGGAATAAAAATTAAGAGGGCAAGGATATTAATATGTGATTGTGAATAAAGCACAATCATAGTAAAATAATATTAATGAAGAGAATGTGGCATAGTCTTTCTTGGCAGGAAGCATTGCAAATATTAGATTCAGACTTTAAACAAGGTTTGTCTAAGGAAGAAATAAAGATTCGCCAAAAAGAATTTGGAAAAAACAAGCTTCCTGAAGAAAAACCATTATCAAAATTAAAAATATATTTGGAGCAGTTTAATAGCCCCTTTGTTTATATTCTAATAGTTGCTGGAATTGTTACTTTATTTTTAAGAGAATTTGCTGATACTATTGTTATTTGGGCGGCAGTGTTTATGGATACAACCGTTGGGTTTATTCAGGAAAACAGAACTTCAAACGCTTTAAAAGAATTAAAAAAGATTATTAAACAAGAATCTGAAGTTCTCAGGAATGGAAATTTAAAAATTATTAATTCTGAAGAATTGATTCCTGGCGATATTATCATTTTAAATCCTGGAGATAAAATTCCTGCAGACGCGAGAATAATTGAGTCCCAGGGCCTAAAAGTGAATGAGATGACTTTGACTGGAGAATGGTTGCCATCAGAAAAGATTTTCAGAACATTATTAGGTCAGACGCATTTGATGGACAGGGACAATATGGTTTATATGGGATGTATTATAGAAGCTGGAAAAGGCAAGGCTATTGTGGTAAATACCGGCATATATACAGAAATTGGAAAGATTGCCAAAATGGTAAAAGAGGCGCCAGAAAGAAAAACTCCTTATCAAAAGAAATTAGCAAGTTTTTCAACTATGATAGGAATAGGCATTACTTTTGTTTGTGCCTTTATTTTTTTTGAGGGATTAATAAAGGGAAAAGAATTTGTAGAAATGTTTACTACTTCTGTTGCTGTGGCTGTTTCTGCTATACCCGAAGGATTACCTGTGGCAATAACAGTAATTTTAGCTTTAGGAATGCAGAAAATTTTAAAAAAGAAAGGATTAATAAGAAAATTGGCTTCAGCAGAAACCCTGGGAAATACCAGTATAATATGCACTGATAAAACAGGTACTTTGACTAAAGGAAAGATGAAAGTTAGTGAGATAATTGGTGATAAATCTTTGGTTCTTAAATCAGCTGTTTTAACATCAGAAGCGTTTATTGAAAATCCAGATGATATTATGAAAAAATGGATTCTAAGAGGTAGGCCCACAGACAGGGCTTTATTAGAAGCTGGAATTGAAAATGGATTGATTAATATGAAGAAAAAGATGGAAGAAGATAAATTATCTGAGGTTCCTTTTAACCCAATAAATAAATTTGCTGCTGCTTTTTATAAAGAATCAGGGGAAATGAATTTGTATATTTGCGGCGCTCCAGAAAGAATTTTTGAAAGAAGTAATTTAAATGATGAACAAAAAAGAAGATTAGAAGAAAAATTAAAAGGATTAACTAGTAAAGGATTGCGTGTACTTGCTACAGGCTGCAGGAAAGTTGAAAAAAGTGAGAATATAACTTATGAAATTAAAGGATTAGAAGTGCTTTGTTATGATTTTATTTTTACTGGTTTTATTGCTTTAAATGATCCAATTCGTAAAGAGGTAAAACAAGCAATAAGAGTTTGCCAAAAAGCTGGTATGAGACCTATTATAGTTACTGGAGACCATAAATTAACAGCTAAGGCAGTGGCAGAAGAATTAGGTTTTGAAATAACAAAAGAAAATATTTTAGAAGGAATGGATTTGGATAAATTGTCTAATAAAGAATTTGAAGCAATTCTGGATAAAATACAGATTTATTCTAGAGTGGAACCTAAGCATAAGATGAGAATTATTGATGCTTGGCAGGATAGAGGTGAAGTTGTGGCAATGACCGGAGATGGAATAAACGACGCGCCAGCTTTGAAAAAAGCGGATATTGGGATAGCCTTAGGTTCTGGAACAGCTGTGGCAAAAGAAAGTTCAGATTTAATTTTATTAAATGATAGTTTTTCTATCATTGTTAAAGCCATAGAAGAAGGAAGGGTTATTATTGATAATATTAGGAAGGTTATTACATATTTACTTTCAGATAGTTTCACAGAAGTAATTTTAATAGGGACGAGTATCTTTATTGGAGCTCCTTTACCAATAATCGCCGTACAGATATTATGGGTTAATTTAATTGAAGATGGTTTGCCTGATATTGCTTTGGCTTTTGAACCCAAAGAAGAGGGAATAATGGAACAAAAAGCCCAAGGCCATGAAGTTCATTTATTGACCAAAGAAATGAAATTCATAATTGTGATTATTGGAGTGATTACTGATTTAATGCTTTTAGGATTATTCTTTTGGTTATGGAAACTAAATTTTGATATTACATATATCAGAACAATGATTTTTGCCTGCCTTTCAATTGATTCAATTTTTTATGTTTTTTGTTGTAAAAGCCTGCGTAAGAATTTATGGCAGATTAATATTTTTTCCAATAAACTTTTATTAGTAGCAGCAGTTTTAGGAATAATAATGTTGGTAGCTGCTGTTTATGTTCCAATGCTTCAAAGTCTTTTGAAAACAGTACCTTTGGGAATTTATGATTGGTTGATTGTATTGACCTTGGGAATAATTGAGTTAATTGCTATTGAAGCGGCAAAGCATTATTTTATTGTCCGCCACCAAACCGAAGATTAAAAACCCCGAAGAGTTATTGACAACCAGTTATTAATATACGATTATATAAATGATAGAATGTTCTTAACGCTCTTTGATAATATAGTTCCCAAAAGTCCTGACCTAAGAATGACAGTCAGGAGAAAGGAGGAAAATAAAATGGGAACGTCTCAGGTCGTTCTAACAAAGAAAATTTCTTTGTGGGAAGACCCGGAAATCAGAAGTGAGGGTTTAATAGGAACCAAGAATGAGGTTCTAAAAATTCTCAGCGAAATTCTTGATAAGAATCAACATCCATTGTTTGATTTAGTGCTGTATACAGACGGTCAAGGTAGCACTGGGCCTTTTGTGAATAAAATTTTTATTCTTGGAAGACGAGAAGTTATTTCCTGTAATCTACAAGAGATTGCAGAGAGAATAGCTTCTAAAAAGAGATTGAAGAAGAATGAAGTCTGGATTAGGGGAATCTGGATCGGGTTTGATCCTTTAGGAAAACCAAGGATTGAGGAATTGACTTAATTTTTTCTAGTCTTTGTTATAAAAGAAAGAAACGCGTACTTATAAAAAATAGAAGGAGTAAAGTATTATGATTTTCATAATACTTTCTCCTTCCCAAACATTTCAAAATTTTAAGCCTAATTATAGGGCTTTTTTTATTATTTACGTTTAATTCAAAGGGTTAACATAGCATAGAAAAGGGAGTAAAATATGTTATATAGCTGAAAACTCAAAATTTAAAGGGTTGGAAGTTAATTAAAAGATAAATTTATGGAGAAACAAGAAAATAATTTTGCCTTTATTGATAGTCAAAATCTTAACTTAGGAATTCAAAGTTTAGGCTGGAAATTGGATCATCGAAGATTTAGAATTTATTTAAAGGAAAAGTATAGAGTCTCAACGGCATATCTTTTTATTGGTTATATTCCGGCTAATCAGGATTTATATTCTGCATTACAAAGAGATGGTTATGTTTTAATTTTTAAACCAACATTACCTGATAAAAGCGGAGAAGTTAAAGGTAATGTAGATGCGGATTTAGTCTTACAAGCAATGGTTGATTATAAGAAATATGATAAAGCCGTAATTGTTACAAGCGACGGAGATTTTTATTCTTTAATTAAACATTTATACAAAAATAAAAAGCTTATATGTGTAATAAGCCCATATGTCAAAACTTGTTCTGTTTTATTAAAAAAGACGGCAAAAGAGAAGATATTCTTTATGGCTAATTTAAGAAAAAAACTTGAATATAAAGAAAAACACCGCTAAGGGACAAAACCCATAGAGGTGTTTTTCATGTGTATTCTGATTAAATTATAGCGAAAATACGCCCATTGTCAAGTACTACTTATTCACAAGAGATTATTTAAAAATTAATAATTTATTAATGCAATAAAATGAGTTTAAAAATAACTAAAATATTGTCTAAAAACTGGCTTTCTAATAAACAATGGGGGGAGATTTTGCGTCAGAAAGATAAAACAAATTTTAAGGTAAAAATTGGTCATATTGATCCAAGGCGTCTTGCTGATCCTAATTTTATCAATCGCAGGGTTTTTTCAGAAAGTAAAACCAAAGAAACGATTATAATTGGTTCAGAGCATCCACACGGTCCAAAGATATGGGAAAGAGCTCAGCAGGAAGCTTCAAAAATGGTGGAAGAGTGCGCTCAAGCATTTGGGCAAGCAGATCTTATTCAGAAAGCGCAGGAATTGAAAGAGCAAAGTGGCGAGGCAATAAAAACCTTGAAACAAGATGATTTACTTGCTCCTGTATCAGAAAAATTTGATTATCATAGTTTTATTATCATTACAGAGTGTACTGATGAGAAAACAGCTAAACAAACCTTGGAAAACCGTTATTTAGTGCCAACCCATGGTTTTTTAGATGCTCCTGTTCCAGGAATGAATATACCGGGAATGAGTGATAAAACTACTCTAAGAGAACTCTTAAAGACTGATATGATGAAGGATTATATAACCAAAGAACAGATTAAGGAGATGGAGAAAGCAATGGAGGAGGTAAAGGGTAAATTTCCCAAAGATGTTAAGATTCGCAAGGGGAAATATCAAGGATTTGATGTTGTATTTCTTGAAGGCAAGAATAAGAGTTCTGTTGTTTCTTACATTAAAGAAAGTAAAGACAGGAATAAGGTTTTTGATATGGTAAGAGCAGGACGTTTTATTGTGTCAGGCACTTTATTGCGAATAATTAATAGTTTTCCATTAGGAAGTACTCCTTGTGATTCTTTAACAAAATTCAAAACAAAAACCACAACTTACGAAATAGGAGGAGAGACTTTCACTACTAAAGAGATTTATCCCATCAAAAGCACCCTTTCTAAGGAGGGTTATCTTTATAAAGAAGAAGTTGATAAAATATTCAAATCTATTTTCTCGGCAATTAAAGGATAGATTATTTTTTTTAAAGATAGTGAAAAATGCTATAATAAAATAAGGAGGAAAATTCAGTTCCTCCTTTACCTATAGATATTATTCGTAAATGGCGATGGAGAGAAAAACAAAAAGTTATACTTAAAATAAACGAAAAAAAGAAAACAATTACTATCAGCGATTGGAAACCAAAGAGTTAATCTATTCTGTCATCCTGAAGTGAGGCGAGGAGATATTGTTTTAAAAACACGCTAATCGCTATAGTTTTTTTCAACAACATCTCCTCACCTTTAAACCTTTAAACCTTAACAATATAACAATTTAAAACCATGCCCCACCGTATTTAGGTGGTTTTTATTTATGGATTTAAAATAAATATATGAAAAATCTTGATTAGCAATAAGAATAATTAATAAGCTAAATCAATGGATAAAATAAGAAAAATTTTTATTGTTGTAGCAGGCGGTAATCCAGAGGCTCAAAAACACTTTGAAGATACAATTAAACGGAAAAGAACACTTAGGGAAGTTCGACAGTCTTTGCCTGCGTCAGAAATAGAAAATCTGAAGAATATTTATCATGATGCTGCATTTATTGTTTGGGGTTCTGTTCCAGGAAAAATGAATGAACCTCGATGGGAGAAAATGGATGTTGGTGATATTGTTTTAATTTACAATAAAGGATTTATAAAATTTATTGGTGAAGTTGCTGCGAAGGTACGCAATAAAGAATTAGCGCGTTATTTTTGGAAAGAAACAGAAGAGCGCAAAACTTGGGAATTAATGTATTTTATAGTTAACGATGAAAAAATTAATGTCCCTATAGAAGAGATTAATAAACTTTTCGGATTTAAGGAAAGATATATACCACGAGGATTTAATATGGTAAATGAAAAAGCCGTTATAGATTCTATGAAGAAGTACGGCGATATTCGAGGAGTATTAAAAACTTTAGAAAGAGGTCAACGACTTATTCAAATTCCTGAGAAGCAAAATATTATCTACGAAGCTGAAGAAAAAATTAAACATGTTACTACAGAACATGATGAAATGCAGTGGCGTTTAATTCATTTAGGAGGACTAGCAAAATGCGATATTTGGGTTCCTAAGAACGATCAAACGCATCAATATGAGGGACGTCGATTTAAGGATTTTGTTTTACCTGAATTTCACCAGACATTAGATGTACCGCTTACAATAAAAAATATTGATGTAGTGTGGAAATTTGGACCTTATTCGATAAAATCAGCCTTTGAGATCGAACATTCTACTCAAGTTTATTCCGGAATATTGCGTCTTTCAGATCTACGTGCAGCAAATCCAAATTCAAATTACCCGCTTTTTATAGTAGCTCCTGAGGAACGTAAAAGAAAGGTTTTTGATGAACTAAGGCGCCCAACTTTTTCGAGCCCATGTTTAAGATTAAATGAAGTAATTAAATTTTTAGGATATAAAACAATTAGAGAAATTGATAAATCTATAGAAGGTCAAAATGAATTTGATAGCAATGTTTTATTTTCTGCAGGAGAAAAAATAGTATAATTTATAATGCTATTAAAGAAATTCAACCAAAAGGTTAAAAATTAATTAAAAAATATGAAAAGAATATTTTATATTATAGGTGGGATAATTGTTTTAATTATCATTATTATCACAAGTAGTGGAGGTAAAAGGAGTGGAATAAAATCAGAAGAACTCACCGCTGGAGTCATTGTTGGGGATAAATTATTGGTTGAAGAAGAAAAAACTTATTTAGTGACAAAAGTAATAGATGGAGATACTATTACTATAGAAGGTGGTGAGGTAATTCGTTATATTGGGATTGATACTCCTGAAACTGTTCATCCTTCAAAACCAGTGGAATGTTTTGGAAAAGAAGCTTCTAGTAAAAATAAAGAGTTAGTTGATGGGAAGAGGGTAAAATTAGGAAAAGATGTTTCGGAAACAGATAGATATGGACGTCTTCTTCGTTATGTTTGGGTTGGCGATATTTTTGTAAATGATTATCTTGTAAGGCAAGGTTATGCTTATGCTTATACATATCCTCCTGATGTAAAATATTCTGAACAATTTGTTCAAGCCCAACAAGAGGCAAGAGAAAATAATAGGGGGCTATGGGAAGGTTGTCCAGTTACATCTACAGAATATCCTACTACAACCATAATAACTCAAGTTGTACCACCAACTACGACAACTACAATAGTAGCCCCCACTACTACAACAACCACAATAGTAGCTCCTACCACTACAACAATCACAACATTGCCACCTACGACTACTACTGTACCTCCCACTACTACCATTACTTATTTTACCGAGGAAATAATTTGTTCTTATAATGCTTATAATTGTTCTAATTTTTCTACTCATGCCGAAGCTCAAGAAGCCTATGAATTCTGCGGTGGAGTTAGTAATGATATCCATCGACTTGATAGAGATAAAGATGGACTAGCATGCGAAAGTTTACCTTAGAAGAATTTATGACTTATTCAAATTTAATTTTGTAAAACGTCAAAAATTAATTAAAAAATAAAATTATGGTGAAGGAAAAAGGGAAAAAGAAAGAATATCCTAGTGAAACAGCTGTTCAGCTGATTCCTCATTTAAGCGAAGGCACATATACCACTTTTGCAAAAGCAGCAAAGGAATTGGTTATTAATGCATTCGATGCTAACGCATCGGAGATTCGTATAGATTTTGATAAAGATTTTTCAAGCCTTATATTACTTGATGACGGAGATGGGATGTCATCGAAGAAGTTCAAAACAGAATTTCTCCGTATAGCGGGGTCAAAAAGACGGCTAGAATCTCAAAAGAGAAAATACAATAGACCGATGGTGGGAAGATTTGGAATAGGCTTTCTTTCTGTAGCGAGATTGTGTAAAACCGTTAAAGTTTATTCAAAAGAAAAAGGGAATAATTTTGGCATTGCTAGAGAAATACCCTTGGAGCATCTTTTTGATAAAGGTAATCAATTAAAGAATTTAAAGGAACAATATTATTTTTATTCTTTACCCGACTTTAGAGATGATAAAAAGAAAAGCTATACGAAAATAATCCTCAGCGGGCTCCGTCAGGATATTCAGGAAGACCTAAAGTCCGCAAAGAAATTCAAGAAAGTTTGGGGTAGGGTGGATGATCTTTGCGGAATTGAGAAATTTAAGTGGGAATTAGGCATACTCTCACCTGTGAAATATTTTAATAATTTTCCAGTGCACAGACTATCTAATAGTCAAATTGAACGAGCTAAACAAGAATTAGATAAATTTAGTTTTAGAGTTTTTGTTAATAAAAATGAAATATTGAAACCAATTTGTTTAGGATACCATTATTTTACTAACGCTAAATGGGAATATCTTACTAAGGCTGTACCGAGAAATCATTGTGGTATTATCCCAATCATGTCTCCTCCGGGAGAAAAATTTAAATTTTATGGTTATATTTATAATCAAACTAAACAAATTCAGCCCTCTTCGCTTAGAGGTATTCTTTTGTGCATTAATCACATTGGCATAAAAGGCTACAGTAAGTCATTATTTGAATTTCCTAAAAACATAGGACCTATTCTTTCAGCAATTAGTGGAGAGATTTTTCTTGACCCTGCTTTCGAAGAAATACTGACTATTGATAAAGATGATTTTAAGGAAGACCATCCATTATTTAAGAATTTAGCAGGTTATATTCATAATGCCATAGATGAAGTTGCTGCTAACTCTCGAAAAAGATCCAGTAGGATTAAAGCAAAAAAGAAGGAAGTTGCAAGAATAAAAGACTTAGATCTTTCTTCGGAGGAAGTAAAACAAGCACAGAAGATTTTAGGCAAAAAAGAATTCAAACAAGAATATTTCCCGAATCCCGATATTTCAATAAGAACAAATATCAAAAATTTAAAGACTCGAGTAAGAAATTTGGTCGGGAAGACCATAGACCAAGACGAGGCAAGCTATTTAATAGAATCTCTCGAATGTTTTGAGGCGGATTGTTTCAGGGGGTCTATATTAATGGCATGGAATACAGGGATGTTTCGTATTCACCGAAAGATAGCAAAAAATATAGGGTTTGCTAAATTTCAGAGCGAAATTATAAAGATGAGAACTTCATTACAAACACCACAAGCTCAAAAAAGCAGGCTGAAAAATTGTAATTGCTTAGATGATTTGAAGTACTATAATGAAGAAATGATTTGTAGACTTTTGAAAAAAATTCAGTTAATGGACAGCATCACGGCGAAATTATTTTATGAAGTACTAATCAAGATAAGGCATTATTGCGCACATCCTACTGGGCACAGAGCAACTGATGGAGAGGCTATTTTTATGATTCAGTCTGTCTTAGATAGAATTTTGAATAGTAATAGGTTTATTATTAAATGACAAAAATCCTATTAGTAGAACCAAATTTTCCTATACCACCTAAAAGTAAAAATCATAGGGATTTTTTACCTATTGGATTATTAAAACTAGCAAACTATCACAGAGGAAAGGGGGATAAAATTAAACTTGTTAGGGGAAATTATTATTTCCCCGATTTTTATCCCAGTCAGGTAAAAATAACTTCGCTTTTTACATATTGGTCTAATTATGTGTGGGAAAGTGTAAAATTCTACAAAGAAAACTATCCGAAAGCCAAAGTGATAGTTGGCGGCATTTATGCATCGTTAATGCCGGAGCATTGCAAAAAATCAGGTTGCGACGAAGTATTCATTGGAGTGGATAAGAACGCTGAAAAGTATGAACCAGCCTATGATTTGGTAAATGTAGATTACCAGATAATGCATACAAGCAGAGGTTGTATTAGAAGATGCAAGTTTTGCGGCACATGGAAGATAGAGCCGGAATTCAAATATAAAAAAAGCATAAAAGACGAGATTTGTAGCAATCGAATAATCTTTTATGATAATAATCTCTTAGCCAATCCTTATATAAAAAATATTTTTGAAGAGCTAAAGAATTCTAAATATAATGGCAGGGTTGTATATTCTGAAAGTCAATGTGGCATTGATGGTAGATTGCTTACGCCAAAACTAGCGAAATTGCTAAAACAAGCGAGATTTCTGAATCCGAGAATTGCATGGGATCATAGTTATGGTCAGCGAAAAATGATAAAAAAACAAATTGATATGTTGGTAGATGTCGGTTATCCCGTTAAAGACATCTATATTTTCATGATCTATAATTTTGAACAAGATTATTATGAAATGCTGAATAAACTTAGGCAATGCAAAAAATGGGGTGTCCAGATTGCGGATTGTAGATATCGACCCTTGGATCAAACTTTTGATAATTATAATCCTCGAATAAGCCAGACAAATAAAGATTATTATATTCATTCTAAATGGAGTGATAGGCAAATTAAACTTTTCAGAAAGAAAGTCAGACAACAGAATATTATGATAAGACATGGGTTTGATTTTTACAGTAAAGAGTTGGAAAGATTGGGGACGAAGAAAAGAAATAAAAAAAATAGTGTCAAATCTATCCTAAATAACCAAAAGGTCAAAAATTAATTGAAAAATAAAAATTAGGAATAGAAGGCGGAAATTATTATGGGAAAAGAAGAAACAAAAAAAGAAGAAATGAAACCATGTCCTTTATGTGGGACAATGCTTTTATATGATAAATGGTTACAAGTAGTAGGTGTATATGAAGAACAGCAGAAATATAAAAAACAATTGGAATTAGAATTAAGCAAAGCCAAAAAGCAAGAATTAAAGCTAAAAGAAGAATATAAAAAAATTCGTCAGAAAGAAAAAGAAATACGGACTCAGTACGCTCTTAAAAAATCAAAACTTAGCCAGCAGCATAAAACGCAATTAGAAAAACTCCAAAAAAGATTTGAAAAAGAAAAACGAAAAGTGCTGAATCAGGCTAAAAAGGAAGGCATTAAAATCGGTTTTGAGAAAGAACAAGCAAGATTAAAAAAGCTCAAACAACAACAAAAGAAGATCAAAAAGCAATTAGAAAGACAAAAACAAATAGAATTAAAACGAATTTATCGTAAAGGAATTGGAATGGGGGAAGAAAAACAGAAAGCAAGAACAGAAAAAGTAAGTCTGATGGCTGAGAGACGTCGTAAAGAAAGGGACAAAGCAATGGAGAAAGTAAAACAACTTGAGGAAATGATGAAACAAGGTACAACACCACAGATAGAAGGGTTTAATTTTGAGAAAGAGTTTGCTAAGCAACTCAAGCAAAAATTTCCAGAGGATGACATAAAGCCAACTGGACATAAGGGGGATATTATCCATACAGTTCAAGCAAAAGAGGAGAAAATTGGAAAAATTATCTATGAGTGCAAAAAAACTAAAGAATTCGAAAACAAATTTATTGAACAAATTCGACGAGATAAAACTAGAGTAATTGCAGATTATGGAGTAATTGTTACTTGGACCACAAAAGAGAGTAAGCAGAATTTTTGGTTGGCGGGAGATATAATTATAGTTCATCCCTATGGGGCCTTAGATATAGCAACACTTCTCCGCGAAACACTGATACAAATGTATACACTTAAGTTATCAAGGGCAGAGTTTGAGACCAAGGGTAAAGCTATTCTTAAATTTATGCAATCTGAGGAATTTAGAACAAGAATTCAAAATTCTATTGTTAAAAGCAGAGAAGCTTATGAATCTTTAAAGAAGGAGATTACAACGCATTTTAATACTTGGGATAAGAGAGCCAAGATATACGAAAGTATCTATAAAAACACAAATATTATTCAGCGTACCGTTCAATACGTATTACTTTATAGTAAGATTCCTGAAAATTTACCCGAAACAAAAGGACTTCCGCCACTCCAAATATTACCCAAAAAAGAATCAAAAGAGCAAGAAAAAGAGCAAAATGAACAAAACAGACAAAAATAACCATTTTTTAGTATAAATTATCTATTTTAAATTTGTGGATTATATAATATTTGTGCCATGGATGATTTATTTTTTCAAGACCAAAAAGACTATAATGAATTTACAGTGTTTCAGGATGAAGCAGGATGTAAAGTCTCCAATTATTTTTATCATGGGTTTCTATTTATAGATAATAGATTTGGGAGAGAGATTCTTGATAGTTTAATAAATATCAAAAAAGATGAGAATCATAGGTATACAGAAGTCCATTTTACAGATATTAAAGCTGGTAGTAATAAAGAATATGGATATAAGACAAAAATTGCTCTTGAATGGTTGAATCTAGCAAAAGGATGGTTGTTTAATAGAAAGATTAAATTTTATATTTTAGGAATTAATAAGAATAATTTAGGAAATTTTTGGAATAATAATTGGCGATATGAAAAGAATATTTATTTACGATTTTTTGAATTAGGACTTAAGACATCTATGGGCTGGTTTGGGAATGATAAAAGGTTGATTAAACCATTAAGAGCATCACATTTATTTTACGAATATGGAAAATATAATGATGACAGAAAGAATAAAGTAATTTGGTTAAGTAAATTCAATTTTGGAAATTTATTAACTAATCAAAATATACAGCCAATTTTCTCTGATGAGAAAAAACAACAAAAACAAAATCCGCTACTTGCTGAATTCTCAAATTTAGACCAATTAACAGATCTTATACTTGGCGTGACTAAATATAGTTTTATTAACATAAACCTAAAGCATATAGGAAAGCAGGAATGCATTGTTAGCTTTATTGATATAATAGAAAAATTTAATAATCAAAAAACCGCTTTTAATACAAACGATGATTTTTATAAGAATTTTTGTCTTAGCTTTTTTCCTAAAAATGAGATAGATAAAAAAGATTTTTTGGAAAAGACTACAGATTACTATATTAAGACTATAGATAATTTTTACCCTGATAGATTTACATATAGGCAGCAATTAGCCAAAGACAAAAATTTAACACTTAATTTTTAAAAACTGAACTTAGCAAAAGGTCAAAAATGAATTGAGAAATAATTTAATTATAAAAATATGCCAAGAAGAAAAACATTGCTTGATGAAATATTTTATATATTAGAGAGAATTAGTGTTGTATATGTAATAGCATTATTTTTTATTTGGTTTTCTGACAAAGAATTATTTTTTAAATTATTAGGATGGGGACTCGCAATATTAGGTATTTTAATCGCAATTGTAATATTTACGAAAAGATCGAAGATTCATAAACGAAGTCAATTTGATACTGATAGGGAGTTACAGAAATGGCTAGGTGATTTGAAGCATTGGGAATTTGAAAATTACATTGGAGATTTATTTAATAAATTAGGATATAAAACTCGGGTTATTGGTGGATCATATGATGAAGGAATTGACGTTATTGCTGAGAAAAACGGAATAAAACATTATATCCAATGCAAAAAATATAGTAATAGTGTTGGGGTGAAGGATGTGAGAGAATTTTATGGAGCTTTATCTGATAAATTATCTAATGATAAAGCCTTTTTTATCACCACTAATTTTTTTACTGAAGGAGCTGAAAGATTTGTCGAAGACAAACCAATTGAATTAGTTGATGGTAATCAACTCGTTAAATACATTCGCCTTGCCGAAAAATCTAACTAAAACGTCAAAAATTAATTGAAAAATGAAAAATAAAATTTAGTCCGAAGTTGGATAATTATGTTTAAAAATCTTTTGCTAAAAAACAAATCATTAAAAATTTTAATACTCATTAATGCCGTTTTTTTACTTGGAGCCAGTATGTTTCCTCCAATTTTTGCTTTGTTTGTAGAAGAAATAGGGGGAAATGCCTTTACTGCAGGAAGTATTTGGGCAACCTTTGCTATTGGGACAGGATTTTTAATGCTGATTATCAGTCGTTATGGTGACAAACTGAAAGAGAGAGAATATTTAGTAGCAGCAGGCTATATTTTTAGATGTTTGGCTTGGTTAGGTTACTTTTTTGTTAATGCGCTTTGGCAGTTATATTTCTTGCAATTAATATTGGCTTTGGGTGAATCTTTTGGAACTCCCGCGTTTCTGGGTATATATTCTGAGCATTTAGACAAAGGAAGACATATAAGACAGTGGGGAGTTTATACTTCTTTTACTATAATTATCGGAGGAGTTGCCGCCTTTCTGGGAGGGGCAATAGTTTCTCAATTCGGATTTAGGGTTCTTTTTCTTGTAATGACCTCTTTATCTGCTTTAGCTTTTTTTCTTTTGATTATTCAGCCTCGAAAACTGCTCTAAGGAAAAAGTCTGTCTTTTTTGGGCCATTCTTTCCTGGGCCATCAAATTTAGTTCGAAGTTGAGAAAATTTAACCAAAAGGTCAAAAATTAATTGAAAATAAAAAATGATTAAAAAACATAATAAGTTAATTCGGGATAGAATTTTGGAAATTATTGAGGCAAATAAAGAGAAGTCTTATTTTCGGATTCTAAATAAAAAAGAATATATTAAAGAGATAAAGAAGAAAATATTAGAAGAAGCTAAAGAATTAATTGAAGCCAAAAGCAAAAAGGAAGTTATTAATGAAATTGTTGATATTCAAGAATTAATTGATGTTTTGATATCTGAAAGTGGTTTAACAAAATTACAGATTCAAAAACAGCAAGAAGTAAAAAATAAAAAGCGAGGCGGATTTAAAAAGCGACTATTTTTAATAAAGACAAAAAATTAATCCTTCGACACGGTTCAGGACAAGTTGAGAAAAATAACTCAAAATTGAGAGGATTAAGAATTTTAGAAATTTGATGAAAATTAAGTTTATTAAAATCAAAGCAAAGCAAATTTTTACTAAAACTGGCATTCCAGGGGCAAAATGGGTCTTAAATCAGTATGTAGGATGTGAACATGCTTGTCCATATTGTTATGCTAAGTTTATGGGCAGATGGCGGCCGAAAAACTATGGAAAATGGGGAAACTGGGTTGAAGTAAAAGAAAATGCTTCTGAATTAGTAAAAGGCAAGTATGTAGATTCTTGGGTATATATGAGTTCTGTTTCTGATCCATACCAACCCATTGAAAAAAAATTAAAAATAACTCGTAAAGTTTTAGAAAATTTAGATAAAAGAATTAAATTAGCTATTCTTACTAAGTCAGATTTAGTGTTACGAGATATAGATTTATTTAAGAAGTTTAAGAATATTGAGGTTGGGTTAACTATAAATAGTTTTGATAGTTCTCTGAAGAAGGTTTTTGAGCCGTTTTCATCAAAAAACGAGGATAGAATAAAGGCTTTGAAAGTCCTTAAAGAGAATGGAATAAGAACTTATACTTTTATTAGCCCGATAATTCCTGGACTAATAAATTTAAAAGATGTAATTAGAAAAACTAAAAATTTGACTGATTATTATTGGTTCGAAATGATTAATATGAAACTAGCTGGTAGAGAATTTATCAAGATTTTGAGAAAAGAATCTCCCGAAAGTTTAGAAGTCGTTACTAATAAAAGGAAGTTTGAAAAGTTTGTAAAAGAATGTAAAAATATTATTAATTCAGAAGATATAAAGGTTAGAGGGATAGAGATTCACTAAAGGGTCAAAAATTAATTGAAAAATAAAAATATGGCAATAAAATGGAACAAGATCGATTTTGATTTAGTTAAACGTCTTAGAGGATTGGCTGAATTATCTTGTAATAATGGAGATTATATAGGGGCCTTTGTTCTTCAGATGCTATTTTTGGAGGGTACGTTAGTGTTCATAGTTAAGAATTTATTAAATCAAAAAAGGGTAGACAAGGAATTATCTAATAAATTTTCTCAAGGATACCCAACATTCGCTTCTCTTATGGATTATTTTTTTCTGTTGACAACGAATCACGATATATTTAATAAGTTAAGAGATGTAAATAAACGTAGAAATAAAATAATTCATAATATTTTTGAATTTGAAACTTTTGATGCTCTCCAGCAAGAATCGCGAGAACTGTATTTAGAATCGCGGAAACTAGAAGTTGATTTAATAGGTCAATACCTTAGTAAGTTTTTGAAAAATAAAAAATTAATTGAAAAATAAGATTATGGAGAGTAAAGCTTATATTAATTTTCGCGCTCAAGTACATAAACAAAGCATAGATGTTTTAATGCGTATTTTCGGTGATTTAATATCTAAAAATATAAAAGATGTGACTTTAATTGTTTCTTCATCTGGTGGACAAGTTCAACCAGCTCTTGATTTTTATGATTTTGCAAAAGGATTACCAATAACTATCGCCACGTATACTATTGGACAGGTTGCTTCTGCGGCTATCGTAATCTATTGTGTAGCTGAAAAGCGATATACGCATAGCCGAAGTAAATTCCTAATTCATGGTATTCGTGGGGATGTAAAAGGTTTCTCTATTAAGGATATGAAAGAAAAGATAATGCCAAATTTAACAGATCAAAGTAATAAGATTGCGGAAATTATTGCCGAAGCAACAAAAAAGAATAAATCAGATGTTGAAAAAGATATGACCGAAGAGAAAGAATTAAGTGCAGAAAAAGCGATCAAGTATGGTTTAGTTACCGCTAGTGTCGATGATCAACCCATTAAAATGATAGGAGATCCAGTAATAACTATTGGTGATGATCTTTTCAAAGATAAACGATAGAAAAGCTAAAACAAGAGTCAATTTTATTTTTAACAAAAGGTCAAAAATTAATTAATAAAAAAATATGTATAAAAAAATTATATTAATTGGAATAATATTTGTTTTGTTTGCAGGTATAGCTGTTGCTGCAGTATTGTTCCTTTTTCCTTATGAGCCAAATGAGCCACCTCAAGCAGATAATACTGGTTCAACAGAACAAGGGATACAAGATGTAGTTAATGCAAATAATCAATTTGCTTTTGATCTTTATTCTGAATTAGATAAATCTGAAGATGGAAATATGTTTTATTCTCCATACAGTATCTCTGCAGCTTTGGCAATGACTTATGAAGGCGCAGAAGGGCAGACAGCAGATGAAATAAAATCAGTTTTTCATTTCCCAGAAGATAATATTTTAAGACCTAATTTTGCTGCTATTTATAATGATATTAATAAAGAAAATGGAGATTATGAGTTGAAAACCGGAAATGCTTTATGGGTTCAAAAAGATTATTCTTTTTTACAAGAATATATAAGCAGAGTTGAAAACTATTATGGCGGAAAAGCGGCAATTTTAGATTTTAAGAAAGAAACCGAAAAATCAAGGCAAACTATTAATAGTTTTATAGAAGAACAGACTAATGACAAAATTAAGGATTTAATTCCTAAAGGTTATCTTGATGAGATGACAAGACTTGTTTTAACCAACGCAATCTATTTTAAAGGCATTTGGGAATGGGAATTTGATAAAGATGATACTCGTGACGGAATTTTTAGGATAACTCCTGATAATACTGTAGAGACTTCTATGATGCACATGAATCCTGAAGAGGCAAAATTTAATTATGCCGAAACAGAAGATTTGCAGATATTGGAATTACCATACAAAGGTGACAAAATTTCAATGCTGATACTTTTGCCAACTGAAAATCTTGATGTAATAGAATCTTCTCTGACAACAGAAAAATTAAATGGATACAAATCTCAGATGAAAGAAACAAAACTAGATTCAATATCGCTTCCTAAATTTGAATTTGACACAAAATATTTTATGAAAGATACTTTGATTTCTTTAGGGATGCCAACAGCTTTTTCAGAAAATGCTGATTTTTCTGGAATGACTGGCAAAAAGGATTTATTCATTAGTCATGTTATTCATCAAGCGTATGTTGGTGTTGACGAAGAGGGAACAGAAGCAGCTGCTGCAACTGCTGTGGTTATGACGATGTCAGCAGTTCTGCAAAGAAAAGTATTCAATGCGGATCATCCATTTATATTTCTAATACAAGAGAAAGACACTGGAAATATTTTATTCTTCGGCAGAGTAGTTGATCCAACAAAATAAAGGAGAACTGTTCTCCTTTATTTTGTTAAGCAGAAATTAATCCTTCGGCAAACTCAGGACAAATTAAAAAATAGAAAATAAATGGTTAAATTAAATTTTGTTTATAAAAAAGAAGAATTATTGAAGATCTATAAAGCAGGATGTGATGTCTGGAAAGTTCCTTTTGATTTAAAAGATTTTTTGCAAAACTATCCTGAAGGAGACGATACAAATATTCCTTTCTTTAGGGGGATGAATCGTGCTCATTTTGTTGAGCTTTGGAAAGAAAAAGAAGAGAATGTGATTACTGAGATTGGAAAGGTTTATAAGCCCTTCTCTGAAGGGGAAATTATTATTGGTTTATTTCCGAGTAGAGATATTTTTTGGAAATTTGAGACACAGAAAAGTTATGCTATTCTGGGTCCTGATAAGAAGGCTTTAGTAGCTTTAGTTCCTGGTCCTGATCGTTTTAGATATTTAATTCATGAACTTTTTCATGCTAATAATGATTTGAGAATGGAAACAGGTTTAACCCCTATTAAAAAGCATCAATGGTTTGATGATCAATCCCTGGAGATCGCAAAGAAATATTTTAAAATTTCTTTTAATAAATTATAAAATCCTATCAAAGTCGAATTTCGTAAAAGGTCAAAAAAATAATTAAAAATAAGATTTATGAAAAAAGTTATTATAATTCACGGTTGGGGCGGTTCTTCAGACGAACCTTTACTTAGGTGGTTGAAATCAGAATTAGAGAAAAACGATTTTGAGGTTATTGTGCCGGAAATGCCCAATCCAGAAAAGCCAAATATTGAAACTTGGGTTTTAAAACTCAAGGAATTAATCGAAATACCAAATAAAGATACAATATTGGTAGGACATTCTATTGGTTGTCAAACAATATTGAGATATTTAGAGAAATTACATCCTACATCAAGAATCGGTGGCGTTGTATTTATTGCGCCGTGGCTTACTTTGTCAAATTTAAAAAATGATGAGGAATGGCGAGTCGCTGGCCCTTGGCTCAATACGCCAATTAGAGAAATAAATATTATAAAACACATTCCGAAAATAACGGCTATTTTTTCAGATAACGATCCTTATGTGCCGAGCGAAAATATAGAGATGTTTAAGAGAAAGTTTAATGACTACATTAAAGTCATTGTTGAACACAAAAAAGGGCATTTTACTGCTGATGATGGTGTAGAAAAATTAGAATCTGCCCTGGATGCTATATTTGAGGTAAATAATTATATATGGGAAAAATTAAAATTGTAGAAAATTATAAAATTAGAATAAAAATTTAAACTTCAAAAGATCAAAAATTAATTAAGAAAAATTTATGCTCTCGTATGCTAATGGAAAATTTATTTCAACAGACGAACTATCTCTACCTGTGCAAAAAGATTTGATAGGCACTTTTCGTGGTTTTCGCATTTTTACTGCTTGTCGCACTTTACCAAATGGAAAGATTTTTCGTTTTGAAGATCATATTAACCGTTTGTTTAGTTCTGCTAAAGTCATTCATATGGAATTGCCGCATAACAAAAATGAATTAAAAGAAATTGTTCGAGAGGTAATAACTAAAAATAACAAAGACAACGGGGAATTGTTGCTTGAGATAATGTATAGTGGCGGTAAAGCAGCTTCAAACGGGATAGCGCCAGTAGGGGAGACTATTTTGTATATTTTGGTTTTGTCTTTAAATCTGCCGCCTGAAGAGTGGTATCAGCAAGGTATAAAGTTGGCAAGTTTTCCTTATCAGCGTCAGTGGCCAGAAATTAAGTTCTTAAACTATGTTGGTGCTGTGATTGCCCATCAAACGGTAGTTAAAGAATACGGAGCAGATGAAGTTCTTTTTCTTTCGCCAGACGAAAAAAACATTGTGTTGGAAGGCACTACTTTTAATTTTTTTGTTGTTAAAAATGGTGTTGTGTTTACTCATGCTTTAGATGGTAAGATTTTGCCTGGTATAACGCGCAAGGTGGTTTTAGAATTAGCGTACAAAGAAGGTGTTGAGGTTAAAGAGATAAATTTTTCTCTTAATGAATTAGCTGAAATGGATGAGGCATTTATTACATCTTCAACACGCAATATAGTGCCTGTGATTAGGGTTGATAACATAATAATAGGCAATGGTAAACCAGGTGAACTAACCCTTAAACTGGCAAGGATTTTTAAAAAATATCAAATCAACTATTAACTAATTGAAGTTTAATTTCGTAAAAGGTCAAAAATTAATTGGGAATAAAAAATGAGTTTGTTTATAAGAAAAAATTTAGTAAAGACATTAATCTTTTTGTTTTTTCTGATTTTGGCAGGAGGCATTTTTCTTATAGAAGAAGAATTGTATACAGGGACAACCCTTGAAGAAGATTTTGTTTTAGAAAAAGGGTTGAATGAGGCTCCAACAGAGAGCCCAGAATTAAAAGAGCCTTCTTTTATAGTTTTATTTTCAGCTACTGAGCTTCAGCAAGGAAATACATTAATTATTATGGCAGAGAATATTCCTGAGGGGGAAAAAATTACGGGAAAATTTAACGGTAAATCATTTGATTTTTTTCCAGTTAAACCAGAAGGAAAATGGAGAGCTCTTTTGGGAATTGATGCAAAAAAAGCTCCTGGAGAATATTCTTTATCAGTTTTTCTTTCTGATGAATCAGAAATCAAAGAAACAATAACAGTAAAAAAGAGCAACTTTCCTGTAACCAAAATTGTAATAACGCCAGAACTGGAAGAAAAGGGTTTTACTGCATCAAATATAGCAGGAAATATTGCTACTAAAGACGGGGTTATTATTTATGGGGTTTTAGAAAAATATAGTTCTATGGCATATTTTAACCAGAGTTTTATTTATCCGTTTGAGGAAATAATAAACGTGGGCGCTTTTGGAAACATTAGAAAAGACGGAAAGATTACAATTCAGCATTTGGGAGTGGATTTAGATGCTGTTGAGGGGACATCAGTTTATGCGATTAATAATGGTAGAGTAGTTTTTGTTGAAGAATTAACAGTTTTTGGTAATACAATTATTATAGATCATGGCTTAGGAATTTATTCTTTATATTTACATCTTTCTGAATTTAAAGTTTTGGAAGGAGAAATACTGGAAAGGGGAGAATTAATTGGACTTTCTGGAAACACTGGTTGGTCAGTAGGGCCTCATTTACATCTTTCCATAAAAGTAAATGGAGCAAGCGTTGATCCTTTGGAGTTTATTAGAACGGTTGATGAATTTTTGAAATAGCGAAACAAAAGGTCGAAAATTAATCGAAAATGAAATCTGTTTGGAGGTTGGGCCTCGCATTATTCTTTTTAAAATGATAATCTTAATATATGAGATTAGTTTTAAAAAATAAATACTTCTTACTAAGGCACGGAAAAACTATTCATCAAGCAGAGAAGGAGGATATTGTTTATTACCATCCTGATGATAATCCTGCTTGTGCTTTATTAGAGAAAGGAATAAAGGAAGCTCAGCTAGCTGGGGAAGCACTAAAAGAAAAAAACATCGATTTAATATTTTCATCAGATATTTTAAGAACAAAACAGACAGTTAAAATTGTTGCTGAATTAATTAACTATGATCTAGAGAAAGTAGTTTATGATGTAAGGTTAAGAGATGTTAATTGGGGAATATTTGGAGGAAAGAGTGAAGAAGAAGCTTGGTCATACTATAACAATGATATGATGAACAAGTTTGAATCAAGTGTTCCTCAAGGAGAGAGCTGGAATCAGTGCAGAGAAAGGATGGTTGAAGTTTTAAAGGAAATTGAAAATAATTTTGCAAATAAGAATATTTTAATAGTTTCTCATGGAGATCCTTTATGGCTTTTAGAAGGATATATTAAAGGAAAAAGTAATGAAGAATTGGTTTTTGGAAAGAATAGAAAAAAAGATATTAAAACCGGGGAAATAAGAGAAATTAATAATCAAACCAAAAAGTAAGAATTAATTGGGAAATAAAAATATGTCGAAAATGACTATAAAAGAAGCTCAAGAAATTGTTGATAAATGGATTAACACAACCGGGGTGCGATATTTTTCTGAACTTACAAATTTAGCTCAATTGGTTGAGGAAGTAGGTGAGGTTGCTCGAGTTATGTCCAGAACTTATGGTGATCAGAGTTTTAAGAAATCAGAAGAGGGTAAAAAATTAGCCGATGAATTGGCGGATGTACTTTTTGTACTTATATGTCTTGCCAACCAAACGGGTGTTGATTTGACAGAAGCACTTCAGGGGAATATTGAGAAAAAGACAAAAAGAGACAAAGATCGGCATCGAAATAATCCAAAATTAAAATAAAAAACGTCAAAAATTAATTGAAAATTAAAATGCCCAAGGATAAGCTTATCCTTGGGCGGTGATAGTGGGATTTATTATTTCTTTTCATGATAAACTACCATAAAGATTGCAAATATTGCTACGAGCAAATAAATAGTAAAATCCGAGCTCATTATACCAATATTTTTGACCGTTAATCTTTCTATTGAAGAAAACATAATGATAATACAACAGACAAGAGATGTTACAATAGAAATTATAAGCAGAATTGTCAAAGACGCTAACACACGAGAGAAAATCTTCTCAATTTTAAAAGGAAAAAATTCTTTCATTGATCCCTTCCTCCTTCTTATTTATTAAATCTTTTATCAAAGATTTTAATATACTATTTGTACAAAATAATACCATAAACTATTGGTTAGAAAACTTAAAAGATTATGAAAGTAGGGACAAGGAGAGCTAGAGAACTGGCTATTAGCCTCCTTGTCGCCCGTGAGTTATTAAAAGAATTTTTTGTTTTTCGATTTCTATTTCAATCGTATTTAGTCCACCGTGGGTACTATCTGAGTAACCCTTGCCAGATCCGCAAACTGGACACGCTCCATCTTTCCAAAGTTTATGATGGGTTTTGTATAAGCAATGGCTGCATCTCCAGATCCTTTTAGGTACATTTTGCATTTGCTTTCACTCCTTCTTTTTTCTCTTTTTATTAGATTTTAAGATGTCAATATGCTATTTGTATAAGATGATACCATTAATTATAATAAAGGTCAAGTTCGTAAAAGGTAAAAATTAATGGAATATAAAATAATAGTTAGACTTTCTAATGTATTAGATTTTTGAAAAATCTGGTATAATTGAAAAGGTCGTTAACATTAATAAATAATTCTTAATAAATTATGGCAGAAGTTATTAAAAAAAATGGAATGAAAGAACCATTTGATCCTGAAAAAATTAAAAAATCAATTGCTGGTGCTGCTCAACAGGCTGATGTCCCAGAAGAGAGAAAAGACGAAGTAGTATATGAAGTGGCAGGAACAGTAATCCCTATGTTTGAAGGTAAAGAGGAAATTGATACAAGTGATATTAAGAAAGCTATTCTTAGTGAGTTGGATAGGGTTGAACCGGCTGTAGCTAGTGCTTGGAGAAAATATGAGGAAGGTAAAAGGAAAGTTTAATAAAGAAGGATGAAAGGCGTCCCAATGGGGCGCTTTTCAATTTAGGTAAAAAAGAAATTAAAGTAATCTTTATTATCTATTACTTTTTCTACTTTTTAATTCCTTTATTAGCTAAGATATTAATTATATTATATACTTATATATAATTTTAATAAACTAATCTTTATAAAAAGCTAAAAATTAAGGGAGAATTTATTATGGAATGTCAAAAAGAAGAAAATTTAAAAAGTTGTCCTTGTACTTATCCTGATTGTCCAAGAAAAGGCATTTGTTGTGAGTGTATAAAATATCATTTGGCGCGCAATGAATTGCCAGCTTGTTGTTTTTCAAAGGAAGCAGAAAAGACTTTTGATCGTTCCTTTGAAATGTTTATTAAAAATCAAAAAGGCAAATTGAAAGAATAGAGAAGATAATAAGCATTTTATGTTAAAATATATTAAAAGGTCGGAAATTAATTAAAGAAATTAAATACTATGAAAAAAGAATTTCCTTATCAAATTCATATGGCCCTTGGACTCATTTGGCTTTTTGTTGGGGTAGTTTTTCATTCAGGAATTGAGTTAGCTATTTGGGTCGCTGGAGGATTAGTGATGGTAACAATTGGTTTTTTAAACAAAAAAGGCAAAGAAAATCATTAGTAGGTAAAAATAGTAAAAATAATATGAATAATAAAATCTTAAAAGCCCTAAGAGAAGATTTAATTGGGGAATTAGGGGCTATTAATCAATATCAGGAGCATATTGATGAAATTGATGATGAAGAGGCCAAAAAAGTATTAAGTCATATTAGAGATGATGAAAAAGAGCATGTCGCTGAGTTAATTAAGATAATTAGAAAATTAGATACTACACAGGAAGAAAAGTTCCAGAAAGAAGAGCTCTAAATCATATGGTAGGAAAATCTGAAAAATATTGGTCTAAAGAAGTTACTTTAAAGAGTCGCGCTTTAGTCTTAGAAGAGGGTGTTTTTACTTGGCAAGATCCAAAACATATTGCTCAATCGCTGAAAAAATCAGCTGAAGAAAGTACTGAGCGAAAGGGAACACCGCTTCAATCAGCGATGTCAATGCTTAATTTTTATATTAACCGCGCTGGTAAAAACCTTGATTCAAAGCAACGCAAGATTTTGGAACAAGCCAAAAAAGAATTGAGAATAGTTTTTGGAAAAAATAAAGAATAATTAATAAAAAAGATGAAGAAAGGAAGTAATATTAATAAAGGCGAGATTGTTATTTATCGTCCCAAAAGTGGTGAAGTTGAAGTAAAAGTTAAATTGGAGAAAGAAACAATTTGGTTAACGCAAGCGCAAATTGCTTCACTTTTTGGTACAAAAAGACCAGCAATTACCAAGCACCTTAGTAATATTTTTAAAAGCGGGGAATTAGATAAAAATTCAGTATGTTCCATTTTGGAACATACTGCCGCTGATGGAAAAACGTATAAAACCAAGTTTTATAATTTAGACATAATTATTTCTGTTGGCTATAGAGTGAATTCTAAAAGAGCGACACAGTTTAGGGTTTGGGCAACAAGAGTTTTAAAACAGCATATTCTTCAGGGTTACACCATTAATCAAAGGCGTTTATTAGAAACCAGGTCCAAGTTTAAAGAATTGCAGAATGCCATTGCTTTTTTACGGGAAAAATCAAGCAAGAAAACACTTAAAGGACAGGAAAAAGAGATATTAGATTTATTAGGTAATTATGCTAAAACACTGACTATTTTAAGGCAGTATGATAAAGGAAGAGTGCGGAAGTCAAAGGGTATGGAGGCTAAGTTTGTTTTAAGATATGATAATTGCAAGAATATTATCGTTGTATTAAAGAAAAATTTAATAGCAGAAAAAAAGGCTAGTGGTTTTTTTGGCGTTGAGACTGAAAGTAAATTTGAAGGTATAGCTAAAAATTTATACCAGACATTTGATAGAAAAATATTGTATAAAACTATTGAGGAAAAAGCAGCGCATTTACTTTACTTTACTATTAAAGATCATCCATTTGTAGATGGTAACAAGCGAATTGCTTCGTTTTTGTTTGTTTATTTCTTAGATAAAAATGATTATCTTTATCGTAAGAATGGTGAGAAGAAAATAAATGATAATGCTTTAGTTGCTTTAGCTCTCTTGGTTGCAGTAAGTGATTCTAAAGAAAAAGATATTTTGATTAAAATAATCATAAATCTTATAAATACTTAATTTTTAAATTTAAAAAGATAATTAATAAAAATATGAAATTAGATAAAAAAGTAGCTTTAGTAACAGGCGGTTCAAATGGCATTGGAAAAGCTATTGCCCAGAGATTTTTAGATGAAGGAGCAAAGGTTATAATCTTTGATATTGTAAAACCAGATTATGATGTGAATTTTTATAAAGTTGATATAAGTAAAGAGGAACAAATCAGAAAAGCGTTTGAGAAAATTGAAGAATTAGATATTGTTGTTAATAACGCTGGAATTTATTTTCAAGCATCTGTTGAAGAAACATCAGGCGAACAATTAGACAAAATGATGGATGTAAACTTTAAAGGAGCATATTTGATTTCTAAATACGCGCTTCCTTTGGTTAGAAAAAACAAAGGAAATATTATCAATATTTCTTCTGCCATTGGAATTGCACCTGAGCCAGGATCTCCAGCTTATTGTTCATCTAAAGCAGCGATAATAATGCTTACTAAATGTATGGCTCAGGAATATGCTGCAGAAGGAATAAGAGTAAATGTGATATTACCAGGACCTATAGATACTCCATTATTGAGAAGAGTTCTTTCTTCTGATGAAGCGATTCATAAGTATGCTGAGTTAAATCCCATGAGAAGAATTGGAAAACCTCAAGATGTTGCAAATGTGGCAGTCTTTTTGGCTTCAGATGAAGCAGGTTATGTAACTGGTGGAATATATTCAGTGGATGGCGGAGAATCCAGTTCTAGCCGATATTCAAAATAAGAACCTGCTTCGCAGAACCTTGTTTTTCATTTCATTCAAAATAACAATTGAAAAATATTATGCTTAAATTAACAATTTTTGAAGCATTATTGATTACCCACGTTCTAGTAGATTGGATATTTCAATGGAAGTGGGAGGCGATGAATAAATCTAAAAAATGGTTGCCTTTATTTTTTCATTGCGCAGTTTATACAATAGGTTTTATTCCAGTGTTTTTGATATATAAAATTAATTTAATTTGGTTAATTTTATTGTTTGTTTCTCATGTTGTTTTTGACAGACGGAAATTTGAGGTATGGTTGTTAGAAAGTTTTAAGGGAATCACCAAAAAAGACACACCCGAATCTCTTTGGAGGATATTGTTGATTGGAACTGACCAAATTTTACATATTGTAATTTTAACATTGGTAGTTATATTTAATTAACAAAAAAATATGAAAAATGATTTTATAAAATATTTATTCTTGTTTATTATTGGAATGTTAGGAGTTTTTGTTGGTAGAAGGATGGCGATTAAAAGAATGATAAAAAAATCTTCGTCAGATAAGGAAGATATGGTATAGTAATAAAAGAAAGATTTGTATATGTCCCAATATTACAATTCACAAAGAACGCATGGATTATATGATTCTGCTTCAAAAGAGCCGTTTAAAATTTCGCGGTCAAAAATTGATTTGTTTTTGCAATGTCCGCGATGTTTTTATTTGGACAGAAAATTGGGAGTCGCGCGGCCGCCAGGATTTCCATTTGCTTTAAATAGCGCTGTTGATACTTTACTAAAACAGGAATTTGATATTTATCGCGCTAAAGGCGCAAAACATCCTTTTATGGAAACTTATAAGGTTGATGCTGTTCCTTTTAAACATGAAAAGCTTGAAGAATGGCGTGATGCAAGAACAAGGGGAATAACTTATCTCCACAAACCAACAGATTTATTAATTACTGGTGGCATTGATGATATTTGGGTAAATTCTAAAGGAGAATTAATTATTGTTGATTACAAGGCAACATCAAAGAACGGAGAAGTGAGTTTAGACGCTGATTGGCAGATTAGCTATAAAAGACAAATGGAAATATATCAGTGGTTGTTTAGAAAAAACGGATTTAAAGTTTCTGATACTGGATATTTTGTTTATTGTAACGGTAAAACAGATGTAAAAGTTTTTGATAATAAATTGGAATTTGATGTCACTTTAATAGCATATAAAGGTGATGATTCTTGGATAGAAAAAACTATTTCTGATATTCATAAATGTTTGAATAATGATAAAATTCCAAAAGCAGACGCTGATTGTGATTATTGTAACTATGTTGAATCAGTAAAATCTAAAACAATAGAATCTAAAAACGGAACATTGTTTTAGAAAATATGAAAAAACAAAATCTTTTAATTGGTTCAATAGTTATTCTGATATTGGTCTTAGTAGGAGTTATTGGGTATTTTATTATTGGACAAGAAAAAACCATGACAGTAAAGATATTTTTTGGAAATATTAAAGAAGATCCAGAAGTTCTAAATTGCGAGAAAGTTTATTCTGTAGAAAGGCAGGTTCTTAAAAGCAAAGCAATAATTCAAGCATTAGAAGAACTTTTAAAAGGTCCAACTGTAGAGGAACAAGAAAAAGGATATTTAACTAATATTAATTCTGGCGTGAATATTAATAATTTGATTGTAAAAAATAATGTAGCTAGAGTTGATTTTGATGAACAATTAGAATTTCAAGTAGGAGGGTCTTGTCGGGTAATGGCTATTCGTTCTCAAATTACTGGAACTCTAGTACAATCTTCTGAAATTAATGATGTTATAATTTCTATTAATGGTCGTATTGAAGATATTTTACAACCTTAAATATATCAAATGCTAATTAAAGTTAAAGTTTTCTCGCATTCAAAGAAGCGAGGAATAATTAAAAAAACTGAAGATAGTTTTGAAGTAAGAGTAAAAGTAAAGCCATTGCAAGGTCAGGCAAATAAAGAAGCAATTAAAGTTCTGGCAGAATATTTTGAAATTCCAGAATCAGATATAAGATTGATTAAAGGATTTAGGCACACAAATAAAGTTTTTACAATATCAGAAATTAAATAAATTTATGAAAAAGGAGATTAAAATTAGAAGAAAAGTGCATACGCCGTTGCGCCGTCCGCCTCGTTTAAGTGGGAAAAGGCATAAATTTGGAATAAAGCCAATTAAGAAAAAAGCAAAAGGTCGGAAATAACAATTAAAATATGGATTTTGTAGATAAAAACAAGCCATTGGCTGATAGAATGAGACCAGACTCTCTGGGTGATTTTTTAGGTCAGGAAGAACTTGTTGGGGAAGGAAAACTATTAAGGCAGGCAATTGAATCTGATAAAGTCCCTTCAATGATTTTTTGGGGACCTCCAGGAAGTGGTAAAACCACCTTGGCTTATATTATTGTCAAACAAACTAAATCTGAATTTAGACGGATGAGCGCTGTTTCCAGCGGAATAAAAGATTTAAGAGAAACTGTAAAACAGGCAGAAGAAAACAAAAAATTAGGAAAAAGGACAATTTTATTTATTGATGAAATTCATCGTTGGAATAAAGCTCAGCAGGACGCATTGCTTCCTCATATTGAACAAGGATTGATAATACTTATTGGGGCTACAACAGAAAATCCCAGTTTTGAAGTTATAGGGGCATTACTTTCCCGTTGTAGGGTTTTTGTTTTAAAACAGCTCAATAAATCTCAGATTTCAGAGATTATTAAAAGAGCGCTGAAAGATAAGAAAAAAGGATTAGGCAAATTAGGCATAAAAATAGATAATGAAATAATTGATACTATTTCAGAGATGAGCAATGGGGATGCTAGAATTGCTCTTAATGTTCTTGAATATGCGTCTTCTATTTCAAATGAAATCACATTAGATCTTGTAAAAGACGCTTTTCAGAAATCCAATTTGTTTTATGATAAAAATGGTGAAGAACATTATAATATAATTTCAGCATTACACAAATCAATGCGTGGATCTGATGCTAATGCCGCTTTGTATTGGTTAGCAAGAATGTTGGAAGCAGGTGAGGACCCTTTGTATGTAGCTAGAAGAATTGTACGGTTTGCTTCAGAAGATATAGGTTTATCTAATTCTCAGGCATTACAACAAGCTGTTACTGCTTATCAGGCTTGTCATTTTATAGGAATGCCAGAATGTAATGTTATATTAGCCCAGGCAGTTGTTTATATGGCTAAATGTAAAAAATCAAATGATTTATACGTTGCTTATAAAAAGGCCGCTGAAGATGTGAGGAAATATGGAAATTTGCCAGTGCCTTTGCATATTCGTAATGCCCCGACAAAATTAATGGAGGATTTAAAATATGGTAAAGGATATAAATATAGCCCTGATTATGATTACAAAGAAAATCAAGAATATTTACCAAAAGAATTAAAAGATAAAAAGTATTTAAAATAAAAATCCTCTCATTCCTTTTTTGTAGAAATAAGAGGATTTTAAATTTTGTCTGCCATGTTTAAGAGTTCTTCAATTATGGCTTCTCTTGTTTCCTTTTTGCTTTCTTTATTATCAAGCATTTTTTCCAAATCCTCAAGAGAAATATGGTCACCAATTTTTACTTTAATTCTTACTTTTCGGAGTAAGTAACCAATCCAATCCCCATCTGGTTTTCCATAAGGACCTTCCGCTTCAATTCTGAGAGGGAAAACAGCGATTTTTTGATTAGTTGTTTTTTCTGTTTGTTCGATAACCAGACTAACTAATCCCCCGACTCTTTTGTCTTTTGGGACTACTGTTCCCTCAGGGAAGATAACTATACTGACACCCTGCTTTATAAGACTGATCATTTCTCTAATAGTGTCCCTTTTTGTATTTTTTTGATTGATAAAGATAATATAAGGGCTTAAACAAAGGCATTTGAAAAGCGTTCTTAAGTTATCTTTAGCAACATATCTTGTTGTGCTATACAGAAAGATATGTCGAAACTGAAGTTTCCAAAAAGCAGCTGCCAGAAAAACCGGATCCCAACAACCGAAGTGGCGAGCTACAAAAATAGAACCGAGATTATTCCGTTTTTGCCAGAGAGAGATTTTCTTTTGACCATATACCCGCACTCCGAAGAAAATTAGAGAAAGTAAAAAGCACAATAATCCGTAGACTTGATAAATCCAAGCATAAACAATTTTCAAAGAGCTTGATTTCATTTCTATCACCTCCTAAAGTGATTATTAATTATTTATAAAACTATACAATTAACCAAGATAGATGTCAACTGGCATGCTTTAGGAAAAATATCCTGAGATTCCAGTAATAACCGTTAGCCTAAAAGAAACTAAAAATTCAATAGAGAGGGGAATCTTAGAACTACTTGACAAGAGCAAGGAACTATGCTAACATAAATGTAGTACATTTTGAGAATAAATTGAGAATACAGAGAGTCCTTGGTTTTATTAAAAGCTCTAAGATAGAGTTTTATGAGATAATAGGGTTATCCAGATAACCTAAAGAAATATCTCAATATTGATAAACTAGCTAGAATGTAGCAATTACCGCAACAATTAAATAAGTTGTAATTGAAGAAGCGAGGACTCTTAATTAATCGGCGGTGTCAGGTTAGTCAGGAAAAAGGAACTAATCTGATACCGCCTTTTTTCTTTGTCAAAAAATTGATAAGATATAATAGATCTGAAAATATTAAATATGTTTATAATATATAGCTTAATTTTTATAACCTCTTGCGTTGCACTTTATTTTTCAGGCAATTGGCTCATTGATGGGTTAAAAAGAATTGGTAGATTTTTACGTTGGAGGGAATTTATCATTGCTTTTTTCGTTATGGCTTTTGCAGGGTCTTTGCCAAATCTTTTTGTAGGAATCAGTTCAGCTCTTCATAAAGTTCCGCAACTCTCTTTTGGTGATATTGTTGGAGGTAATTTAATTGATTTAACATTGGCTGTGGCTTTAGCTGTTTTAATTGGTGGCAATGCTATTCCTACCAAGGGCAAGATTTTAGAGAGAAGCGCTCTTTTTACGACTTTTGTCGCCATTTTACCCCTGCTTTTAATATGGGACGGCGTATTGGCAAGAGGTGATGGATTAATACTACTTTTCGTTTTTGTTTTTTATATCTTTTGGCTCGTTTTAAATAAAGAAAGATTCAGAGAATTTTCCGGAGATGAAGAAAAACAAATGCCAAGTATTTTAAAAGAATTCAAGGTTTTTATAAAAGATATTGGGTTAATTCTTTTGTCTTTTATTTTGCTTTTATTAGCAGCAGAGGGCATGGTACAAAGCGCTAAATTTTTTGCT
The DNA here is from genome assembly GCA_964479005.1 of uncultured Candidatus Saccharibacteria bacterium. GTDB lineage: Bacteria > Patescibacteriota > Minisyncoccia > UBA6257 > UBA6257 > DAOVIY01. The sequence continues at coordinate 91,927 of CAYZJA010000001.1, forward strand.
GTGGCTTTGAATATTTCCTTGCCTATTATTGGGATTTTAATTGTAGGATTAGGTAATACTTTGCCGGAAATTCGTTTTGCTGTTGCGTCGGCTAAAGCTGGGAAAACAGAAATGATTTTAGGAAATTTAATGGGCGCTGTTATTATGCCTGCTACTTTGGTTTTAGGCACAGTCGCTTTGATTAGTCCGATTGTAATTCCCAGTTTTACGCCTTTTGCTGTTGCAAGAGTTTTTTTGATAATTTCAGCAGTAACTTTTTATATCTTTACAAGAAGATATAGAAAGATTACAAAGAAAGAGGCGATAATTCTGCTTTTACTTTATGTTGCTTTTGTCGTAATTGAAATTTTAATAAGATAGCTTGACAAAACAAGGAAAAGGATATATAATCGGGGTAGTTATGGAGAAGATTGAGTTGCACCTTTACATTTTAAAAGATAAAAAAGATTAAAATATAAGAAAGATTAGAATATAAAAAGGAGGTATTGAAAATGAAAAAGTTATTATTAATACTAATGATGATTGTTTTGGTGGCTTTTGCTTTAATGATCCTTGTTTTTCCTGTAGAGAGTATGTATACTGCCCTAGATTCTGAACACGAGATACCTGAAACTATTTTGATAAGTAAATTAGGCATAGAGGTATCATACCAATATTGGTATGATACAAAAGAGGGTATAATGAAAGTAGAATTTGTAACCTATATAGATGAGGATGATCAAACATCGTGTGCGCAGATTGTTGATGCTGAGGTAGGAGATACCTTCACTGGGATTTCCGGAAGAACCTATGTACTACAAGAACAAACAACGCTTACTCAGGCACAAATACAATATCTGACTCATAAGGATATTGTAGTTGTAGGTGAGTGGGTGCCGGTAGATGAAGCTAGTGATAGTGGAGGAAGTGAAGGTACTAGTAGTATAGGTATTTCTACTCTGGGGCCATATTATTTTATAGAAGGTGGCGTCACATATAAATATTATATAGGATACATTCCGCCTCCACCTCCTATTACTGAAGTTGATGAAGCTGTCGATGGAGGATGGATTGTAACATACTTTCAGCAGAATTAAAATGAAGATGAATGAAGATAAAATTGTCAACTTTTCAATATATAAAGAGGCGTTTGGTTTAGAACTGAACGTCTTTTTCATTAACAAGGACTAGCTTTACTAAATTTATGCCTTTGGCATTTGTCCTTATTTGGTGTGGGGGTTGACAAATTATTTTTCTTTGCTATACTAAAGATGCCGTTGTTTTGAGATATGTAGCTTGCTATATATCAATGGGCAGCGGCATTTTTTTTTGCGCTTTTTGATGGTATAATAAAATATAGAAATAATTAAAAAAGATAAAGTATTAATTAATATGATTAGTTTAAATCAAGTTAAAAAGAATCCGCAGATATTAGAATTTATCAAACAGTCAGATGAAGCTTTAGCGGCAGTAGGTTATACAGAGCATAGTTTGTCTCATGCCAAGATTGTTGCTACTCGAGCGAGAACAATTGCTAAAGAACTTGGTTTTTCAAAACAAAAGCAAGAAATAGCAGCTATTGCCGGTTTTTGTCATGATATGGGGAATTTTTTAAGCAGAAGCCATCATCATTATTTTGGAGCTTTATTATTCCATCAGACTTTTAATCAGGATTTTACTCCAGAGGAATTAGCAATAATCATGAATGCAATTTCCAATCATGATAAAGACGAAATGAATTTTTCCAACATTATTACTGCGATACTTGTTTTAGCTGATAAAACAGATGTGCGCCGTTCAAGGGTGGTTAATAAAAAACCTAAGAAAATAAAAAAGGATATACATGATAGGGTTAATTTTGCCACAAAAATATCAAGAGTAAGAATTAACAAAAAGAAAAAATTAATTACTTTAATTCTTAAAATTGATACTGGCTTTGTACCAATAATTGAATACTTTGAAATTTTTACAGATAGAATGGTTTATTGTCGAAAAGCGGCAAAGTTTTTAGGCTATAAATTTGGTTTAATAATTAATAACTTTAAATTACTTTAAAATTAAAACAAAATGGCAAATTTATTTATTGTTGCCACGCCGATAGGGAATTTAGAAGATATTTCTTTGCGAGCGCTTCGTATCTTGAAAGAAGTTGATATAATATTATGCGAGGATACGAGAGTAACAAGGAAGTTATTATTGCGTTATGATATCAAAACTCCAGTTTTAAGTTATCATCAACATTCGCAATTAAAAAAAGTAAATCATATAGCAGATTTATTAGAAGAAGGAAAGAACTTAGCATTAGTTTCTGATTCTGGTACTCCTGGGATTTCTGATCCGGGAAATAAATTAATAGATTTTCTTGTTAAGAAAAATATTAATTTAACAATTATTCCAATACCTGGCTGTTCAGCTTTAATAACTGCTGCCTCTATTTCCGGTTTTCCAATGGATAGATTCACTTTTTTAGGATTTCCTCCACATAAGAAAAAAAGAAATAAATTCTTTGAAGAATTATTAAAAATAAAACACCCAGTTGTTTTCTATGAATCACCTCATAGAATTATTAAAACATTAGAAGAGATTGGTAATAAATCTCAAAAACTTAATCTTAATTTACAAGTAATCGCTTGTCGGGAATTAACTAAAAAATTTGAGACGATTTACAGAGGAACGATTAATGAAGTGATAAAAAAGGTAAAAGATGATAAAATAAAAGGAGAATTTACAGTAATAATAAATTAAAATCATGTATAATTTGAAGCAATTATATAAACTTAAGCAAAAAGTAAGGACATTAGAGGATGAAAAAAACAGAGTAGAAAGAGATCTGAGAAAGATAACAGTAGGCTATATTATTGCAGCCTTTGGTTTTGTGGCTGGTTTAGCTTGGAGGGATTTATCCATAGCCTTGGTAGAATATTTATTCCCGATGAGTAAAGACACTATTTTAGCTAAGTTTATTTACGCAATTTTGGTAAGCGTTGCATTAGCTTTTGCTAGTATCTATGTGCTGAGATTTATAGGTAAAACAAAGAAGAAAAAAGGCCTTGAAGATATACAACGATAGATTATTTAAATAGAATTCTATATTTATGGAAAATTTGGTAATAGGAGATGAGTTAGCTAAAAAATTAGCCAGGCAACTGAACTTAGATTTCATTTTAATAGAAGACAGGGTTTTTCCTGATGGTGAAGTACAGCCCCGTTTAGAAAAAGAGAAAAAAGCTAATAAAGCTATTTTAATTTTTCAGAAAAAACAAAACGAAGACATTAATACTTATTTAATTAAGTATTTTTTATTATTAAGAAAGCTAAAAGATCTTGCGCAAGAAATAATATGTATCATGCCTTATTTTCCTTATGCTCGCCAAGATTCTATTTTCCAAGAAGGTGAATCTCTTTCCTCTTTGTACATTTCTGAATTAATAGAAAAAAATGCAGATGTTTTTATTACATGTAATATGCATGAACATAGAAAAAAAATTGGAGATTTATTTAAAATTTCAAGCCACAACGTCTTTCTTTTTCAGGATTTGGCAGAAGAATTTGAAGATTTTTCCCCTTCTAATTCAGTGGTTATAGGCCCAGATAAAGAGTCTGAAGCATTTGTTAATGATTTCTGTAAAAGATTTTCCGCGCAAAAAGTGATTTTTCAGAAAACAAGAGATATTAAGACAGGAAAGATAGATTTTTCTTATGATAAAAATTGTGACTTCACAAATAAAGATGTTATTATCGTAGACGATATTGTTTCAACTGGCAGAACTATTTTACAAGCGGCCGAGATAGCGAAAGAACTTAAAGCCAAAACAATTAGCTTTGCCTTTATTCATTCCATATTTGGGGACAAAGCAATAGAACAATTGAGTAAAATAAATCCTAAGAAGATTGTATTTACAAATACTTTAGAAAACTCTTGTTTTTCAGTTGATATTACCAAGCCGATAGCAAAATATATTTTAGAAAATAAATTAGTTTAAAAAAGATGAAAAAGAAAAACAATTCTAAAAATTCAAAAACAAACGGTATTTTTTTTCTCAAAGTTAAATATTTAGATATTAAAACAGGGCATCCTTGGATTGTTATTATTAATGAAAAAGATGGTCGGCGTTTTGGCATTAGGCCAGGCGATGAATTAGTTGTTAAATGGGAAGAAAAGCAAACAGAAATCGCAGTAGATACTACAGAATCTTTGGTAAAAAAGGGAGAAATTGGAGTTTTTCGAGATATAACAAACAGGTACAAAATTAAACAAGGGGAATTTTTGGAATTAAAACTCGCAGGCCATGCGCCTTCTCTTAAAATTATTCACAAAAAGCTAAATAGAAAGAAATTGTCTTATAAGGAAATGCATTCCTTGGTTTCAGATATAGCTAAGCATAGAATTAATGATTTAGAATTATCTTTTTTTATTGCTTCTGCTTTTGATGAAAAAAACTTTTCAAAAGAGGAGATTTATTATTTAACCAAAGCTATTAGTGAAACAGGGGAAATGATGAAATTTGGAAAAGTTGCGGCTGATAAACATTCTATCGGAGGAATTCCAGGTAATCGCGTAAGCCCCATAATAGTTGCCATTGTGGCAAGTCATGGAATTACAATCCCAAAGACTTCTTCCAGAGCAATAACTTCCGCAGCAGGGACGGCAGATACAATGGAAGTGTTGGCGCCAGTGAGTTTTTCTTTAGATAAAATAAAAAAGATTGTTAAAAAAACGAATGCTTGTTTAATTTGGGGAGGGGCTTTAAAATTAGCTCCTGCTGATGATAGGTTTATTAAAATTACTCGTCGATTAGGATTAGAACCTTATTCTAAAATGGTTGCTAGTATTATGTCTAAACAAGTAGCCACTGGAATTAATCATTTGGTTATAGATATGCCGATTGGCCCCACCGCAAAAATTTCAAGTGTAAAAGATATTCAGTTTGTTAAAAATTTATTCTTGTATTTAGCAAAAAGATTTAATATTAAAATTAAAATTGTTTCTCAAAAAACGATGGGCCCTATAGGAAAAGGTGTTGGTCCTTGTTTGGAAGCAAGAGATGTATTGAGAGTTTTGCAACAAAAAGAAAACAGGCCAAAAGATTTAGAGAAAAAGGCCATATTATTATCAGGATATTTATTAGAATTAGTTGGGAAAGCAAAAAAAAGAAATGGGAAAAAATTAGCCGAGGAGAGTTTGCGATCAAAGAATGCTTTTAAAAAAATGCAAGAGATTATAAAAGAACAGGGAGGGAATTCAAATATTGATTCTGAAGAGCTTCCTTTGGGTAAAGTCACTTATGAATTGAAATCTTCTCAAAATGGTTTAGTTAAGTCTATTCATAATAAAAATCTGAACAAGATTTGTGGATTATTAGGTACGCCTTTGACTCAAGAGGCAGGGATTTATTTAAATAAATCTATTGGAGAAAAAGTAAAAAAGAAAGATACTCTTTGTATTTTTTATACTGATAGCGAACAAAGGTTAATTTTAGCTAAGCACGCTTTGCAAAAATTGGAATTGTATAACATATCATAAGGTAGTATAATAATATATAGAAGGTCGATAATTTTAAAAAAATAAAAATATGATTTGGATACTTTATTTTCTTGTGGCTGTATGGGGAATTTTTGGGATTCTTATGCTTTTTGCTCCTAGAAAAGCAATAGGTTTAGCCTTAAAGTTTACTCATAGCGGTCCTTATTGGGTATGGGGAATAATAGCTCTAATAATTGCTGTTTTGCTTTGGCAGTCTGCGAATTCACTAAGCACTCCTTTACCTATTCAGATTTTAGCAGTTTGGGCAGGTATTAAAGGATTATTTACGTTACTTTTGCCAAAAAGCAAAATGAATCGCATGTTAAATTATTTCACTAGTATCTCAGATGTTTTTTTAAGAGTATTTGGTGTAGTTTTGTTGGTTTTAACTTACTACATCTTCATGCTGATTTAGGAAATTAATCATTAATAGAAATAAAGATAGCAGGTATGTTTATCATGCCTGCTATTGTTTTTAAAAAAGATAAAAGAATGATACAATAAAATAAGTATATTTTAATTATTAAATTTATGTTTGCAGAAGTTCCTTTGATTTTTCAGCTTATAATTCTTTTATTTTCTGTTGTTGTTCATGAAGTTTCTCATGGATTGGCTGCTTTACGTTTGGGCGACGACACAGCAGAAAAAATGGGACGTTTAACATTAAACCCATTAAAACATTTAGATCCGATTGGGTCTGTTCTTGTTCCTTTGATGCTAGTTTTAATGAAATCAGGATTTATATTTGGTTGGGCTAAACCTGTTCCTTATAATCCATTGAATCTTAAAATGCCGCGTCGTGATTCAGCTATATTGGCTTTTGCCGGACCAATGTCCAATTTTTGCTTGGCTCTTATTTTTGGATTGATTATTAGAATAATAATTATAACTTCTTCGTTTGTATCGCTTTTGCCGTTTTTGATAGTTATAGTAAAGATTAATTTAATTTTAGGTATATTTAATTTACTACCGATCCCTCCATTAGATGGTTCAAAAATATTATTTTATTTTTTTCCATCCCGTGAATTAGAAATCTTTCTTCACCGATATGGCATCATTGTTTTGTTTCTTTTTATTATGTTTGCAGGGGCGATTATCTTTCCCATTATTAAGTTATTATTCTTGATTTTAACTGGAATCCCATTGGGCTGATTGACATAAAATGCCTTATTTGCTAAACTATTTTTTGTTATGCCTACTTTACATCAATTAATTAAAAAAGGGAGAAAATCAATTGTGAAGAAGAGCAAATCAGTTGCTCTGTCTTTTTCTTTTGATACTATAAAAAATAGGCCAAGCAATCATCCATCTTCTTTTAAAAAAGGTGTTTGCTTAAAAGTTTTTACAGCAACTCCAAAAAAGCCAAACTCCGCTTTACGAAAAGTAGCTAGAGTGAAATTAAGCAATGGCATGGAAGTTACCGCATATATTCCAGGAATAGGGCATAATTTACAGGAGCACTCAATAGTCTTAGTAAGAGGTGGAAGAGTAAAAGATTTGCCAGGAGTTCGTTATCATGTAGTTCGTGGCAAACATGATATTTCTGGAGTAGATGGAAGAAAACAGCAAAGAAGTAAATATGGAACAAAAAAAGCAAAAGAATAAGCATCTATTATGAGGAGAAAACATAGACAAGAAAAAGAATATGAACCAGATTTAATTTATAAAAGCGCTTTAGCGACGCGTTTTATTAATTATTTAATGAAAGATGGAAAAAAGTCAGTGGCGCAGAGAGTTCTTTATAACACAATGGAAAATATTAAAAAACAAACTAAGCAAGATCCATTGAGTATTTTTGATTTAGCTATTAAAAATGTTTCACCAGAATTAGAAGTTAAAAGCAGAAGAATAGGAGGCGCTAATTATCAAGTTCCTCAAGCGGTTCCTGAATATAGAAAAACCACATTAGCTTGCCGTTGGATTATTAATATGGCCCGGGCTAAAAAAGGAAAAACAATGGCAGAAAGATTAGCAGAAGAATTAATTCTGGCTTCGAAAAACGAGGGAGCAGCTATAAAGAAAAAATTAGATATTCATCGTATGGCTGAGGCAAATCGCGCTTTTGCTCGTTTTCGTTTCTAAATTTAATATCATGACTAAAATATATCCTATAGATAAAATAAGGGACATTGGTTTTATAGCTCACATTGACGCTGGTAAGACTACCACTACTGAGCGCGTTTTATTTTATACTGGAATATCCCATAAAATAGGAAATATAGATGACGGAGATACTGTGATGGATTGGATGGACCAAGAGAGAGAAAGAGGCATTACCATTACTTCTGCCGCCACTACTTGTTTTTGGATTCCTTCATATAGAAATCAAGATTCTAATTATGAACATCGAATAAATATTATTGATACTCCAGGGCATATTGATTTTACTGCTGAAGTGCAGCGATCTTTAAGGGTGCTTGATGGCGCAGTAGTCATTTTTGATGGAGTAGCTGGTGTGGAATCTCAATCTGAAACAGTTTGGCATCAAGCTGATAAATATAATGTTCCGAGGATGTGTTTTATTAATAAAATGGATAGAATAGGCGCTGATTTTTATAAAGGACTAAAATCTATTTATGAAAGATTAACTCCAAATGCCCAACCAATTAATATACCTATTGGAGCTGAAGATAAATTTGAAGGGATTGCTGATTTAATTACAATGAAAGCTGTGTATTTTGAAGGTGAAAAAGGTGAGAATATAATCACAAAAGAAATCCCTTCAGATTTACTGGATAAAGCCAAAGAATATAGAAAATTATTGATAGAAAAAGTAGTGGAGCAGGACGAAAAATTATTAGGCGAATATTTAGAAGGCAAAGAGCCAACAGAGGAAAAGATAAGAGAGATATTGAGAAAGATTACTATTAAAGGGGATATAGTTCCTGTTCTTTGCGGCGCTTCTTTTAAAAACAAAGGAGTGCAGCTTCTTATTGACGCGATTGTAGAATATTTGCCTTCTCCTAAAGATGTTCCAGCTGTTGAAGGAATTCATCCTAAAACCGGAGAAAAAGTCATTTGTCCTCCAGATGATAAAAAACCTTTTGCTGCTTTGGTATTTAAGGTAGCGAATGATCCTTATGTTGGTACATTAAGTTTTTTCCGGGTTTATTCTGGAGTGTTTAAAAAAGGCAATTATGTTCTTAATGCCACTAAATCAAGCCAAGAAAGGATTGGAAGATTATTGCAAATGCATTCTAATCGCCGTGAAGAATTAGATGTGATACGAGCAGGTGACATAGCGGCTACAGTTGGATTAAAAGATACAGGAACAGGTGACACTTTGTGTGATATTAATTCACCTGTCATTTTAGAAAAGATTTTTTTCCCAGAACCTGTTATTTCAATAAAAGTAGAGCCACAGACAAAATCTGACCAGGAAAAAATGTCTTTGGTATTAAAAAAATTAGCTGAAGAAGATCCAACTTTTCAAGTAAAAACTGATGAAGAAACTTCAGAAACAATCATATCGGGAATGGGTGAACTTCATTTGGAAATCTTGGTAGATAGAATGAAAAGAGAGTTTAATCTTAAAGTGGACACTGGAAAGCCTCAAGTGGCTTATAGAGAAACAATTAAGAAAATTGTTGAAAGTGAAGGTAAGTATATTCGGCAATCTGGGGGACGCGGCCAATATGGCCATGTTGTATTGAGATTAGAGCCATTAGAAAGAGGAAAGGGGTTTGAATTTGTTGATAGTATTAAAGGTGGAGATATTCCTAAAGAATTTATTCCTGCAGTACGAAAGGGAATAGAACAAGCTTTGGAAAAAGGTATTTTAGCGGGTTATCCAATGTCTGATGTAAGAGTTGCGCTTTATGATGGATCTTTCCATGATGTGGATTCTTCAGATTTTGCTTTCAAGATTGCTGGTTCTATGGCTTTTCAAGATGGAGCAAAAAGAGCTAATCCCGTTCTTTTAGAGCCAATAATGAAATTAGAAGTTGTGGTGCCTGAAAAATTCTTAGGTGATGTTGTGGGTGATTTGAGTTCTAAAAGAGGCCTTGTAGAAAGCATGCATGATAGAGGGGTCATGAAAGTAATTGACGCTAAAGTTCCTTTAGCTGAAATGTTTGGTTTTGCTACAAAATTACGTTCTATGACTGAAGGCAGAGGTACGTTTACCATGGAGTTCTTCTGCTATAAAGAAGTTCCTTCTAATATAACCGAGGAGATAATGGGTAAACAGTCTGCGGCTTGACAATGAATTAGTTATGCCTTAATATTGTAGATACAAAGGTAATCCGCCATTTACCAGTCAGTGAAGGCGGAGAAAAATAAAAAAAACAATAAAAATAATAAAAATTAAAATTAAAAAACATGGCAGAAAAAGAGAAATTTGTTCGTGGAAAAACACATATGAATGTAGGAACCATTGGTCATATTGATCATGGTAAAACTACCTTAACAGCAGCTATTTCACATGCGCTTCACCTGAAAGGTTTAGCGAAGAAGGCCCTTAATGTTGCTGAAATTGATAAGGCTCCTGAAGAAAAAGCCCGTGGTATTACCATTAACGTTCATCATTCCGAGTATGAAACTGAAAAAAGGCATTATGCTCATATCGATTGTCCAGGACATATTGATTATATTAAAAATATGGTCACTGGATCAGCGCAAATGGATGGCGCCATCCTAGTAGTTTCTGCTCCTGATGGCCCTATGCCGCAAACATTTGAGCATATTCTTTTAGCTCGTCAAGTTGGAGTTCCTGCAATGGTAGTCTTTTTGAATAAAACAGACATGGTTCAGGATAAAGAATTATTGGAATTAGTGGAAACTGAGATAAGGGAACTTTTAACTAAGAATGGTTATCCTGGAAATGATGTTCCTATAATAAAGGGATCATCTTTAAAAGCATTGGATGCTAAATCTGTTGATGATACTGAAATAAAGCCAATATTTGAATTAATAGATGCGCTTGATTCTTATTTCCCTGATCCAGTAAGGGATACAGATAAACCATTTCTTATGCCTATTGAAGATATATTCTCTATAGAAGGACGTGGTACTGTAGCTACTGGAAGAGTTGAAAGAGGAAGAATTAATATCAATGATGAAGTAGAAATTATAGGATATCATCCAACAGTAAAAACTGTTGTGACTGGCCTTGAAATGTTTAATAAATCTCTTGATGAAAGCCAAGCTGGAGATAACGTAGGCGTTCTATTAAGAGGAACTAAGAAAGAAGAAATAAGGAGAGGCCAAGTATTAGCTAAGCCAGGTTCTATTACTCCTCATACAGAGTTTGAAGCAGAGGTTTATATCTTAGCCAAAGAAGAAGGCGGAAGGCATACGCCGTTCTTTAGTGGCTATAAGCCCCAATTCTTTATTCGCACAGCTGATGTTACAGGAGAAGTTACTCTTCCTGAAGGAGTAGAAATGGTTATGCCTGGCGATAATGTAAAGTTTAAAGTTAAATTAATTGCTCCAGTTGCGTTAGACGATACTTCTCGTTTTGCCATTAGAGAAGGTGGACGAACTGTAGGTGCTGGAGTTGTTACAAAAATTATAAAGTAAAGAATTTATCGTGCCTACTTCTAAGACCGAGATTCAACAGAAGATTAGAATTAAAATAAAGGGCTATGATCATCGGATCCTTGACAACTCTTGTCAGCAAATTATTGAGACTGTAATGAGATATGGCAGCGAAGCTATTGGTCCAATCCCTTTGCCAACCGAAATTCATCGTTATACAGTGAATAGGGCTACTTTTGTTAAAAAGGATGCCAGGGAGCAGTTTGAAATCAGGATTCATAAAAGATTGATAGAAATTCCTAATCCTAATCAGAAAATTATTGAAGCCCTTACAAGTTTAGATTTGCCGGCAGGAGTAGATATAGAAATAAAGATGTAAAATCAGCACAGCTAGTCTATAGCGGTAACCTTGAGGAAAACTGGGCTAGTGCCCAGTTTTTCAATGTCAAATTTATGAAATTTATATTAGCTAAAAAATTGAAAATGTCGCAGGTTTTTGATAGCGAAGAAAAAGTTATTCCAGTAACTATTTTAGAGGCTGGTCCTGTTAAAATTACACAAATAAAAACCGAAGATAAAGATGGTTATGAAGCTATTCAGATTGGCTATGGGCATAAAAAAAATCAAACAAAAGCTTTGGCCGGGCACTTAAAGGATTTAGGAAAGTTTTCTTGGCTAGCAGAAATTCATGGAAAGGTTTCTGATTACAAAGTTGGTGATGAAATTAAGGTAGATATTTTTAAAGAAGGGGATAAAGTAATAGTAATAGGAAAAAGTAAGGGAAAGGGCTTTCAGGGCGTGGTTAAAAGACATGGATTTAGAGGTTCTCCTGCAAGCCACGGAACAAAAGATAGATTGAGAGCGCCTGGATCAATTGGCGCTACTGGGCTTCATCGTGTAGTAAAGGGCAAAAAAATGGCGGGCAGAATGGGCCAGGATCAGTTGACATTAAAAAAAATAGAGGTTATAAAAGTTGATTCAGAAAAAGGTCTTCTTTATTTGAAAGGAGCTATTCCCGGCAGAAGAGGTTCATTAATAAAAGTTATGGGATAAAAGATATGAAAGCGCCTATTTACAATTTAAAAGGAAAGACATTAAAAAAGATTGAGTTATCTGAGGATATTTTTGGTAAGAAGATTAATAATAATCTTGTTCACCAGGTTTATACAAGCCTTTTAAGCAATCGACGAAAACCATTAGCTTTTAGTAAAGACAGGTCAGAAGTGAGAGGTGGAGGAAAAAAGCCATGGAGGCAAAAAGGGACAGGAAGGGCCAGGCATGGCTCTATTCGTTCTCCTTTATGGAAAGGAGGTGGGGTGACATTTGGTCCGAGAGCAAAAGAAAGAGATTTTAAAAAGAAGATAAATAAAAAGATAAAAAAGGACGCTATTAAAATGGTTCTTTCCCAGAAGTTTAGAGATGGGGAGATTAAAATAATTGAGGATATCGATTTAAAGGAACATAAAACCAGCCAAATGGATAAATTTTTTAGAAGCCTTTTAAAAATAGAAAAGAAATTTCCAAAAGTTTTGTTTTTAATTGACTCAAAAAATGAGGTATTACGAAAGAGTGCGAAAAATCTACCCTATATTAAAATTATGAATGCTGAGAATATTGATTTGATAGAAATATTAAATAATAAATATTTGGTGATATCAAAAAATATTTTGCCAATGATAGAGATTAAGTAAATAAATTTATGGGTATTTTGAATATTTTTAAAAATAAGAACCTTTTTCGTTCTACTCAAAAGAACCTTGTTTCTCGTGATGCTCGAAATAAGAAAATCGAAGAAAAAAAGGTTGAGAAAGAGAAAACCAAAAAGCCAGTAGCAGAAGAAAAGAAAGTTGAAATAAAAGGGAAGATTGTTTTAGAAGGATCCTCTTCGGCATTGTTGATTAATCCTTATTTGAGCGAAAAGTCTACTAGTTTAAGAGAGCAAGAAAATAAATATATTTTTAAAGTTAGCCCTAGAGCGACAAAAAACGAAATAAAAAAACTTTTAGAAAATATTTACAATGTGGAGGTAACCAAGATTAATGTAATAAATACCCCTGCTAAGCCTAAAAGATGGAGACAGAAAAAAAGATATTTTAACAGGAGTAAAAAAATGATGGTTACCATAAAGAAAGGCCAAAAAATAGAATTAGGAATATGATAAAAAGATATAAACCAACAACACCATCTCGTCGCCACTATACTGTTTCTGATTATTCAGTTTTAACTAGTGAAAAGCCTTTTAAAAGACTAACTTCTTCTAAAAAAAGAAGCGTTGGGAGATCTAAAGGAAGAATAACGGTTCGGCATAAAGGTGGCGGCAACAAGAAACTGCATAGAGAGATTGTTTTTGGCGAGCAAAAAAAAGGAGTTCCGGGAATAATAAAGACCATAGAATATGATCCTTACCGCTCTGCATTTATCTCATTGGTATCTTATAAAGACGGCGATTGGCGCTATATTTTATCTCCACATAATTTGAAAGTTGGGGATGAAATTATTTGTGATGAAAAAACGCCTTTTAAGAAAGGAAATAGATTGCAATTAAAAAATATTCCAGTCGGAAGCTTGATACATAATATAGAAATTAGAGTAGGCGCTGGAGGAAGACTAGCTAAGTCAGCAGGATCTTCTGCGCAAGTTATAACCCAAGATGGAAAACATACCCATCTTAAAATGCCTTCATCAGAAATAAGGAAGATATTGGATGTTTGCTATGCGTCAATTGGGCAACTTTCTAATGTTGAACATGGAATGGTAAGCATTGGAAAAGCAGGAAGGGCGCGTCATATGGGAAGAAGGCCCAAAGTAAGAGGAACGGCAATGAATCCTGTAGATCATCCATATGGTGGCGGAGAAGGAAAAACGCAAAGAGGAACAAAAAGGCCAAAAAGCATTTATGGTAAAGTTACTGGTGGCGTAAAAACAAGAAAGAAGAAAAAATATTCTAATAAGTTTATTATAAAAAAGCGAAAGAAAAAACGTAAAAAATAATATTATGTCTCGTTCACTAAAAAAAGGCCCATACGTTCATCCAAAATTGTTAAAGAAACTCTCCAAGATAAAGATAGGAGATAAAACTCCTATTAAAACTTGGTCTAGAGATTCAATAATTACACCAGAAATGGTTGGTTTTGTTTTCGCCGTGCATAATGGTAAAGATTTTATTGAGGTAGAAACAAGAGAAGAAATGGTTGGGCATCATTTAGGGGAATTTTCTTTAACAAGAAAGTTTTTTAAACATGGTGGAAAAATGCAAAAAGAATTGGAAGCAAAAGCAAGGGTTTCAGAAAAAACATCAGCGTCTGCGCAAAGTGAAAAAAAATAAATATTTAGCAGAATAAATTATGGAAGTTAAAGCCTCTTTAAAATATTTAAGAATTAGTCCTCGGAAAGTCCGATTACTCACAAATTTAATAAAAGGGCTATCTGTTAAAAGCGCAGAAGCTAATTTGCTTCATATTTCTAAGAAAAGCAGCAAGCCTTTGTTAAAATTATTAAGATCTGCTATAGCTAATGCTAAACATAATTTTGATTTAGATAAAGACAATCTTTTTATTAGGGCTATTAGAGTAGATGAAGGGCCGGCTTTTAAGAGGTTCCGTCCTAGAGCGCGTGGAGCAGCTTATCCAATAAGAAAAAGAACCTCACATATCTTTCTTACCTTAAAGGAAATAAAAGAAAAGGAAACTAAAACAAAAAAAGAAGTTAAAGATGTTAAACATGAGAAGGAGATAAAAGAGAAAAAAGCTCGAGTAAAAAGTTCCGCTTTTGTAAAAAAACCAGAGTTTAAAAAAGAAGAAAAAATAATAAAGAGATCTGCTCAAAAACAAAGAATATTTCGTCGTAAAGCAATTTAAATATTGATATGGGTCAAAAAATTAATCCAAAATCTTTTAGGATAGGTATTAACAAGGGATGGCATTCCCGTTGGTTTAATTTAAAAGAATCCCCAAAATTATTGGAACAGGATTATAAAATTCGTGAATTTATTTATAAAAAAGCTAAAACATGCAGGATAGAAAGCGTGGATATTGAAAGAAAAGCCGGTGATATTAAAATTATTATTAAAACTGCTCGTCCCGGATTATTGATTGGCCGTCAGGGTAAAGGCATAGAAGATATTCAAAAAGGATTAGCAAAGTTATTAAAGATCAAATCGCGTATTGATATTTCAATTGAAGAAGTTAAACATCCGGAAATATCTGGGGAGATTGTAGCTCAAAGCATTGCTGAAGATATAGAAAAGAGAATGCCATACAGAAGAGTCCTAAAGCAATATATAACCAAAGTAATACAGCGTAAAGAGGTCTTGGGTGTGAAAATTATGCTTTCAGGCAGGTTAGACGGAACAGAGATTGCACGTAATGAATGGCTAAAAGAAGGAAAATTGCCCTTATCAACTATTAGGGCAGATATTGATTATGGTTTTACTGAAGCGCGTTGTACTTATGGAACAATAGGAATAAAAGTATGGATTTATAAAGGAGAAAAGTTTTCAGATATTAATAAATAGTAATTCTTATGTTATTGCCAAAAAAAGTAAAACATAGAAAAATGCATAAAGGTCGGAAGAGATTTCGCCAAGTAGAAACCAGGGGAATTGAACTTTCTTTTGGTAGTTTTGGATTAAAGGCCATGGAAGAATCCTGGTTAACATCCCAACAGATTGAATCAGCTTATCGGGCAATAGCCCGTTCCTTGCGAAAAGAAGGAAAAATCTGGATGAGGGTATTTCCTGATAAACCTATTACTAAAAAAGCGGCAGAAACTAAAATGGGCAAAGGAAAGGGTTCTGTGGATCATTACGTTTTTCCAGTAAGGCCCGGAAGAATTCTTTTTGAATTAGACGGAATCTCTTATGAAAAAGTGAAAGAAGCTTTTCGTTTGGCTAATTCAAAATTACCAATTAAAACTTTAATTATTAGAAAACAATAATTATGGTAAAAGCAAAAGAATTACGATTAAAACCCGAAGAGGAATTAAATCAATTACTGTCTGAATCCCAAAAGAAATTACGGGAATTGAGGTTTAATTTGGCTAGCGGAAAAGTTAAAAACGTACGCACCATTCGTGTTTTGAAAAAGAACATTGCGAGAATTTTAACTATTTTAAATGAAGAAAATGAAAATCAACTCTAATTATGAGCCAAAGGCGAATAACAAGGTTCTTATTATGAGCAAAGCAAATAACAAGGTTCTTATTATGAGCCAAAGGCGAATAACAAGGTTCTTATTATGAGCAAAGCAAATAACAAGGTTCTTATATGGAAAAACAAATTAAAAAACAAAAAAGGATATTAAAAGGAGAAGTTATATCAGACAAGATGGATAAAACTGTTGTAGTTAAGGTTTCCAGATTGAAAGTGCATCCGAAATATAAGAAGCGCTATAAAATTACCAAGCGTTTTAAAGCCCATGATGAGAAGAATGAGTGTCGTGTAGGCGATAAAGTAATGATTGAAGAAACAAGGCCTCTATCTAAAGGGAAAAGATGGAAAGTGAAACATAAAGAACAAATAACAAATAATAAGAAAGAAGATGATTCAACCGCAGACAATATTAAAAGTAATTGATAATAGTGGCGCGAAAGTAATCCGTTGTTTTCGAGTATTAGGCGGAACGAAAAGAAGATATGCTGAGATTGGCGATATTGTTGTTGCTTCTGTTCAAATAGCTGAGCCTCGTAGAGAAGTGAAGAAAAAAGCGGTAGTAAAAGCCATAATCGTGCGTCAGAAAAAGGCTTTTAGGAGAAAAGACGGAAGCTATATTCGTTTTAATGAAAACGCTGCGGTTCTTGTTAATGATAAAAAAGAACCTTTGGGTAATCGTATTTTTGGTCCTGTGCCGCGCGAAATAAAAGAAAGAGGGTATAGTAAAATAGCGGGTTTAGCCCCAGAATTAGTATAATTTATATTTATGAATATTAAAAAAGGCGATACAGTTTTAATGAAAAAAGGCAAAGATAAAGGAAAGACAGGTAAAGTGATAAAGGTTTTGCCAAAAGATGGCAAGGTGGTTGTTGAAGCTTTAAATTTAATAAAAAAGATTCAAAAAGCCAAAAAGGCAGGTGAAAAAGGGCAAATGATTTCAGTTCCGAGACCTGTTTATAGAGCTAATGTTATGCTAATTTGTCCTAATTGTAAGCGACCTACAAGAATTAGTTATACTAAAGATGATGGCGCTAAATACAGAGTTTGTAAAAAATGCGGTTCAAAGATTTCCTAAGTATTAATGACGTTTATGAAATTTTCTTACAAAGAACAATTTAAAAAAATAGTAATTCCAGAAATGAAAAAAGAATATCATATTGATAATGATTTGAGAGTACCAAGAATTATAAAGGTGGTGGTTAATATAGGCATAGGTCGATTAACTACTGGTTCTAAGAATAACAAAGAATTAATTAAAAGGGTTTCAGATGCTTTGGCAATAATTACCGGCCAAAAACCATCTGTAAGGGCGGCAAAAAAATCTATTGCAAGCTTTAAAACAAGAGAAGGAATGCCGATTGGTTTGAAAGTTACTTTAAGAGGCAAGAGGATGGAGGATTTTATTTATAAATTTGTTAGTTTGACCATTCCAAGGATTAGAGATTTTTGGGGAATCCCTTTAAAGAATATTGACGAGACTGGAAATTTAAATTATGGTATTAAAGAATGTAATGTTTTTCCGGAGACAGAAAGCATACAAAATATTCCTTCATTTGGCTTGGAAATTACCTTTGTTACAAGCACAAAAAATAGAGAGCAGTCAATGAAATTATATAAACTATTAGGTTTTCCTTTATGGCAAAAAAATCAGTAATAGCAAGATCTAAAAAGAAACCCAAGTTCTCTTCACGAATAGTGCGGCGTTGTTGGCGTTGCGGAAGAAAAAAAGGCTATATTAGAGATTTTGGCCTTTGCCGTATATGTTTTAGGGAGTTAGCTTCAGAAGGAAAAATACCTGGAATAAAAAAAGCAAGCTGGTAAAAGGTAAATAACAAATAACAATAAACAATAGAACAATTTAGTAATTTATATCTTATGACCGATCCTATAGCAGACATGTTAACAAGAATACGTAATGCTCAAGCAGTTAAAAAAGAAACCGTTGTTTTCCCTTATTCAAAAATAAAATGGGAGATTTTAAATGTTTTATCAAAAAGTGATTATATCAAGGGGTTAGATAAAACAAACAAAAAAAATAAAAAGTTTATTGAAATAATTCTAAAATATGATGAAGAGAAAACTCCAAAGATTTCTGAATTAAAGAGAGTTTCTAAGCCATCAAGACGCGTATATGTTCACGCAAAAGATATTTGGTTTTTTAAAAAAGGTTTAGGCATAAAAGTTTTGTCAACTCCAAAAGGAGTTCTTTCTGATAAAGAATCAAAGAAATTAAATGTCGGCGGGGAGATTTTATTAGAAATATGGTAATTTATATATTATGTCTCGTATAGGTAAAAAAGAAATTAATATTCCAGATTCAGTTGAAGTAGTATTGGAAGAAAACAAATTAAAAGCCAAGGGTCCTAAGGGTGAGGATTTTTTAATTATCAAAAATGGTTTTAAAATTAATATTAAAGATAATGCCTTATTAGTTATTCCTTTAGAGCAAAAAAAAGATACTTCTGCCCAATGGGGGACTTTAAGAGCATTAATTAATAATCTTATAATAGGGGTAGATAAAGGATTTGAAAAACAATTGGAGATTAATGGAGTAGGTTATCGCGCTGATATGGATGGAGCTAATTTGAATCTTAAATTAGGATATAGTCATCCAATTATACTTTCTGTTCCCGAAGGACTGGATGTAAAAGTGGAAAAAAATATAATCACTATTAATGGTATTTCAAAAGAAAAAGTTGGACAATTTGCCGCGCTAATAAAGTTTCAAAGGCCTGTGGAACCTTATAAAGGAAAAGGTGTTCGTTATGTTGGGGAAAAAGTTTTACGAAAAGCGGGTAAGAAGGTGGTAACCACTGCTTAAATTAATTAAAAGAGTAAATGAATAAAAATAGCAAAAGAGAGCAAAGAGAAAAAAGGCATAGAAGAGTAAGGGCAAAGATCCATGGAACAAAAGATAGGCCCCGTCTTTGTATTTTTAAATCCAATAAGCATATTTACGCTCAAATTATTAATGATGATAAGGGATTTACACTCGTTTTTGCTTCAGATTTAGAAATCAAAGATTCAAAAAAAGATAAGAACCTTGCTTCGCAAGAACCTTGTTATTCGCCTTTGGCTCATAATAAAAAAATTAATTTAGCTCAAAAAGTTGGGGAATTAATAGCTAAGAGGGCAAAAGATAAAAAAATAACGAAAATTCTTTTTGACAGAGGTGGATTTAAATATCACGGTCAAGTGAAAACTTTAGCTGATGAAGCCAGAAAACACGGATTACAGTTTTAATTTTTAAACCATTATGGCTTTTAATAGAAGATCGAAGGTAAATAAAAGTGAATTTGAAGAGAGTCTTTTAGATATTGCGCGTGTAACTCGAGTAGTAGCAGGAGGAAAACGTTTAAGTTTTCGAGCTACGTTGGTAATTGGCAATAAATCCAAGCATCAAGTTGGTGTCGGGATAAGTAAAGGAAAAGATGTGGCTCAGGCGATTCAAAAAGCAAATAATAATGCAAAAAAGAATCTCATTATTGTTCCAATTATTAATGAAACAATTCCACATGAAGTAAAAGCGAAATATAAAGCCTCAAGAGTAATCATAAAGCCAGCCAAAAAAGGAAGAGGAATAAGAGCTGGCGGAGCAGTGCGAACTGTATTAAAATTAGCTAATGTCCCAAATGCTAATGCTAAAATTTTAAGTTCCAGCACTAATGCTATTAATAATGCCAGAGTAACTATTCTTGCTCTTTCTAAATTAAAGAGTTTTGTCAGTAAAGAAAAATCTAATGAAGAAAAATCCATTGATAAAAAACAACAAACAAAGAATTATGCAAATTCATCAGATAAGATCAAATAATAAATCATCAAAAAAAAGGAAAGTCGGCAGAGGCGGTAAGAGAGGGACTTATTCTGGGCGAGGAATTAAAGGTCAGAAATCCCGGGCTGGATCAAAGATAAAACCTCAAATAAGAGAGATGATATTAAGGTTTCCTAAAAGACGCGGGGTGTCTTTTAATCCTTTAAAAAAGAAATCTTTAGCCATAAAATTGAATGATATAGTAAAAGCTTTTCCTGAAGGTGGCGTTATTAACCTTAATAAATTAAAGAAAGCAGGCTTGATAAAAAAAATAAAAGGTGAAATTCGTCCAATTAAAATTTTAGGTGCAATACCTTTATCCAAAAAATATATTATTAAAAATTGTTTAGTTTCTGAAAAAGTAAAGGAGGTAATTATAAAAGCCGGAGGAAAAATAGATTTTAAAATTAAATAAATTTAATATGTTCAAAAATCTTTTAGCTCTATTACGAACGCCTGATTTAAGAAAAAAAGTAATTATAATTTTACTGCTCTTGGTGATTTTTCGGATAATGGCTACCATTCCATTGCCTAATGTTGACAGAGAGCAATTACAGGTTTTCCTCAGCGCTAATCAGATATTCGGGCTTTTTAACGTTTTTACAGGAGGCGCTTTTAAAAATATTTCAATTG
The DNA here is from genome assembly GCA_964479005.1 of uncultured Candidatus Saccharibacteria bacterium. Taxonomy (GTDB): domain Bacteria; phylum Patescibacteriota; class Minisyncoccia; order UBA6257; family UBA6257; genus DAOVIY01. The sequence continues at coordinate 112,501 of CAYZJA010000001.1, forward strand.
CTTTACTCGGTGTCGGGCCTTTTATTACAGCTTCTATTATAATGCAGCTTCTTACCATGGTTTTTCCTGCCTTAAAAGAGATGCTTAGCCAAGGTACTGATAAAGAAAGAGCAAAATTTATGCAATATTCCCGTTTATTGACGATTCCTTTAGCTGCTTTGCAGGGATTTGGTTTTTTAAATTTATTAAGCAGGCAGGGTGTTATTGTTTTTGCTAATCCTATTGATTTGATAAGAAGTGTTATTATAGTTACTACGGCTTCAATATTTTTGATGTGGATTGGTGAATTGATAACAGAACAAAAATTGGGAAATGGAATTTCTTTAATAATTTTTACAGGTATTGTTATAGGTTTTCCACGTGAAATTATGCAAACAATAATAAGCACAGACCCAACAAGGCTTCCTAATATGATAGCGTTTTTTGCTATTGCGCTTTTGATGATTGTAGGAGTGGTATTTATTTCAAGGGGAGAAAGAAGGATTCCTGTGAGTTATGCAAAGCAAGTGCGTGGAACAAAAATTTATGGGGGGGCTTCTACATATTTACCATTGAAAATCAATCAAGCTGGCGTAATTCCTATTATTTTTGCTCTTTCTATTTTAATGTTTCCTCAAATGATTAGTCAGTTTTTAGCAAATTCACAAAGTCCGTTTATGCTTAAAATGGCTCTCTTTTTGCAAGGATTTAATCAACAATCATTAATTTATCTTGCTTGTTATTTTGGTTTGGTTGTTCTATTTACGTTTTTTTATACAACCATTACTTTTAATCCTGAAACTATTGCTGAAAACTTACAAAAAAGAGGCGGTTTTGTTCCTGGTTATCGGCCTGGCAAAATAACTTCACAATACCTTGTCAACACCAGCCATAAGGTTACTTTTTTTGGAGCTATATTCTTGGGCATGATCGCTATTCTTCCAATAATTATGCAGCAGACTACCGGTGTTACCACTTTTGCTATTGGAGGTACTTCAATCTTAATTATGGTAAGTGTAGCTATAGAAGTCATGGATACAATAGAAGCTCAATTAATAATGCGTGAATATGAAATCTCATAATATCATTTTTTTAGGACGCTCTGGTTCGGGAAAAGGCACACAGGCAGAATTATTAATGAAAAAATTCGCCTTAGTGAATATAGATACAGGTGATATTTTAAGAAAGTTGGCAAGAAGAAAAGATAAATTTGGAAAAACGATTTTAGAAATCATGGACCAGGGGAAATTAGTTCCAATTTGGTTAGTACTTTATTGTTGGGTGGATAAACTTCTTAAAATTTCTTCCAAAAAAGGAATAATGATGGAAGGAAATCCTCGTCAGCTGGAAGAGGCAAAGATTTTAGAGGAAGTCTTTTCCTGGCTTGGGCGTGAAAATTTTAAAGTAGTTTATTTACGAACATCAGCAAAAGAAGTGATGCAGAGATTATTAATGAGGCGAATTTGTTCTAAATGCGGCAGAGAATTTTCTTTGAATTTCACTCCAAATTTAAAAGAATGTTCTCATTGTAAAGGAAAATTGATTCGGCGATCTGATGATTATCCAAAAGCTATCAAAAATAGAATGTTATTTTTTCAAAAAAAGATTTTACCTGTAATTAATTATTTTCGAAAGAAAAAAATTGTAATTGAGGTTAATGGAGAGGGTTCTATTGAAGAAATCCATAAAGGGATTCTTAAAAAATTATTGTGATATATTTTAAAACTTCTCAAGATATCAGTATTCTACGTGAAGGCGGAAAAAAATTGGCATTAGTTTTAAAAAAAGTAACGCAGGCTGTTCAGCCAGGAATATCTACTGCTGATTTGGATAAATTGGCTTTTAATCTTATTTGTGAATACGGGGGTAAACCCTCGTTTTTAAATTATCAACCAAGTTTTGCTAATAAGCCATTTCCATCAAGTTTATGTACTTCAATAAATGAAACTGTGGTTCATGGCCTTCCTTCAGAGAAAAAGATCTTAAAGCAAGGTGATGTGATTTCATTAGATTTAGGAATGGAGTATAAAGGATTATTTACTGATATGGCAGCAACAGTAGGCGTAGGAGAAATAAAGCCAATATATGAAAAATTGATAAAAATAACGAATGAGTCTTTATTACAAGCAATAAAAACGTCAAAGGTAGATAATACTTTGGGTGATATAGGTTATGCTATTCAAAAATGTGTAGAAAAAGAGGGATTTGTTGTTGTAAAAGGTTTAGTGGGGCATGGAGTTGGTTATTCTCCGCATGAAGATCCTGTTGTTTTTAATTATGGAACCCCGCATCAGGGGTTAAAATTGGAAGAGGGTATGGTTATAGCAATAGAGCCAATGGTGACTTTTGATGATGGAACTGTAAAAGAAGAAAAAGATGGCAGTTTTGTGACTCTCAATGGAAGAGTATCGGGTCATTTTGAACATACAGTGGCTATTACAAAAAAGGGACCAATAGTAATTACGGAGTAACAAAGGCGAGGAGATATATAAGCAAGTATTTCTCTTTCACTCCTACATTCCAGCAGAGACAAACAATACTCACTCACTCGGGAACACCTTCCGAAATTCCGCTTCGCCACGTTAAACGTGGCTTCGCTCCAGTTTCGGCTTTCCTTTTCGTTCGTTTCATTTGTTTGTATCTCTGCTTCCATTAATGTCGTTCAGGAGCAAATACTTGCTTTAATATTTTTTCAACAGCCTCTTCTTGCATTAAACTTTTATACATTCACACTTTGTTAATTGTTATTTGTTTTTTGTTTATATCCTGGAGGTTGACCTTCGAGCAATAATGTGGTAGCATATAAATGTCCAAAAATGGACATTGTTTTTTTGACAAAAGAATAAAAATATAGAAAATAAAAATATAGAAATTATAGAAAAGGAGATTAAGAAATGAAAAAAAAGAAAGGAAAAAAGGAAAAAAGAATCAAAGAATCAAAGAATCAAAGAATCAAAGAAAATGATACCGTCTGATGAGGAGATTGGAAAAATGCTGGATATGTCTGAGTTTGTACAAGTAATGTATATCGATTGGGGAAATCCACTGGGCACAAAGCCCATCAAATCAAAGTCAAAATAAAAGCCAGAGGAGATAAAAAAATATAGAAAAAGGAGGTGAAATGTAATGTTAAAAGTTGTAATAAAGGTTTTGTCTTTATTTGTTTTTATAGTTTTATGTTCATTATTTGCTGATAAAGCTTTATCTCAAATGATAAGTCTTTATGATAAATTTGGAACGAGATATATCATTGCAATTAATGGATTTGAATTTCTGAGTTTTATCTTTTGGACGGGGTTTATAGTCATGACTTTAATTATATTAAAGATAATTATATTGGTTGCTACAGAAAAGAAAGAAGAAAAGCAAGAAGAAGTAGAAGAATAAAAAATGACCCTCGCATCTATGGAGAGATAGGTGTGAGGGTTTTTTATTTTCTTAAATTTTTGGTATACTACAGTATATATAGAAGATGAATGAACTTTGGACTATTATTATTGCTGGTTCTCCGATAGTTGAATTGCGAGGGGCGATTCCTGTGGCTATGGGAATTTTTAATTTTGCTTGGCCTAAAGCGTTAATTTTAAGTTTAATTGGGAATATTTTACCAATTATTCCTATAATTTGGTTTTTAGACAAATTATCTGATTATTTGAGTAAACAATTTGATATTTTTAATCGTTTTTTTAATTGGCTTTTTGAAAGAACTAGGAAAAAGACAGAAAACAGCTTTAATAAATGGGGAAAATGGGCCTTAGTGGCATTTGTTGCGATTCCTTTGCCTTTTACAGGGGTTTGGACTGGTTCAATAGCGGCATTTTTGTTTGGTGTTAAGTACAGAAACGCTTTTTGGCTTATTAGTTTGGGAGCGCTTTTTGCCGGGATATTAGTTACGATTTTAACTCTTTTAGGCACAAATATATTTTCATGAATAAATTTATTGTTTTTAATTTTAAAATGGCCCCAGCATCTCTTGTAGAAGCAAAAGAAATTTTTCAAATTTTTAAAAAGTTTGCGCAAAAAACTAAGCCGAACAAAATAATTATAGCGCCGCCTTCTATCTATTTAGCAGAAGCGTCAGATGTTTTTCAAAAAGAATGCATCTTAGGGGCTCAAGATGTTTTTTGGTTTAATCGTAATTCTGCTACGGGAGAGATTTCACCTAAGATGTTAAAATCATTGGGTGTAGAATATATTATTGTTGGGCATTCTGAAAGACGAGAATATTTTAATGAAACTAACGAAATAATTAATTCTAAAATAAAAGCCTGTCTAAGTAATGATTTAACTCCGATTCTCTGTATTGGAGAAAAAGAGAGAAAAAAAGGGGATTGTTCTTTATCTTTCCGGATAAAAAAGATTCTTTTTGAACAATTAAATTATGCTCTAAGAGGCATTATTCTCGAGAAATCCACAGATTTAGTCATTACTTATGAGCCAGTTTGGGCTATTAGCGCTAATCAACCAAAAGAATTGGAAGATCCAGAAGAAATTGAAAAAACAATTAGTCTTATTCGTTTTTGGCTTGCCAGACGATTTTCAGAAAATATAGCAAAAAATATACATATTCTTTATGGCGGTTCAGTAGACTCACAGAATATTTCTTCTTTTTTGTCTTTGAAAGAAATTAACGGAGTTTTAGTTGGTCGAATGAGTACAAATAAAATAGGCCTTAAAAAACTTTTTAAAAAAATAATAAAATAAATAAAATTATGGATAAGAAGTATATTATAATTATAGCTATCTTAATTATTGTTAGTGGAATTTTTGCTTCGCTTATGATTTATGAAAAATTGACAGGAGTAAACAAAATTGAACCATTAGGGATAGCATCGGAAAATATTATAGTGGCAGGAGATGAAGAAGAAATAGTTCAGGTTATTACGCCAGCGACTGTAGATCAGGAGATAGAATTAGCAGCTAATTGTGATGCTTTTCCTGATATGTTAACATCTTGTACAAAATATAAATGTCAATTTATTCATCCATTTACTGGCGAGGATATGAAGAGAGAAATTTTGGGAATAATTGATGGAAAATGTAATTATATTGAGCAGATGCCTAATAGTGGGCAAATGGAATGTAAATATACAGAAAGTTTTAGAAAAGTTGTCGCTCAATATTATAGGGATATTGAATATGCAGAATCTATTGGATTTGAAATAGATATAGATTTAGGAAGTGAAGAGCAAGTAACAAAATATACTATAGACGGCAAAGAGGTAGCAAATCCTCTGCAAGAAGCGACAGACACTGGAATTTGTATTATCTCAGGCTATTAAAGGATAAATTTTGACCAGATATATTTTGAGAGCAAGTGATATTAATAAAATCCATAGAAGTTAAAAATAATAAAACAAAAATATAATAAAATAAATAAAATTATGAATGAAAAAAAACAAAAACAGTTAATTGATACTTTAATAGTCTTCTTGGTAATTTTAGGTTTAGGTGTTTTGAGCTGGGGTTATTATAATTATCATCAAGCGCAAAGTATTATCAATGAAGGCGAGCATACGATTTCTTTTACTGCCGAGGGAAAAGTTTTGGCTAAACCTGATATTGCGAAAATTACTTTTTATGTAATAAATCAAGGAGAAAAAGCTGAAACAGTGCAGAAAGAGAATAATGAAAGGATGCAAGAAGCTGTTACTTTTGTTAAAAATCAAGGAGTTGAAGATGACGATATTAGAACAGTTAGGTATAATTTAAACCCTGAATATGATTATACCTGGTGTAAAAAACCTGGTGAAAAACCTTATCCCTCTTGTCCTCCAAAAATTATTGGTTATAAATTAGATCAGGGTGTAGAAGTTAAAATTAGAGATTTTGATAAAATTGATACAATTGTAGGAGGATTGTCTGAAAAAGGAGTGAATCAGATTTCCAATGTGAGTTTTGTTATTGATGATACTGAAAACTACAAAAATGAGGCTCGTATTTTGGCATTGGACAAGGTAGAAAAAAGAGCTAAATTATTAGCGCAAAAAAGCTCAATTAAATTAGGAAAGATTATTGATATTTCAGAAGGACAGGGCATTTACCCTGTTTATAGGGCTGCAACAATGGAAGCAGTGCCTGGTTCTTCCGATGAAATAACAGCTCCAATTGAACCTGGCACAGAGGAAATTACTGTAACATTGACTGTTACCTACAAACTACGTTAAGGGCATTGAAGATATTTATGAAGTCCATTAGATCTGCAAATATTTTGGGTCAGCTTGTTTTAATGAGAGTGGATTTTAATATTCCTGTTAAAAATGGCAAGGTTTTAGATGATTTTCGTATTCAGCGCGTTTTACCGACCATTCAATTCTTAAGAGATAAAAAAGCGAAAAAGATTATCTTAATTTCTCATTTAGGTCAGCCAGATGCTAAAGACAGAGATAAACCAGAATTTAGTTTAGCTCCAATCGCGAGTCATTTAGAAAAATTAATTGGGGAAAGTGTATATTTTACAGCAATGTTAATTGGAAAAGGTCTAAAACAAGAAATTGAAAATCTACCAGATGGTTCCATAATTCTTTTAGAGAACATTCGCTTTTATAAAGAAGAGAATCAGAATAATAAAAATTTTGCTAAACAATTAGCAAAAATAGCTGATATTTTTATTAATGAAGCTTTTTCAGTTTGTCATCGCAAGATAGCTTCTTTATGCGCAATAACAGAGTTCCTGCCTTCTTATGCAGGAATTTTGCTTGGAGAAGAGTTGGTTAATTTAAATAAACTTATTCAAAAACCGCAACATCCTTTAGTTGTAATTTTGGGCGGAGTTAAAATAAAAGACAAAATATCTGTTATAGAGAAATTTAAGAATAAAGCTGATTTCATTTTATTAGGCGGAGTTATGGCTAATACGTTTTTAAAGGCAAATGATTTTTCTATTGGTAAGTCACTTCATGATGAAGAATCTTTTACACAAGTGAAAGATTTAAACATTGGAAAAACAGAGTTGATTTTACCTGGTGACTTTGTGGTTTTAGATAAAAATAATCAAAAACAAATAAGAGAATTGGGGAAAATAGCTGAAAATGATAAAATTCTTGATATTGGGCCAATAGCTTGTGATACTTTTTCTAAAATTATTTCTAAAGCAAAAACAGTATTTTTTAATGGTCCTATGGGGAAATTTGAAGATAAAAGATTTTCTGATGGAACCAATAAGATTATTAATGCAGTTATTGAAAATAAATTAGCTTTTTCAGCAATAGGCGGAGGAGAAACTATTGCCTGTTTTAGATTTTTTAATTCCAAATTCCAAATTCCAAATTCTATATTCTTATCAACGGGCGGTGGGGCAATGCTTAAATATCTTGCTGGCGAATCTTTACCCGGCTTAGTAGCACTAAATAAATAACAATAAAAATGTCTGATATTATAGTTTTTTATCATAAAAATTGTCAAGATGGACTTGCTTCTGCTTGGGTGGCTTGGAAAAAATTTAAAAATAAAGCAGAATACATAGCATTAAATTATCAAGATCCTTTTGATTATAATGTTAAAGGAAAAAAGATTTATTTTCTGGATGTAATTCCGAATAGAAAGATTTTAGAAAAACTGAAAAAAAGTGGTTGTGAAATTGTTATTATAGATCATCATTTAAGCGCTAAAAAGAACTTAGATTTAGCATCTCCTGGTTCGTTTATTATTAGGCTTGATATGAGGCGTTCGGCAGCGGTTTTAACTTGGAAATACTTCTTTCCAAGGAAGAAAATTCCGAAGATATTGCTTTATGTAGAAGATATGGATTTATGGAACAATAAAAAGCGATTTAGCCGTGAAATTGTAGCATCTATAAGTTTATCAGACTTTGATTCTAAAAAGTGGGATAAATTAGTTGATGATATTGAGGATAATAAAAAAAGAAAAAAATACATATTAAGAGGAAAAGAGATTGTTAAACATGAAGATGAAATGATAAAAGAGATTGTGCAAAAGGCAAAAAAGATTAAAATGGGGAAAATAAAAACCTTAGTCGTTAATTCTTCAGTCTTAATTTCTCAGATAGGGGGTGTTTTAATAAAACAATTGCCTCCAATGGCAATAATATGGTTTGAGGCAGGAGATTTTAAAAGAATATCTTTGCGCTCTAATGGGGAGGTCGATGTTTCAAAAATAGCAGAAAAATATGGCGGCGGAGGGCATAAACGTGCAGCAGGTTTTGCTATTAAATCAAAAGATCCTTTTCCGTGGGAAAAGAATTAATTTTATGAAAGAAAAAATAGATAATAAATTGGAAGTTTATACTGATGGAGGAGCAAGAAATAATCCCGGACCAGCAGGAATCGGGGTTGTTATTGGTGATAAAGAATACGCTGAATATATAGGCAAAGCGACTAATAATATAGCTGAGTATAAGGCGGTTATTTTTGCTTTAAAAAAAACCAAACATTTATTAGGAAAATCAAAGCTTAAAAACACCGAGGTAATTGTTAATATTGATTCGTTATTAGTAGTAAACCAACTAAATGGGGAATATAAGATTTTAGAAAAAGAACTTCAACTGCTTTTTATGGAAATATGGAATTTAAAATTTAATTTCCCCTATTTAAGATTCAATTATATACCAAGAGAAGAAAACAAAAAGGCTGATCATTTAGTTAATCAGGCTATTGATACACGCAGCCAAAACACATTAAATTTGTAAAAAAAATCGTCCCGTTTAGCGAGACGATTTTTATCTATTGACGATTGAACCTATAAGCCGAATTCTGTATCCTGTTAAACAGGACGATAGTCATTTATCTAGCCCTGAAATTACTCTCAGGGTCAAGCGGCCACTTTCTGACAAATGTCAGAACACGAGCCTTGCACCCAGTAAGGATTTAGCCGTTTCATTCTTGAAATTGCTTTCAAGACTCACCCTAATTAAAAAATAATTAGGGTGTTTTGAACTTTTCAGTTCAAAACGTCTCTGTTCGCACCTCTATTCCAGTTGTAAATCCGTCATTAGCGTTACCGCTAAGAGGCAAAAACTGGAGCGATAGCTGTTAGCTATTACCTTTTACCAACTTTGTTTTAGGCAAAATTGGTGGTGTTCGGACTTTCCTCCCCGCCTAAGTTTTGCGAACAAAATTTTGGCGGGGTAACTACCCAGTTCAATCGAGAATTATTATACACCTTTTTTTTGATTAATTCAAGGATTTATAGTAAGATAAAAAAAACAAGGAATAATGATGAAAAATAAAAAAGTTCTGTTTATTTTTATATTAAGCTTATCACTTGTAGGTTTAATTTTTTTTGCCGGGCAGAAAATAGTTAAATATAACAATACCAGTAAACAAATTATCAGTTTTTTAAGAGAAAATAATCTAGAAAAAGCAGTTAATTTAATTAACAATAAACCAGTTCTTAATGAAAACTTTTCTTTTTTGCCTGTAATTGGGCAGGGGATTGAATTAAGACGATGCTTAGAAAGGATTGATAATAATTTAAAAGAAATAAATAGCGGATTTTTACTTGCTTCAATGTTCCAACAAGATAAAGATTCATTGTTTTTTCTGCAAGGAATCTATAAAGATTTAGATTATTTGAATAGATACAATATAGATTATATAAACAACCAAAAACACTATTTAGAAAATTGGCTTTTGTTTTTTGGAGATAATAAGCCAAAGAATTATCTTGTTTTATTTCAGGAAACAGCGATACCAAGGCCTACAGGTGGTTTCATTGGGGCTTATGTGATTTTATCTTTTAATGAAGGAAAGATAGAATTTTCAGGAAATAATATTTTTGCTTTGGAGGAAACTTTTTTAGAGAAGATTATTCCGCCTGACCCCTTGCAATCTATTAGTGATAAATGGTTTTTTCATGACAGCAATTGGTTTTTTGATTATCCTTCCAGCGGACAAAAAATATTAAATTTTTATTCAAATACAGGAAATAAGCCCTTATTGGACGGAGTGATAGTTGTTAATTCTTCTGTCTTAAACAATCTTTTAGAAGTTATTGGACCAATAAGAGTTGATAATTACGATTCAATTATTGATCAAAGTAATTTTTATTCTTTTTTTAAAGACCAAATTCAAGAAGGAGCTAAACCTGCTCCTATGCGCGAACAATCGGAGTTTTTTTCAGTATTTTTTCAAGCTTTGCAAACAAAATTGAGAAAGGTTTCTCCTCAAGTGCTTTCCCAGATTCCAGATATTTTAACAAATAATTTTACAAAAAAGGAGATTCAACTTTATGTTATTGATGACAAATTGGAATATTTTTTCGATTCTTTAAATTGGACGGGGAAAATAGAAGAAAGCAAAGATGATTACCTGGGAGTTTCTTTTAATCTTCTTAATCAGAATTTTTCTGAGGATATAAGAGGCAAAACAATAGAGTTAAAAACCGAGTTTGTTTCTAATGGGCAAATAATAAATACTTTAATAATCGATGTTCCTTCCCATTATTCTATGGATAGAACTCAGGAAACTTATCTAAAAATTTATCTTCCTAAAGGAATAATAATTGAAAAGGCAGAAAACGGTTATTTAAAAAATAATAAAGATATTTCCTCGTATTATAAAAAATTAGGATACAAAGAGGACGATGATTTGTTTTTAATAGAGAAAACGAAAATAAGAAATGATAGTCTCGGAATTGAAATTTATGAGGAAGGAGGAAAAACAGTGGTTGGTACTTGGACAAAATTATCAATAAAACCTTTTAGGCTGGTTTATAAATTGCCTTTTGATTGGACTGATTTTTCGTCATGGGAATTAAAAATCCAAAAACAAAGTGGGCAGAATGTAAAATTTTCTTATCAATTTGCTATGCCTGATAATGTGAAAATTATTCCCACCCTTTTCCCTTTTAATAAATTTGTTTCATTGGAAAAAGATATGGTTCTTGAATTTGAAAGAGAATATTAATTAAATTTACAATGGCTAGTTTTAGAAAAATATTAAACCATAAATCTGAAACAATTTTTGGTGCTGCAATGCTAATGAGCAGTTTGACATTGTTTGGCGCTTTTTTGGGTATTTTGAGAAACGCACTTTTGGCTAGCCGCTTTGGAGCTTCTGGAAATTTAGATATCTATTATGCTTCTTTCCGTTTGCCTGATATGATCTATAATATTTTTATTATGGGCGCTATTTCTGCTGCTTTCATTCCTGTTTTTAGCCAGTACTGGGCAAAAGATGAAAAAAAAGCATGGCAATTTTCTAATGCCATCCTTTTAATTATTGGTTCTTTTGTTGGGACATTAGCTCTATTAGTCGCGATATTTACAAAGCCTCTTTTATCCCGCCTTTTAGTGGGCTTTAGTCCTGATCAATTAGCAATAGCTGTTACCTTGACAAGAATTATGATGATTCAGCCTATCTTAATGGGAATTTCTTCTGTTGCTGCGAGTATTTTAAAAATATTTAAATTATTTTTAGCCAGCGCCTTGGCGCCCTTAGTTTATAATTTAGGAATAATAATCGGCATTCTTTTTTTAGTTCCATCAATGGGCTTAAAAGGATTAGCATGGGGAGTGGTTTTAGGGGCTTTATTGCATGTTTTAGTCCAAATTCCAGTCCTTTTTGGAACAGGTTATAAATTTACTTTTAATTTCTCTATTTTTAGGGAGTTAGATAATGGTCTAAAAAAAGTGGTTTTAATGATGGTTCCTCGTTCCTTAGGGATTATTGCTTATCAGGTTTTTCTTTTGGGTATTACTGCCATAGCCAGTATGTTAAGAGAGGGAAGTATTGCTGTATTTAATTTTGCTAACGATATTCAGAATTTGCCTCAAACAGTTTTTGCATTGTCTTTTGCTGTTGCCGCTTTTCCAAGTTTATCAAAGTTAAACGTTGAAAAAAGATATAAAGATTTTGTTAAAACTTCTTTTGATACTCTTCTACAAATTTTCTTTTTCCTTATCCCTATAGCTGTTTGGTTTTTCATTTTCCGCGAACCTATTATTCGATTTTTATTGGGGTATGGAAAATTTGATTGGACTTCTACGGTGAAAACGATACAAGTTTTTTCGGTTCTTTCTTTTGGAATGATTTTTCAAGGTGTTAACGCTTTTCTCTTGAGAGTATTTTTTGCAAAAGGAGATGCTTTAAAGCCATTTATTGCCAGTGTGATTTCTTATTCAACAGGATTCTTTTTGTGCTATAAATTAGGAATATCTTTTGGAGTAGTTGGTCTAGCCATTGCAGTAGCAATTACCTATCTTTTTTATTTTCTTATTCTTTTTCTTTTATTAAAAGCATATGTTCCTATTTCTTTATTGAAAAAGTTTTATTATTCTTTAGGGAAAATAACCATTGTTTCTCTATCAAGCGGAATAGTGGCTTATTTATTCTTTGCTTTTCTTAAGGGAATCTTTTCTATAGATAAAGTAATCAATTTGGCATTGTGCGCTTGCGTCGCTTTTATAATTTCTTTTGCCGTGTTTGTAGTTCTTTGTAATTGGTTTAAGATTAAAGAAATAGATGAATTAAAAAGAGTTGTTCTTCAAAAAATATATGGAGCAAAAGAATAAGAATATTAGAAATTTTGTTATAATTGCGCATATAGATCATGGTAAGTCTACTTTGGCTGATAGATTTTTGGAAATAACAAATACTATTTCCCAGAATAAACTAACACCACAATACTTGGATGGGATGGCTTTAGAAAAAGAACACGGGATTACTATTAAAATGCATCCTGTTCAGATGAATTATAATGGTTTTATTTTAAATCTTATCGATACTCCCGGTCATGTAGATTTTACTTATGAAGTTTCCCGCGCTTTAGCTGCTGTAGAAGGGGCTATATTATTAGTTGATGGTATTCAAGGGATTCAAGCGCAGACACTTTCTAATCTCCAATTAGCTAAGGAGCAAAAATTGAAAATTATTGGCGCTATTAATAAGATTGATTTAGATATTCATGATTTAGAAAACAGGAAAAAAGAACTAGCAGATTTATTAAATATAACAAGTGATGATATTATTCTTGTTTCTGCTAAGACAGGTGAAAATGTGGATTTATTATTGAAAAAAATCATTTCTGAGATTCCTGAACCAGTTATTAATGAAAAATTACCTTTTCGCGCTTTAATTTTTGATTCCCATTATGATTATTATAAAGGAGTAATAGCTTATGTTCGCGTTGTAGAAGGTGAAATTAAAAAAAGGGAAAAGATTATTTTTGCTGCAAGTAAAACAAAAGGTGATATTGTAGATTTGGGTTATTTTGCTCCAGAATTAAGACCAAAGGAAAGCTTGAAATCTGGAGAAATAGGATGGATAGCCACTGGTTTAAAAAATCCAGGATTAGTGAGAGTGGGTGATACAATAACCAAAAAACTGCCAATAGAGATTTTGCCAGGATATAAAGAACCAAAACCAATGGTATTTGCCGGTTTCTATTTGGCTAAAGGTGGTCAGGATTTTGAGAATTTTCGTTATTCTTTATCCCAATTAAAATTAAATGATTCTGCTATCTATTTTATTCCCGAAAATTCGGAAGTATTGGGAAGAGGTTATCGTTTAGGATTTTTAGGAATGTTGCACTTAAAAATTACACAAGAGCGGCTTAAAGATGAATATGGGTTAGATTTGATTATTACTCATCCCACTGTACCGTACAAAGTTTTGTTAAAAGGCGATAAGGCGCCAAAGATTATTACTAATCCAAGTAAATGGCCACTTTCAGATGAAATTCTTTATTGTGAAGAACCTTGGGCAAAAATGGAAATTATCACACCTTTAGAATATTTATCAGTAATTTTGAAACTTATTAACGACTCTCGTGGTCAGGATATAAATACGCTTAGTCTTTCAGATAGGCTGATAATTACTTGCCAGATTCCTTTAGAAGAGGTCATCAAAGATTTTTATGATAATTTAAAATCTATCTCTTCGGGATATGCTTCTTTAAATTATGAAATATCTGGATATAAAAAGACTCAATTAGAAAAATTGGAAGTAATTTTAGCGGGAAAAACATTCCAAAGTTTGTCTAGAATAATTTTTGAAAAAAAGGCAGAAAAGGAAGCTAGGAGTTTGGCCTTAAAACTTAAAAAGATTCTATTACGCCAGAATTATCCAGTTTCTATTCAGGTAAGAGCGTTTGGGAGAATTGTTGCCAGGGAAACTTTATCAGCGTTAAAAAAGGATGTGACGGCAGGCCTTTATGGAGGCGATAGAACAAGAAAGATAAAAGTTTTGAAAAGACAACAAAAAGGAAAAAAAAGATTGTTGGATAAAGCTAATCTTCAGGTTCCCCCAGAAGTTTTTCTTAAGATTTTTTCTAAATCCGATTAAAATTAAAATATGAAAAAATTATTATTGATTATAATTAGTTTAGCTCTTATTCTTCTCTTTTCATCAAGGATTAGGGAGGATTTGCAGACATATCGATTATTAACTGATGAAGTAAAAAGCCTAGAGCAAACAAAAGGCAATATTGAAAAAGAGAGGGAAAAGACTGAGCAACTTTTGGAAAAGGAAAAGCAAGAAGAGACACTTGAGCAGGCAGCGCGTTTAATGTTAGGACTTAAAAAAAGCGGGGAAGAAGTTATAATGATTTTACCTCCTAAAAATTCTTCTGATTCCGAACTTCAAATTAGTACTTCTTCTGATGTTTTACCTGAAAAATCTTTTAATTCCTTTTTTTCCAAAATTTCTCAAATTTGGTATAATTTAATAAGAAAATTAAAAAAATAGACGTTGCGGGCATCGTATAGTGGCAGTACGTAACCTTCCCAAGCCCCCACACCAAACGAGTATCATTGCGAGATTAGTATAGTGGTAGTACATCACCTTCCCAAGGTGAAGGTGCCGGTCCGATTCCGGTATCTCGCTCCGTTTAAAATTTAAAATACTCGTTGTGGTGTGGGGGCAAGGTTAAAGTGTGGGTTCGATTCCCATTGTCCGCTCAAATTATTTTTTCGTTACTATCCAAAAAGATTGACGAAGTTTCAAGTGCAATATGGTTTTGTATAATCTTTTTACATTGCTCTTGACAAATAGTTTTACATCGCATATACTGGAGTTAGGTCGTAATAATTAACTATTTCATCACCAAAGCTATGGCTACAAAAAAATTTAGTCCAACAAGAACAATAACGCAAAAAAACCTCGAAAATGTACCTGGCGACAAGCCAGGTGTCTATCGCATCAAAAACGCGTCAAATGATATTCTTTACATAGGTAAAGCAAAAGGAGGTAGATTAGATGACAGAATCGCTGAACATAAAGGACAATTCCAAGGTGGAACGAAATTCCAGTATAGATTAACTCACAGCAAAGATGCCGCCGAGCGATTAGAGCGTAAAGAAATTCGTGAATGGAAACCGCCTAGAAATAAAGATAAATAATTTATGCCCTCTTCGTTAAAAACATACGCGAGCATAGAAGACATCAATAGAATTTATATGAGGGCTAATGCGCATAGTCTTACCGAAAGAATTAATAAGGATAGTGGTCTTGAACAAGATGTTTTATACATAGAAGCCTTTTTATTGCAAGCAACGTTATTGGAAGGCGTTCTTGTTAATCTTGGTCTAAGATTATTAGAAAGCAAAAAAGAATTAACTGGGCTTAAAGGTAAAAGATACGTTAAATATGGTTATGATAATGCGATCAATGATTTATATTTAATGAATGCGATAAAAACAAAAGAGTTTAATTTATTAGAGAAATATAAATCAAAAAGAAATAAGTATATTCATAATCTATTGTCAAAAAATACGGAGTGTATAGAAAATGAGGTTTTGGATATTCATAATCAGTATAAAGATTTTGTTTGGAAAATGATAAAAAAATTGGGGAGATTAGAGAAAAAAAGATTAAGTAAAAAAAAATAAAACTGTGCTTACAAAATTTATTCAAAAATTGCGAAAAAAGAATAATATGACGCAGGAATTTTTGGCGTCCGAGTTGAATATCTCTCGTCCTACTTATGTTCAAATAGAACAAGGCGAACGGGATTTAACTATCACCGAAGCGGAAAAACTAGCTTCTATTTTTGGAATTTCTTTTGAAGATTTTAGACATGGAAAAGATTCTTCAATTACCGCAAAAATTGAAAAGAATAAAATCAAACCAAAAATAGGAAAACAAGAGATAAGAATTAACGTCCCGCAAAAAAATCTTAAAAAATTTAAGGAAGTTTTACTTTATGTTTTGTCAAAAGTCGGCGGTAAATCAAATGTCGGCGAAGCGGTATTATATAAACTGCTTTATTTTATTGATTTTGATTTTTACGAAAAATTTGAGGAACAATTGATTGGCGCGACATATATTAAAAATCATTATGGGCCAACTCCTGTTGAGTTTAAAGCTATTATTGGCAATATGATTCAAAACGATGAAGTCGTAAAAGTTGAGGGAAAATATTTTAATTATCCACAAAGAAAATATCTGCCAGTTAGACGGCCAGATCTTAATGTTTTATCTGGACGAGAGATAGAACATATTGATGATGTTTTGGCGCGTCTTGCTGATAAAAATGCTAAAGAAATGGAAAATTACTCCCATGAAGATATTCCGTGGAAAACGGCGGAAAATGGCAAACCACTTTCCTACGAAAGTGTTTTTTATCGTGACGAACGTTATTCTGTAAGAAATTATGAAGACGAACTTTAATGAACTATCTGAATTTTCTAAGGAATTTAAGCGGTTTTCAAAAAAATATAAATCGTTATATGATGACTTAGAAGAGTTTAAGCGCATCGTTGATGTTGTACCATTAGGAAATAGCAAGCATTTTAATATTATTACACAAAACGAGCAATGCACCGTTATTAAGGCTCGTTTCTTTTGTCGTTATTTAAAACACTCTTCTTTAAGGATTATCTACGCTTTTTACAGCCAAAATTGTAAAATTGAGTTTATTGAGATATATTTTAAAGGCGAAAAAAATAATGAGGATCGCGAGAGAATCAAAGATTACTTGAAAGATTAAAAATAGATTTTGTTATTCTCTCACAGAAAATTTATGGATAAAAGAATAATCAGGGAAAAATTGGATTTAATCAGAGGAGAAGTTATCTCATCCGCCACAAGAGTTGAGTTCGTTCTCGGCTATCGCTTAAGAAGGTATTTTTTTCCTAAAAGTAATAATAAAGCAACAATTCTTTTTTGGAATGTTATGAATACTCCTTACCTTACTTTTGATAATAAAATTAGTATTTATGAATCAATACCTTATTTTAAAAAATTGAAAGGTTATCCTACTATTAAAAAATCTTTGAGATTTGTTCAGAGGTTGAGAAATACAATGGCTCATTGGGATTTAGATGAAAAGAAAAGCGATCTTAAAAATATTTTTATGTTCACATTAGTTGGGAAATATAGAAAAATAACAATTAACGATAACTTGATTGAAAATTATAGAAAACAGATTACTTTTCTTCTAAAAAAATTTGGTTATAGTAGATGAAGCTTGACGAGGGATTATCTATTTAGATGAAATCTTTTTTGTTTTCTCACTCTTATCTTAAAAAGATAATATACTCAAATTATTCTTCCGCCGCCTAAGCATTTATCCTTTTGATAAAATACAGCAAATTGACCTGGGCAGGGAGCAAAGACGCCTTTTTTAAAGATAATCTTTAATTTTCTTTTTTCTGGAATTAAACAAGCTTGCGATAGTTTTTGTTGATAGCGGGTTTTAACTTGCGCATGAATAGATTTTATCATTCTTTTTCCTGAAATCAAATGATATGGAAAAACAAACAGCTCTTTTTTATAAAGAGTTTTCTTATTTTTAGTAACAAAAAGTGTGTTTTTATTCTTATCCCAGCCTGCTACAAAATATGGACCCCCAGATAATTTTATACCTTTTCGTTGGCCTAAAGTAAAAAAATGTAGCCCTTGATGTTTAGTCAGTATATTTCCTTTTAAATCTAAAACTGGTCCTTGTTTTTCACCAACCTTTTCTTTAAGAAAGGGACAAACTGATTGGCCAGCAACAAAGCAGAAATCTTGGCTTTGTTTTTTCTTAATAAAAAATTTGAAACCTTGCTTTTTAGCAATTTTATATATGTCTTTTTTTATATAATTTGCTAATGGAAAAATAATATGAGCAAGATATTTTTGTGGTAATAAGCATAAATTATATGATTGGTCTTTATTTTTATCTCGCGCTTTTAAAAGCTCATATTTTTTGGTTCTATTGTTTAATCTGAGTCGCGCATAGTGGCCAGTGGCGATATATTGAATCTTGTGTTTTCTTGCCCATTGCAATAACTGTTTAAATTTAAAATTAGGGTTACAAATAACGCAGGGGTTTGGAGTTCTTAGATTTTTCCATTCGGAAATAAAATAATCAACAACTTCTTTTTGAAAATCTTTTCTGGCATCTATAATATAGTAGGGGACATCTAGTTTTTTGCAAATGTTCTTGGCGATTTTCAAAGACTCCTTAGTGCAAAAAGGGTTTTCTTTAAAAGGATTTAATTTGTTTTGCCAGATAGGTAGTTTTAAAGAAACGCCAATTGGGTTCCACCCTTGCTTTTTTAATAATATTAAAGCCATGGAAGAATCTATTCCACCTGACATTCCAACAACAATTTTTTTACCCTTACCTAATTCCATTCCTTATACTTTTCTTCAATTATCTTTTTTTCTTTTTCTACTCTTTTATGATGTTTTTCCAATTCTTCTGATATTTCAATTTTGTTTTTTAAAAAATAATTATAAATCGCCTCTTTTAGGGAATCGGCAGCTAAAATCGAACAATGGAGCTTAAAAGGTGGCAAAGGTTTACCCAATTTGTTTATTAAGTCTTCTTTTGCTATCTTTAATACTTTTTCAATTTTCTTGCCCTTTACTAAGGTAGTAAGTAAACTGGTATTGGCGATAGCAACAACGCAACCTAAGGTTTCGAATTTTATATCTTTGATAATCTTTCCGCCTTTTTTATTTTCTCCGATTTTCAAATAAATATTCATTATATCACCACAAAGAAAATTACCAGCACTACCTGCGCCGTCGGGATTTTTAATTTTACCCACATTCCTCGGTTTTTTAAAATGTTTAATTATTTCTTTTGAATAAATTGCCATGAATTTATTTTTTAAATGGAGATATTTTTCTTAATTTTTTTATGGCTTTTGACAGTATTTTAAGCAGATAATTAATATCTTGTTCTGTAGTCCATCTTCCTATTGTTAATCTCAAAGAACTATGTGCTTGTTCTGGTCGTAATCCGCATGCCAAAAGAATATGGCTAGGTTCTAATTTTTCAGAAGAACAGGCAGAACCAGTAGAAGCGGCAATTCCATAGGAGTTTAAATTCATTACAATAGATTCACCTTCAACATAAGAAAACCAAAAATTAGCATTATTAGGCAATCGTTTTTTGCCATGGCCATTAAGATGAGAATCTGGTATTTTCTTCAAAACTTCATTAATTAGCTTATCTCTTAACTTGATTTGTCTTTTTGATTCTTTTTTCATTTCTTTTTCACAGATTTCTATTGCTTTTCCAAACCCTACAATTGCCGGAACATTAACAGTTGATGCTCTTAATCCAAATTCATGGCCTCCGCCGTGAATTAATGGTTCTATTTTTGTTCCTTTTTTAACATATAACAAAGCCGCGCCTTTTGGCCCATAGATTTTATGTGAAGAAGCAGTTAATAAATTAACTTTCATTTTCTGTACATCAAGAGGCATTTTTCCAAAACTTTGGACTGCGTCAGTATGAAAATATACTTTTTTCTTTTCACAGATTTTTCCTATTTTTTCAATTGGTTCAATAGTTCCTATCTCATTGCTCCCATGAATAATTGATACTAATATTGTATCTTTTCTTATGGCTTTTTCTATTTCTTTTGGATCGATCATGCCATATTTATTGACTTTTATTTTTGTAAGCTCAAAACCTTGTTTTTCTAACCATTCAGCGCTGTTTAAAACGCAGCTATGTTCAATAGAGGAAATAATAATGTGTTTGCCCTTGTTTTGGTTAGCAAAAGCTATTCCCTTAATAGCAAGATTATTACTTTCTGTTGCTGAGCTTGTAAAGATTATTTCATTTTTATTTTTCGCATTAAGGACTTTTGACATTATTGAGCGGCTTTTTTCCAGAGCTTTTTTTGCTTCTTCACCAAAACTATGCAAAGAAACAGAATTCCCAAATTTTTCTGTAAAATAAGGAAGCATCGCCTTTAATACGCGAGAATCAACAGGAGTAGTAGCAGCATAATCCAAATATGTTTTTGTAATTTTCATAATTCAATCAATTTTAGCACAAAGAAAATGAGTTTACAATTCTTATAATTTCTGTTAATTTATATAAAGAACGCCGGGGTAACTCAGTGGTAGAGTAGCTGTTTCGTAAACAGCAAGTCGCGAGTTCGAATCTCGCCTCCGGCTCAGTAATTTTTATTCCTTGACTTGATTTTACTTTGCTCTATAATTATGCATTAGGGTAATGGCAGGAAAAAAGGAGGTGTTTGTTATGAGAATTAAAAGAACAATCTCTGGACCAAAAAGAAACACCCCCTCTACTTATGGACAGGAACTTTCTATGGCCAAAAACGTTGTGGAAAGTACATTAAGTAGTAAAAATAAGCAACTGATAGAATATATTTTATCAGTTGCTAAATTGAAAATTAGAGGCGATAATTTTTTCGCTACTAAGATAAAAAAACTTTCAGATAGGGTAATGATAAACGGGGGTGTTTTAATGAAAAAAACCAGGAGAATCAATCTTTACATTTACAACATGGATTTAAGGTCAACGCAAGAATTGATTGATAAAGCCCGAAGTATTTTAGAGGTAAATAAAAATGCAGCTTAATAAATTAACAAACAAAGTAAAACAATACATCCTGCCATTGCCTTACCCTACTTACTTGACAAAAAAATTAGATTCTATATACTTAAGTAAAGTTTCCCAAGACATCAGGCAGCGATTAAGCATAAGGCCTGGTAAGGAATAAATTTAATGTTTTTATATTCTATCTGTGGGAAACCACAGATTTTTAATTATTTTTTTATGATTTCTAAAGAAAAAAAGGAACAAATTATTAAAGAATTATCAGAACAGATAAAAAAAGCCAAGGCAATTTATTTTGCCAAATTTTTAGGACTAAAAGTTTCTGAAATGAATGAATTACGCCAAGAATTGAAAAAAGATAATGCTAAAGCGAGAGTAGTAAAAAAGAACCTGGCTAAAATTGTTTTTTCTCAGAAAGGTTATAAAGACGAGATTTCTAATGATGAAGCAAATTCTTTTATGGTTAATTTTGCTTTTGATGATCCGATTAGCACAGCTAAAGTACTTTGGAATTTTTCCAAAAAGAATGATAAATTTCAAATTTTGGGAGGAGTAACAGACGGAGTGTTCTTAGACGCAGAAAAAGTAATAAGATTAGCAAAGATACCATCAAAAGATATACTTTTAGGTCGATTAGTTGGTTCAATAGCTTCTCCAATACAACGATTATTATATGTCTTAAATGGAAATATTCAGAAATTAGTTGTGGTATTGGAAGGCATAAAAGCAACAAAATAATTCATTTAATAATTTAGTAATATAATTATCATGGCAGAAAAAAAAGAAGAAAAAAAAGAGGAAAAGAAAGAAAAAAAAGTTTCTGAAAAATTACAGGAAATAATGAAAAAAGTTGAGGAATTGACCGTTATAGAATTGGCAGATTTAGTTAAGGCATTAGAAGATAAATTCGGTGTTTCTGCTGCTCCTCAAGCAGTAGCCTCAGCTGGCGCAGCTGGCGTTGGCGAAGGTGAAGAGAGAGCTGAAGAAAAAAAAGAAACAGTTTCTGTAATTCTTAAAGATGCTGGTCAGGCAAAAGTGCAAATAATCAAGGAAATAAAGGAAATTATGGGTTTGGGGCTGAAAGAAGCAAAAGATTTAGTAGATGCTGCTCCAAAAGCGTTAAAAGAGAATATTTCTGTGTCTGAAGCAGAAGAAATTAAGAAAAAATTAGAAGAAGCTGGCGCTACAGTAGAGATAAAATAATACGAAAGTGTAAAAGCGAAAAGTGCGCGTGTAGCTCAGTTGGTTAGAGCGTACGATTCACATTCGTAAGGTCTCTGGTTCGAATCCAGACACGCGCACTGGTAATTTCAAGTTCTTGACTAATAGTTAAAGGTTGTTATACTTTAAATGTAGAAGAAAATTAAATAAAAAAGGTCGATAAAACTTTAAAATAATTATAATTGGAATTTTAAAAATATGAATAAAACCTGGTTAATCATAGCACTTGCAGTATTAGTAGTGGTTATTATTATGATCGTTCGTAGTGCAGGAGCGCCAACTGATGTTCCTGAAACAACAACTACTACTGAGGCAGTTGTAGATGAAGTTTTGCCTTTAGAAGGTGAAACAGTCGAAGATGAAGTTTCAGAAGATGAAGCAGTGGTTCCTGTTGAATAGACGATTTTTAAAAAGACCTGTTATATTTGATATAGCAGGTCTTTTTCTTTATACATAAAGTTATCCACAATGGGACTTGACAAGATTTAAATGTTTGCTATACTACGGATGCTGTCGTTTGGAAGTATTTGTTAGCTTGCTAATGGATATGGAAGAGTGGCAGCATTTTTTTATACTTACATAATAACAAAAGATACGAAGAATTGTCCTTCATATTTTTGATTGACTTTATTAATAAGACGTGATATAGTAAAAATGCTCTTAATTGAGCATTTTTTTGTACTTTGACATTTAAAATATATAGCCGTAACAGGGAAAATTCTTTGTTATTGGAGATAAAAGATAGATTATTAAATGATTTGATTAGTAAAAAATAAATTTAAATAAAGGAGGAAAGAAAGATGAAAAGGAAGTTAGTTATAGTTTTTGTTTTGTTTATTTTAGTGCTGAGTTTTACTCCAATTTTGAAACACTGGTCTTCAGAATGGGAATTGAATGCCCCAGTGTTATTGGATAGCGTTCAATTATCGAATGATTGCCGTATATTGTTGGGATCGTATTATTCAAGCGGGGTGATTTATCAGGATAATTCTTTTGAATTTATTACTCATTCATCTGATGTGTTTTCTGATGTAAATGGTTTTAGGCCCTATCCTTGGGGAGGAGAAGTGTTTTCAGGAGAAATATCTTTTTTATGTTCCCTTGATAATTATACAGGATTCAGATCATTTATGATCCAGGGGAAACAGAAAGATGATCATGGCGCCATTGCTGTTCCTGGTTTACTGTCAAAACCAAATGTAGAATCAGGAGAATTATATTATCTATCGTTTTGGGTGAAATATGATATTCAAGAAGGAGGATTTAGGCTTACACAACAATTCTTTCGTAAGCAAGACAGCGAATATCCTCATTATGCTTGCTATGGTTCTTTGATTAAAGGTAATAGTAATAAACGCTGGGAGTATGTAGGTTTAATTGTTCAGGCACCAATTGATGCTTGGAAAGGAGATCCAGTATTAGAATTGAAAGGCAAGGGATTTGTTTTAGTTGATGATGTTTATTTCGGAAAGATAGAAATAATAAAGGAGGTGAATAAAGGTGAGATTCTTTAGAAAATTAGGTATTTTTTCTTTTGAGGATTTTGTCTATGCCGGTTCTACTTTTGTGCTCGCGATGTATGTCATTTGTATTCTTGTAATTACTCTTTTCCAAATAACAGGGCAATCAGTAATTTTTAGCAGCCGTTTTTCACTCTGTTCTTTGGACATTCAATTTCCTTTTTTCTTAATTATTTGCATCATCCTGATGTATTTGAGTATGTTTATCTGGATTTTTATGGGATTTGCAGGTATATTTTATAGAAAAAAGGTAGATTTGAAGCAAGAAGATGATTCTACTCTAATATCAGTTCTTATCCCTGCGCATAATGAAGAAGATGTTATAGAAGGTATTTTGGGAGATTTAGTAGCGCAAGAATATAAGAACTTAGAGATTATCGTATTAGCTCATAATTGTACTGATTCCACAATATCCAGAGCGCAATCAGTAGATGATTCAAGGATTCAAATATTGGATATAAGAACTCGTAAGTCAGGAAAAGCATTAGCCCTTAACAGAGGATTAGAAGAAGTAAAAGGAGAAATTATTGCTCTATTTGATACTGACAACAGGATAAAAGATAAAAAATTCTTTAATCGAGCAATAGTATATTTCAGAGACGAAACCATTGATGCTATCCAAACCGAACTTGCTACAAGTAACAGATCTGCTTCTTTGTTGACTTTTCTTCAGGAAGTAGAATATGATACTTTCTCTTCAATATCCTGGCGTGGTAGGGATGTTCTAGGTCTTCCTTGTTTTTTAGCAGGAACAGGTATTTTTATCCGAACAAAAACCTTAAGAGAGATGGGTGGATGGAAAAATTCCTTGGTGGAAGATTTTGAACTTTTTACTAGATTGACTTTGGAAAAGAAGAAGATAGTTTTTGCTGATAATCTTGTTGTTTATGATGAAAAACCGCCATCTTGGAGTGGAATAATGAAACAAAGATCACGTTGGATAAAAGGTCATTTGAAGGTTACTTGGGATAATCTAGATAAGTTTGGAAATTGGTTGGACTATATTTATCGCTTGACTCCTTTAGCTGTTTTTGCATGGTGGGCATCAAATTTCCTATACTGGTTTTACTATCTAACTGGCCAAATTTCTATTTTTAATGTAACAGGATGGATTTGGTTAAGTTGGACTTTTGCCTTCTTTGCTCTTCCTACTTATAATAGTATAAAAAAACGCAGTTGGAAAGGGGTTTTATTTTTGCCTGTTTATTGGTTCTTTGTTTTTCACTTGCTGTGGGCAAGTTTATACAGTTTAGGAGTGAAATGAAACTTAGTAGGGAAATTGTAATAACGATTATAATTTTAATCTTTTTATTGGTATCTTTATCCGAATTTGGAGCAACTTTTTATTCTTCTATATCTCAAAAGCAGAAAAGTAGTAATTATATTTACGATGAGAAAATTATAGTTATAGATGAGAAAGTTATAGAAGATGAAAGACAGGAGATAGAGAATATTCAAATCAGTTTTAGAGGAATAGATTTCTATCCTGATCCTTATCCTTATTCTACTTCAGAAGCTTTTGATGCCTTAGAACAGCTCCTTAATTTTCAGGGAATGAATTATGTCCAATTACGTTTTTTCCTAACTCAAGATTCTCTTACTTCCAACAAAGTGGTTTATGATGAAAAACAAGATATTACTCTAGAAAGCATGATTGTTATGATTCATCAAGCAGGAAAGAGAGTATCATTACTGCCTGATATTATCATTAAAACAGGGGATTATGTAGCTAGTCTTAGTCCTGAAGATATTGAACAATGGTTTGCTTCTTATTATGATGCTTTAATGCACTATGCTATTTTGGCGCAGACATATGATGTAGAATTATACTGTATCGGTAATGAGCTTCATTCTTTATGGATAGAGGATCAAAAATGGAGATACATTATTGATAAACTGAGAGAGCAATACAAAGGTTTAGTCACTACTAAACTTAACTGTTGGTGGCAGGAAAAAACATTCCAAAAAGTATTAACTTATGGTTGGCTGGAAAAACTTGATTATATTGCCATTGCTCCATATTTTGATCTAACGTGGGAAAATGATCTTTCTTTAGAAGAAATAAAGAGCAGCTGGCAGAATAGTCGTCATGGACTTAATATAGTAGCAGAATTGGAAGAAATCGCTAAAAAATATAAAAAAAAGATGATTTTTTCAGAGATTGGTTATAGAAGCATTGATGGAACTACTATTGAACCTTGGAATAGTGATTCTATAGTACCTCGTTCAGGAGGAAGTGGTAAGATTGATTTAGAAGAACAATCCTTAGCTACTCAAGCTTTATTTGATGTTTTCAAAGATAAAGATTGGTGGGGAGGAGTATTCTGGTTCTATTGGCCGACTGTTAAACCAAATGAACAAGATAAAACATGGGCTATATGGAATAAACCAGTACAGCTGGTTATTCAAAATAATTTTTGAAACAAAGGGGAAGATTAATCTTCCCCTTTTATTTTTTATAAATATAAAATATTTTTATCATTTAATTTATAAAGCCAATGAAAGAGTTGGCAAATCATTATTAATATCATATTTTACTTAATTAAGAGTGGACTTGACAAGAAAAAAAAAGTTTGCTATTGTGTTTTCACGGTGGGGCTTTTATTTTAGCCCCGCAGTGGGGCTTATGAATAATATTCAAAAAAGGGGATTTCATAATTTAAACAAAATTTCTTTTCGATTTCTTGCGTTTAGTAAAATTGAAAAAGAAGTTTTTTGAGGTTGGCGTTTTTGCGCCAACTTTTTAATATTAAAATTAATAAAAAAAATAAATAAAAAAATAAAAATTAATAAAATAAAAAAAATGAAAAAAATAATAACAATTTTAAGTACTTCCCTTTTGATGTTTGCTTTTGTAACTTCAGTTTCCGCAGCAGCTCCGAATTGGAATGTCAGTGGAACATGGATGGCAGAGCATGAGTTCGGGGGGAATACTTACTCTCATGTAAACAACATTGTTCAAGCACTAGACGGTTCCCTGACGGGGACCGGAGGATGGGATGGTACGCAAAACGGCATCCCCGTTGGTACTCCTAATACATGGGAGATAACCAACGGTTCGGTTTCTGGTAACAACATTCAATTTAACTACCAATACAATACCGTCGAGTTATGCGCCAAGGATGGAGGTATTGATGCAGTAATTAATGCTGACGGTTCTATGACTGGAACATGGCATGATGATTGTGGTACTGGACGAACTGGCGCATGGACAGTCCCAGCAGGTTCCGCAGTCTATTTAAGAACTGCAGAAATTACTTCTCCAACATCAGGAGAAGAAGTTTCGGGAATGGTTTCATTTGATGCAATACTAACTGACAAAGATGGTGATGATAGTGTTCAATGGGCAGTTCGTCAGGGTACTTGCACTGCAGGAATAGGAACAGTGTTTGGTAATGTAGATGGTAAATCAGATATCTACACTTGGGATCATGTCAATTTCCATGCATCAGCCGATACTTCTTCCTGGGCTCCTGGAAATTACTGTTTTGTCTTTAATCCCACAGAGAGTGCTGGAGATATAGCTATTAGAGAGACACGAGAGTTTATCCTAAAAGACACTGTAGCACCATTGGTAACGATAGAAAGTCCTAGTGAGGGTGATGTTGTTTCTGGTACAGTTGAAATTTATGGAACTGTTGTAGAATACTATATGCTAAGTCACTACAATATCTCGGTTTATCCAGGTGATGCCGACTTTAATGATTTCAGCAAAAGAATAGCTCAAGCAACTATTTATCGCACTACGGGTTTTAGTAATGAATTAATTTTCGCATGGGATTCAACTGGATTTGAAGATGGCGAGTATCTAATTAGATTAGCTGCTAGAGACGCTGCTGGTAATCGTAGTTATGATGGCGATGCATATCTAGGTGGTGATGATTCACAGCATGTGATTAGAGTAACTGTGAATAATATACCAGACCTAATTGGTCCACCGATTAATAAAGATCAATGTAAAAAAGATGGTTGGAAGATATTTGATAATCCAAGTTTTAAGAATCAGGGAGATTGTGTAAGTTATGTCCAGAGTAATGAAAATGCAAAAGGAAATAAAAATAAATAAAAAATAAATAAAAAAAATAAAAAATATGAATAAACAATTATTCTCTAAAACGATTTCACTTTTCTTAGTTTTTTCTTTGGTGTTCGTAGGTGTTTCAATATTTTCACCAAATAATATTGAAGCTAAAGGACAGAAACCAAATAACAAAATATCAATTTGTCATAGAACTAGTTCTGCTACTAATCCTTGGAATGTAATTAATGTTAGTGTTAATGCTCAAGATGCTCACTTAGCTCATGGAGATTTTCTTTATGAAGGTAGTTATCCAGTGAATTCTAAAGAAGCAGAGGAATGGTGTGGCATGACTAGATATACTTGTAATGAAAGTACTTGGCAATGTGTAATTGATAACCAAGGTCAATATTCAAGTTATGATGATTGTTCAACTGTTTGTCAGGAACCAATGGCAACTGTAACAATTTGTAAATATGACGAAGAAAGGAATCCTTTAAGTGGATGGAAAATGATTTTGAAAGGGGATTTGCAAGACCAAGTAACTGTTTTTCCTGATGGGTCAGCATATTTGTCAGGAGATTTACCATTAGAAGATTATTTATTAATGGCTTCTGGTCAATATGTTTATAGGCCTGGAACTTTAGGGGCTGAATATTCTGATGCTGGCTATACTAAGAGGAATTGTCCAGGAGATGCTACTTATTTATGTAGTGGTCCCTATACCCCATGGTTTAATGTTTTTGATATTATAGGTATTCATAAAGGATGGTTGGGGATTATGGTTAATGACGCCGCAACTAATTGGGGTTCTTACTTTAACTCTGCTCATACTTATGCTCTGGGATATCCTAATTATAGTGGTTCATTATCTTTTACAATTAAAGATGATGTGTATAGTGATAATTCAGGACAATTAAATGTTGATATTTATAAAGGATATACTGGGGAGACAGATGAAAATGGTTGTATAACCTTTAATGATGTTCCTTTGGAAACTTATTCTCTTGAGGAAATTCTTAAAGATGGATGGCAAAATGTTAGTGGTTTAGGACAGATTGTTATTGATGAATCTCAAGAAACTTTTGATGTGATTAATAGTGAAATTAAAAGCGAAAAAGAACTAGCATGCATAAATTCAGGTGGCACAGTTGGAACAGGTATATGCTGCAAAAGTGTAGAAGGTTTTCCAAATGATTGTGCTACAGGAGCCTGCGGTTGTTCTGCAGGAGATAGCCATGAAGTTCAGGTTTGTAATTGTCCAGCAGGCAAATGTTTTGATGGAAATTCCTGCGTAACAAAATGTGAAGAAGGAATTAATCTTCTTAAAAACGGTAGTTTCGAATATCCGGAAGTAACTAATACAAGCAAATGGCAGTTATTTCCATCAGGGACAGCTCTACTTGAATGGGTAGTTGGATGGGTTAGCGCTGCTCCATCAGACCCTCCAACAATTGAAATACAGAAAGGCGTAGTAGTTTCTCCTAGTAATGGACTTCAAAGCATTGAATTAGATTCAGAAGCTCCAACCTATATTTCTCAAGCAGTTAATACAGAATCTGGCTATGGATATAAATTAAGCTTTGATTTTGCAGCCAGGCCTAATACTTCAGAAGAAGATAATAAATTAGAGGTTTGGGCTGATAGTATTCTTAAAGATAGTATTAGCAGCAATACATCTTGGCAAACAAAAACATATAATTTTAATGCTACTTCTAACCTTACGGAAATCAAATTCGTGGATATAGGAATTCCTAATACCGATTCAATGGGTACATTATTAGATAATGTTAAATTAGAATGTGTTCCGCCGGTTCTGTAAGTTATAAATAATATCCGGCAATTACAAAAGAAAAAGTTGATAGGATTTAATGGCGAATTAACCGTTCATTTTAAATAAAAGATTAAAAAGTTAAATATATAAAAAAATGAAAAAACAATTTTTCTCTAAAACATTTTCAATTTTCTTGGCACTTTCTTTTGTACTTTCTAATAGCGCAATGTTAGTGCCATTACAAGCTGAAGCTTGTGAGGAAGAAATATGCGAAGACGTTATTGTGGTAAGTAATATAGAAGATAAGGTTTTTGATATTGCAGAAACTCTTCCCGGTGAAGCAGCTGTTCTTGCTTGGGATGATCATCCGGCATGGACAGCGTATATTGAAGGCGCAAATTGGATTTGGAAGACAGAATATGTAGAAAATCCTGATCAAGACGAAACATATATATTTAAAAAAGATTTTGATATTGTTGGCATTCCAGATTCTGCAACATTAAAAGTTGCAACTGATAATTCGTATAGTGTTTGGGTTAACAATGTTTTGATTGGAGAAGTTATAACTGAAGATAATCACAGTTCAACAACCCAAGATCAATATAATAATATCGTTGACTTTCATACCGGTTCAAATGAAATTAAATTTGAAGTTAAAAACTGGGCAGGAAATGCGTCACCGAAATTAAATCCTGCAGGTCTTTTGTATAGACTTGAGATTGTAAGATCTTCTTGTGAACCTCAATGTATACCTCAATCTTCTATAGAAACAGACTGTACTAATGGTTTAGATGATGACTGCGATGGTTTTATTGATAGTGAAGATTCTGATTGTCAGATGTTAATAATGGCTTCTAAAGTAATTTGTGATAATGAATCAGATTTACCTAATTGGGGGACAGGATCTGGAGTTGACTATCCTTCATATAACATTGATCAAAACACAGCTTCGGATTATGTAGCTGAACATTCTGGTTGTTATTTAGCTTCTAATTGGTTTTTTCAATGGGGACAACAAGGTTCTGATGATTTTGGAAAAGACTTTTATGGAGAAGCTGGCAATGGCTACACTACTTTTGGGCCAACAAATGAAAATGGAGTAGCTAGTACAACAGTGGATTCTGTTACCGGTAGTTATTTGGAATTAAGGGAAGTTCTGCAGCAAGGTTATATTCCTTTTACGTATGACCAATCACATAAATCTAATGATAATAATATTTCTGCAGAATTTTATTGCCACAATGATATTCTCAATTATGATAACTGGGATTATATAAAAAATCCTCAATTAGGAATTACTCATTATTGCGTTGGATTTAATGCATTAATCGAACAAGAAGAACCAGAACCTGTTTGTGGAAATGAAATTATAGAAACTGGTGAACAATGTGATCCACCTTCAACCACTGCTCCTAATTCTACTGATGAATATTTCTGTGACCAAAATTGTAATTTAGTTCCTATCTATCATTCTCTGGATGGTTGTCCAAAAAATCAAATCCTAGAATTTATTCAGTCTTATCAAATTCATTCAACTAGTACGACAGAAGTTATTATTCCTGTGAGTGGTAGCGATACATATAAGTTTGAAGTTAAAGGAACTTTTTATCCTACTCAAAATGGAAAAAATGAGAATTTCCTATCAGATGCCGCCTATACGACTGAAGATGGCTGGGTTTCAACTTCTACAAAATACGGAATTAAAGGCATACCACCTGATTATGCTGCCCATGCTTTATTAGGTGATTTAGGATTAGGGGCTGGAGTAATTAATTGGGGAGATTATGATTCTTCTCATGAATATGATTTCTCTTACACAATTCCTTCAGGCGCTACTTCTACTCAATTTGTGATAGGTGATAGATGGGATAATTGGTTTATACCAGATGATATTAGTTGGAATAATCAAGGCGGAATGAAAGATAATCTTGGAAATTTGACTTTAGATGTTTATGAGTGTAAGCCAATCCAAGCTAGATGTGATCCTAAGTTAGAATTAGTTATGAATGGCGATTTTGAGAGTCCTGAAGTGACTGATCTAGTAAAAAAATGGGGTATTTTTCCATCAGGGACAACCGATTTAGAATGGTTAATTAATTGGAGAGAAATTTGGCCTTCAGCACCAAAAATAGCAAATCTTGAAATTCAGAAAAGTTATTATACTCCAGTAATAGCTCCTGTAGTTCCTGGAGATCCAGATCAATATGCTGAGTTAGATACTGATTGGCATGGTCCAGGTGGACCTTCTGGTGAACCAGCCTCAGTAGCTATTTCTCAAGATATTCCAACAATTATAGGGGAAACTTATAGATTAAGTTTTGATTTTTCACCACGACCATATACTGATTTAGAACAGAATCATTTAAAGGGTTTTGTTGATAGCGCTGAATTATTTGATATTTCTGCTGATGGTTCTGGTTTAACAGATACTTTATGGAATCAATATTCTGATAATTTTGTTGCTACAAGTTCAATAACAAACATTAAATTTACTGATTATGGTACACCAGACTCTTTAGGCACTTTCTTAGATAATGTTAGCGTAAGATGTGTTCCTCAGGACGAACCTACTATGTATCATTGTAATGAGGAATGGCAATGTATAGCAGATCCTGAAGGTGAATATAATACTGATAATTGTGACAATCAATGTATTAAACCTGGAACATCCACAGTTACTATTTGTAAATATAATGAACAAGAAGAACCTTTAAGAGGTTGGAAGATGATACTTAAAGGTGATAGGTATGATACAGTGCCTGTTTTTCCAGATGGGCAAAATTATTCTTCAAATCCTTTGCTATTAGGTGATTACTTAATTCAGGCTTCTGGTCAATATTTATATAGACCAGGAACACCTGGCGCTGAGTATTCTGATGCTGGCTATACTAAGAGGAATTGTCCAGGAGATGCTGATTATTTATGCAGTGGAGATTATACCCCATGGTTTAATGTTTTTGATATTATAGGTATTCATCAAGGATGGTTGGGGATTATGGTTAATGATAATCTTACTGATTGGGGGTATTTTACTTCTGACCATACTTATACTCTTGGCTATCCTGGTTATAGTGGTTCGTTCACTTTTACTATAAAGGATGATGTATATTCAGATAATAGTGGATCATTAACAGTTAAAATCTATAAAGGCTATGTAGGGGAAACTGGAGAAAAAGGATGTGTTACATTTAATGGTGTTCCTTATGGCGAGTATATAGTTGATGAAGATCTTCAAAGTGGTTGGATAAATCAAGATGGTTTAGGAAATGTTACAGTAGATGACCTAGAAGAAACATTTGATGTTGTCAATATTCCACCAGAAGGACAGATAGGTTCTTTAACTGTTTGTAAATATAGAGATCACGAACCATTTGGGGAATACAATACAGGTATTGATACACCTCTAACTTGGGAGATGAGAATTATTGGACCTAATAGTTATGATCAATTGTACGAAACTGATCCTCAGAATGGATGCAAAACAATAAATAATTTAGAATATGGCCAATATGTAGTTTCTGAAGAATTGAAGATTGGTTGGGATCAAACTTATCCTCTTGATCCTAATACCCATACCATTGATATAAATGGCGGTAATTCTAATCCATCAGTATATTTCTTGAATTATAAAACAATTGATAATGGTGGAACAAAATATGCTTGTAATGCAGAAGGGCAATGTATAGAAAATGAAGGGGGTAATTATACCACTTCTAATTGTGATGAAGAATGTAGACCATATCCATATACTTGTAATTCATCTACCTCAGAATGTGTACGTGATGTTCATGGCCAATTTGGTTTATTGCAAGGTTGTGAGGATGCTTGTAGGGTATCTACTCCATTAGGAGGTCAATATGCAATATTGGGAACAGTTTTGGGTGCTGCTACTGAAAAGGAAGAAGAACCTTGCGGTCTTTATCTTTTGGAATACATAAAGCTTGGAGGTGATAATAATCCTGAGGAAGTGAAGAAATTACAATATTTCTTAAATGAATATCTTGGCATTAATTTAGAGATAACAGGAGTTTATAATCAAGCTACTTATCAAGAAGTTATGAGATTCCAGCTTCTTTTGAACGATGAAATTTTGGCTCCTTGGGTTGAAGTTAATTGTCTTCCATCTAGTAATATAGCTACTGGTTATGTTTATCGAACAACACAATGGAAAATAAATATGATTGTTTGTCCAGAATTGAACCTTCCAGTACCGAATTTATATGATGAAACTTGTAAATATATTAGTCTATATCCAGGAGAAGGTGTAGTTGCTGGAGCAGCTACTTCTACAGTGGGTGGAACTAATGGAACTACCACAACTACCTCAACTACAACTCCTGAAACAATAGGAGATACTACAACAACTGTTCCTCAAGATACTGGGGATGAGCAGTCACAAAATTGGATTTGGGTTTTGATTGGACTTTTAGTGATTGGCGGCGCAGCTTATTTGGTTTATCAAACTAGACAAGTATAAATATCAGACAAGATTGAATCAAAAAACAGTGCTGATTTAGCATTTTTTGCGTCAATTTTTAGTAGTTGGACCTAAATATGAAATTTAGGTAGTAAAAACTAATAGGTCGATCTTTGGTAAAAACCAAAGTAAAAAAATCAAAAATAACAAATTAAATTAATTAAAAATTAAAATGAAAAAGATATTAATTGGTTTAACGATCATTACATTGGCTGCAATGGTTGCTAGTCCTGCTATGGCTTACTACTGGCCAATGCCAATGGAATCCAGTGACGTAACAGTCAATAATGATAGTTACTCGAGGATTCGCAATAACGTAACAGTTGTTGCTAAAACCGGCGATAACACTGCTAATACTGGCTCGGCAAGTTTCGGTGGTTTGGGTAGTACAATTCAGACTGGTAATGCTGTCGCTGAAGCGACAGTAGTAACTGTTGCCAACACAAATTACACCAGAATTAAGGCTCCTTGCACTAATTGCGACGGCGATGTCACTGTTAACAATGATGATAGTGACGCTTTTGTCAGGAATAGAGTTAGGGTTATTGCCGACACCGGCGATAACACTGCTAATACTGGCTCGGCATGTTTAGGTGGTGAGGGTAGTTTGATTGTAACAGGCAGTGCATGGGCTGAAGGAAATGTTGTTACTGTTACTAACACTAACATAACCAGAATTCGCAGATAGTAATTGATTGTTATGAACAGGAAGGGGGTTCTTTGTCCTCTTCCTTGCATAAGCCCTTAAAAGATTATTTTGAGGGCTTATGCAAGGGATATTAAAAAATCAAATATGAAAAATCAAATATCAAAAATTCCGGTTTTAGTTGCTTTTCTGACAATTATTCCGTTAGTTTGCGGGGCTTTTTCCTTTGAAGAACCTTTTGATGATTTTGAAGAATGGATTTCGGATCTTAGTGATGGAATGAGTAGTACTCATATAATAAATGAAGTTAAGGTTTTAACAAATACTGGCAATAATGTAATTAATGGCGAAATAACAGAAGGTGAAGCAAAAAGCCGGATTTTTATTAAAAACGTTATTAATGGAAAAGAAATAGACCCAATTGAGATTGAATCTGATAAAAACGAAATTAAAGTGGAAAGCCAAATTAAAACAGAAAATGGCAAAGTTATTATTCAGAGAGAAATTCAAATTGATTCTGAAAAAAGCACTGAAAATTATGAGGTTGATTTGGAAAATTCAGAAACTGAGACAGAAAGTGAAGGAATATTGAAAGACGGTTTAGATTCCTTTCAAGAAGGATGGTTAGATTTTATCGAAGATTTAAGGTCTTTTTTTGACGATATCTTTAATATTTTTAAATTAAATGCAAGAATCAAATAGATTAAAAAACTTTATTTTAATTCCTTTGCTAATCATAAGTTTGGTAGGTTTTAATTTTTATCCCTTTTTGGTTTTTGCAGAAGGAGATGGAGTTGTCACCGAAGGAGTAGTAATTGAGAATAATGAAGACACGCAGATTGTTACTGGAGATTCTAATACTGAAGTTAATCTTGAAAACACTGTAAATTCTAATCTTACCGAATTAAACGGGGATGATTCTTCAGACGGAGAATCAGAACCTCTTGAGAATTTAGAATGTGAGGAAATTGATGTTACTACTTCAAGCACTGATGTTGTTTTTAATATTGCCAATGATAATGAGGCAGAAGTAGAGAATAATATCGAGACTGAGGAAGAAACTGGAGATAATGAAATTGATCAAAGTGAAGGAGATGCCATCATTGACACCGGAGATATAAATTTAGTCGTTGGCGTAGTTAATACAGTCAACACTAATGTTACTGGTTCTGATTTTTCTCAGCTTTTGTTAAACGTTTTTGAAAATTTAGAAGAAGATATTGATTTATCTGACCAATTAATGGGAATTTCTTCTTTGGAAAATTGTTATTCACCAATGGAATGTTTTGATCTTAATATTGTTAATGATAACCAAGGAAGTATTGAAAATAATATTTTAGTTGATGCATCAACTGGCGAAAATACTGCCCAGAGTATTGATGGAGACGCAATCATTAAGACCGGTAACGCTAATGTTGCAGTTAATGCTTTAAATATTCTCAATACCGATATTATCGGCTCAAACTGGACTCAGCTTATTATCAATGTATTTGATAATTGGACTGGCGATTTAGTTTTTCCCGGAAAAGGAAAAATGCAAGGATTTTTAAATCAAAAACCGCGCTCCTGTGAAGGAGATTGTGGAGATACTAATATAGTTAATTCTAATGAAGGCGAGATTGAAAATAAAGTCCATGTTCAGGCTAATACTGGCGAAAATCAATCTAATGGAAATTCAAGTATTATCCGCACTGGCCAAGCTAATGCTGAAGTTAATCTTTTAAATATTGCCAATACTAATTTATATGATAAGAATTGGTTTTTTGTAGGAATTAATAATTTTGGCAACTGGAAAGGAAATGTATTTAGTTTGCCTCCTGGTTTGGAAATGTCAGGAGATTCTAATAGTGTTCAAATTTATAATCTTGAACTAGAAGATGTTAATAATCCAACAGAAGATTTTGATAATAACACCAGTGGTAATTCTTTGAATATAGTCAATGAAAATACCGGGATTATTAAAAATAATATTATAGTTAATCTTTCGACTGGCGAGAACTCAGCTATTTCTTCTAACGGTCAGACAACGATAGAGACCGGAGATGCCAATACCCTAACTAACATTGCCAATCTTTTAAATTCAAATATTGTCGGCAGTAATTGGCTTTTGGGAACTGTAAATATTTTAGGAGATTGGAATGGAGATTTGGCTTTTGGCCGTCCTGATAATTGGATTGGTGGGAGTGTTGCCTCTTCTCATAATCCGGTTTCTCCTGGAGAAACTATAACTTATACTTTGACATATATTAACAATGGGGATGCTGATGCTACACAAGTAATGATTATTGATGATTACGATGAGGCGCATCTTTCTATTATAGATACAGGTGGTGGAATTATCATTGATAATCCTGGCGAGATTCAGTGGGACATTGGAACAATTGCAGTAGGCGGTTCCGGTTCAGTTTCTTATTCTGCTGTAATTGATCCAGAAGTACCTTATGGTACTACCTATCTTACTAATCAGGCGACAATTGATAGTTTTGAAGAAGATTTTAATAATGAAGATAACATTGAAATTTTATCAATTGAAGTGTATAGACCTTTGCCAGTTGCTTCAGTTATGTTGGGTTTTTCTTCTCCCTCGTCTTCGCCAAAATTGGAAATTAGCAAAACTCACAATGTAGATGATTTCGTTTATTCAGGAAGCGATGTTGATTTTAAGATAGTGCTATATAATGATAGCGATAGTTCTGCTTATGATGTTGTCGTTTATGATACTTTACGGAACGATGCATCTGAAGCGATCAGTACTTCCCATTGGGATTTGGGAGAAGTTTTCCCTCACGAAGAAATAATTATTGACTATACGGCAGCCATAGGTTCTGAGTTTCCAGCCGGCTTTTATACTAATATAGCTGAGGCTCTAGGTTTTGATAGCCAGGGAAATCCAGTTAGTTCTCCTGAGGCCTCTAGCACAATTGAGGTTAGGGCGGCAGAAGTTCCTCCTGATGAAACAGAGGAAGTGGAGGAAATTTCTCTTGAGGAGATAGAAAAGGAATTAAAAGAAATGAAAGACAAGATAAGAAAAATAAGAGAAGAGATAGAAAGACTTTCTCATCCGTCTCCAGTCGAAGAATTTACAAGTTCTCTTCCAAAACAATTAATATCAGAGGTTTTGGCTGCTGAAGAACCTTTTGTTCCCAAAGAAAAAATTAATTTGCCTGAAAGAGGTTTGGCTCCGTTGCTTTTGGCTAGCTTAAGAGAGATAGGGGGAACGGATTGGATGATGATTTTGGCCATTTTTTGCCTTATTGGGTTAATTATAATTGGAATTAGAGAGTGGGAATTAATTCGAAAAAAGAAAAAGAGATAAAAGAATTGAATTAGAAATAAAACAGGACTGATAACAATATTAGCCCTGTTTTGTTTTACGATAATTGACTATTGACTCTTGGCCTATAATCTGTTATCATTTTAGAGCAATTAAAGAAGATTATTTTATAGCATTTTGAAAATTTTATAAAAAGAGGTGAAATATAGTGGATAAGAAAGAAAAGATAGATGTATTGGTTTTATGTTGTATGATGATAGTTTTTGTTACTTTGTCGAAATTGACGTATAATTTTTGCATGTCTAAAGGAGTAGAATATATATCAAAATATATCGCTGCTTCTTTAACACCTTTAGAATCCATATTAGCTTTAGTTTGCTGGATTATTTTTTCTTGTCTTATGTTTCTTCTGACGCTTTACTTGTTTTGTCTTTGGAAAGATGATTTTTGCGAATGATGAAAATTATATTAAGGAGGTAATTAATATGTCAAGGGAATTAACAAATCTCGAGATAAGAGCATTGAATTTCAAAGTAGGAGAAAAAGTCAAGGAGTTTTTAGTGTGCGCGGTATGCAAAGGCAATCCCGGTATAGAATATGGGAATATTGACAATGTCAAATTTTGCGGTGATAAAGATTTTGCTAAAGAAAAAAAGAAGAAATTAAAAAAGAAATTTTCTAAAGATAATGTAAGCATTTTAGAAATTCAAGTTAGAAAAATAGAATAATAAAATTAATTAATAAAAAAGGAGGTAATTATAATGATACATATTTTAGACACTGAAGAAACACCTAATATTGGAAACCAAGTGTTTGCAAACTGCGGAGAGAAATTAGATTTTCGTCCTATATGCGCAGATATTTATGGCCGAAAAACTTGTCCCGAGTGTTTGAAAAAACATGATTTATTATCAAAATCGAAAACACCATCAATGTACATGTTTATACTAGAAGAAAAGTAAATTTAAATTGGTGTGAGAGCCCTCTTAAAGGTACGTAAAACTATCTTAAGGGGGTTTTTATTTTGATATAGCTAAGTTGCTAAAGTTAATTTATTGTAATGATTTATTTAGAGCTGATATATTGTTATCAGTCCTGTTTTGTTTTATAATTTGTATTAAGTTTATTAAATATGTCTTATACGGTTGACACATTATTAATTATATCTTATTTCGTAATAATAATTCTTGTAGGTTTATTTGCAGCGAGAAAACAAACTAAAGAAGGTTTTCTTATTTCTAATAGAAAGCTTTCTTCATTTCCATTGATATCTACGATCGTAGCTTCGCTTATTGGAGGAAATGCTATTGTTGTTTTTACAACAGCTATTTTCCTATATGGAATTTCTGCTTTTTGGGGTTTTATAGGGCTTGCCTGTGGTTGTTTATGCCTTATTTTTGTTACAAAAAAGGTAAAATCAATAGCTGATGAAAAGAAGTTCTATACTCTTAGTGATTTCTTTTATGAAAAATATGGTAAAAGCGTTGGTTTATTAATAGCTTTTACTATTACATTAACCTTTTTTATTCTCTTACTTATTCAGATAATCGCTGGCAGCATTCTACTAAGTAAAATAATCGGTTTAAGCTATGTATTATCTGTTTTAATTGTAACCACAGTTGTTTTCCTTTATCTACTCGCAGCAGGCTTTAAAGCGGTTGTTAGAACAGATATTTTTCAATGTTTTGCTATTTTGATACCGCTTTTAATAATTGCTATTTTTTTATCCACTGGGAAAGGTATTAGTATTTCAGAGTTTAATCCATTTAGAAGTGGCTTTATGTCCATATCATTTTTTCTATTTGGGTTAATTACTGTGATAATTGGTGCGGATATGTGGCAACGTATTTACGCAGGGGAAAATTTCAAGACAATTAAAAAATCTTTGATTATTTCAGCTATTACTATTCCAATTATTGGTCTTGGAGTATCTATGATTGGTTTTGCAGCTAAATCAAATTTTCCAAATATTCTATCTGAAGAAGCGCTTATTTATGGTATCTCATATTTATTACCTGCTGGATTGTCTGGTTTAGCACTTGTTGTTTTATTTGCAGCAATTATGTCTACCATAGATACGATAACATTTGTTCTGGCTACTAATTTTTCCAAAGATTTTATTTCTAGATTAAAAAACGAAGAAACTAGTAAAAAAGACCTTGTGTCTTTAACTCGTTTAGGAATATTTTTATTTATTGCCCTCGCTTTAGTTATAGCTTTATTTTATTCAAATATAATAAATGTAGCTTT
This sequence comes from uncultured Candidatus Saccharibacteria bacterium, assembly GCA_964479005.1. Lineage (GTDB taxonomy): Bacteria > Patescibacteriota > Minisyncoccia > UBA6257 > UBA6257 > DAOVIY01. The sequence goes on from CAYZJA010000001.1 coordinate 152,372, forward strand.
ATCATTAGCTAGTATGACTTTTATCTTGGCCCCAACGATAATTGGCTCCTTGTATATTAAATTAAAAAGGAGGGCAATATTATTAAGTATTTTGTCAGGATTATTCTATACCTTTTTGATGGTATTATTAGGACTTATAAAACCAGAAACCATTACCGTATCTTTGTTTATTTCTCTGGGATCTCTTTTTATAGGTCAAAAAATTTTTAAATATAAAGAGGTTAAATCTGATTAAAAATAGAGCTGATATATTGTTATCAGTCCTGTTTTAATATAATAATAGCCAGAGATTTCCAATTCTATTAGGTTCTTGACTTCCTTAATAGATTGGCTATAATTGGATATAGCTAATATAGCCAATAATCATATGGCAAGAAATAAACAATTTGATCAGAGAATAGAAAATATTCCTACAGAAATTTGGTCAAAGCTTATACAAATTGATGAATTAAAGGGGCAATGGATTGCCGGCGCTCGGTTGAGCCCACAAGTTTTAAACCACCTTAAGCGGTCTGTTTTGATTACTTCTACTGGTGCCTCAACTCGTATTGAGGGAGCTCGGCTTTCTGACGAAGATGTTGAGAAATTAATGCGTGGTATTGATATTCAGAAGTTTACTGACCGTGATAAGCAGGAAGTAAAGGGATATTTTGAATTACTAGAAAATATTTTTGATTCTTGGAGATCGATTAAGCTTTCAGAAAGCGCTATCAAGCATTTTCACAAAGAGCTTTTGAAGTATGTAAAAAAGGATGAACTCCACAGAGGTGATTATAAGAAAACCGAGAATAAAGTTGAGATGATTGATGCAGCTGGTAAATCCATCGGAACTCTTTTTGACACTACACCGGTATATCTTACCCCGAAAGAAATGCAGGAATTAGTAGAGTGGACCCGAGAATCTTTGGCTGAAAAAAAATCTCATCCACTTTTGATTGTTGGTAATTTTCTTGTTGAGTTTTTACAGATTCATCCATTCCAAGATGGCAATGGCCGGCTTAGCCGTGTTCTTACAAATCTTCTTTTATTGAAAGAGGGATATTTATATATGCCCTATATTTCTCATGAGAAGCTGGTTGAAGACAATAAGCCGGATTACTATATGGCCTTACGCAGAAGTCAAAAGACTTTTAAGACAGATCACGAAGACATCACTTCGTGGTTGGATTTCTTTTTGACTATTTTATTGAAGCAGTCAAAGATGGCCGTTGAGCTACTCTCAAAAGAGAACATTGAAAAACTTCTTTCAATGAAGCAACTTGCTGTTTGGGAGTATTTGCAAAAGGCAAAAGAAACTACTACCGGCGAGATTATCAGAGGAACCAAGATTACACGGCCTACTGTAAAACAGGCTCTTAACAAATTATTGCGTCTCAAAAAAATTGAACGCATTGGGCTCGGTAGAAGCACAAGATATAGAAAATTATGATAATTTAATAAAAGTGATAAATCTAAAAGTATGAGTTTATCAATTGGAATTGTCGGTTTACCTAATGTGGGAAAATCCACTCTTTTTAAACTTTTAACAAAGCAGGAAGTTAATATTGCTAATTATCCATTTACTACCATTGATCCTAATGTGGCTGTTGTTTCAGTGGCTGATGAGAGATTAGAAAAAATAGCTGAGATAAGCAAACCGGAAAAAGTAATTCCTGCCGCAATTGAATTTTTTGATATTGCAGGGTTAGTAAAAGGAGCTAATAAGGGAGAAGGGTTAGGAAATCAATTTTTAGCCCAGATTCGCGAAACCAATGCTATAGTACAAGTAGTTCGATGTTTTTCTGAAGAAACAGTAGCTCATATAGATGGCAGTATAGATCCTTTAAGAGATATTAAAGTAGTTAATACCGAGTTAATCTTAAAAGATTTAGAAACTACAGAAAAGAGAATTAGTAAAATAGAAGGGGAAGCTCATGCTGGAAATAAAGACATTGTTAAAGAATTAGAAATATTAAATCAGATAAAAAATTTACTAACAGAAGACAATCTTTTGATAAATTTTTTGAACGAAGAGTTATTAAATAATCCAGCAGTGAAAGATTTAAATTTTTTAACGGCAAAAAAACAAATCTACTTGTTTAATGGCAGAGACGAGGATACTCCAAAAGAAGTTATTAATTTTATTCAGCAATTAAAAAGTGAATATATTATTACTGGTTTAGAAACAAATCCTGATTTATTAGAGCTTATTAAAAAAGCCTATCAGGTTTTGGGGCTTATTAGCTTTTTTACTATTGTAGGTGAAAAAGAGGCGCGCGCTTGGCCTGTAAAAAAAGGTATTAAAGCTCAGGAAGCGGCAGGGATGATTCACAGTGATTTTGCCGATAAATTTATTAAAGCTGAAGTTATTGATTGGAAGAAATTATTAGAAGCAGGCAAGTGGAGTGTTGCCCGCCAAAAAGGATGGATTCAATTAGAAGGAAAAGAGTATGAGGTACAGGATGGAGATGTTATAATATTTAAACACGGGGGATGAAAAAGAAATTTATATTTTATGGTCGGGTCCAAGGTATAGGGTTTCGTTTTAGAGCCGAAATGTTAGCTAAAAAATTTAATATATTTGGTTGGGTGGAGAATAATGATGATGGAGGTGTTACTTTAATAGCAGAAGGGGCAGAAGAAAACATAGAAAGTTTAATAAATAATTTAAAAGATTATTTTCAAGATAATATTGAAAATATAAAAGAAAGTATAGAAAAAGGCGAGGGGTTAATTGATTTCAAAATAAAATGAGTTTTATTAAGCATAAAGAGAGTAAAGAAAGCTTATTTGTTTGGACTAAGCATTCGCAAGCAAAGATGCGTCAATATATGCTTTCTGAAAGTAGAGTAAAGCGGGTGATAAGAAATCCTAAAAGAGTGGAAGAGGGTATTGCTCCAAAGACTTTAGCTTCAATGCAAAAGGCGGGTTCTAAAAAGCATCCTTATGAGATTTGGGTAATGTATCAACTTGTTAGTGAGCGAGGCCGTAGAATAAAAGTTATTAGCGCGTGGAAATATCCTGGTACTACTCATCCCGGAGATCCAATTCCTATTCCACCAGATATTTTTGAGGAAATTATTAAAGACCTTGGAACATAAATATGGAGAAAGAAAAGTTTGAAGATTTAATAAGCCAGTCCTTAAAAAAACTTCCTTATCGGTTCTTAAATAAATTAAAAAATATCGCTATTATAGCGCAAGATAAGCCAAGTGAATTCCAGAGACAACAATTAGGTTATTCTTCCGGCGGCTCTATTTTGGGCTTGTATGAAGGAGTTCCTCAAATTAAAAGGGGATACTATTATAGAGCAGCGCCAGACAAAATAACTTTATTTCAAAAAAACATTGAAAGAGCGGCAGGTAATAATGAAGAAAGAATTAAGGAAATTGTGCAAGGAACAGTTTGGCACGAAATAGCTCATCATTTTGGAATGAATGAAGAGGAGATTCAAAAGCGAGTTCAAGACAATAAACCATTTTCTCGAAAAAATATGATTACTTTTGACCAATTTGAACAATTAGATTTACGCGTAGCTAAAATTTTAAAAGCGGAAAAAATAGAAGAAGCAGACGAGCTTCTTATTTTGCATATTGACTTGGGTGCAGAAAAAAGGCAATTAGTTGCCGGTATTGCTAAGGATTATTCTTTAGAGGAATTAGAGGGCAAAAAAATTATTATTGTGGCTAATTTAGAGCCAAAAAAAATAAAGGGTTATATAAGTCAGGGCATGCTTTTAGCAGTTGATTCTCCGCAAGGGCCCGTTTTATTAGTTCCAGAAGGTGAAGTATCACCTGGTAGTAAAGTAAGATAAAAATATGAAAAAACTATATGTTATCAACAGTTTAGGTATGAAGGAGCCTTTTTCATGGAGAAAGATTTGTAATGGCGCTGAACGAGTTGGCGCTTCAAAAGCATTAGCAAAAGAAATTGCCACTATTATTGAAAGAGAAGCATATCCTGGAATAACCACAAAAGAGATTTTTCAACGAGTGGAACAAATTTTATCAAAAGAGTGTCCTCGCGGCAGAATTCGTTTTAGATTAAAAGAAGCAATGAGACGTTTAGGCCCCAGTGGTTTTCCATTTGAAAAATATGTTGGAGGGATTTTAATGCAATTAGGTTTTTCCATTGAACTTAATCGATATGTTAAAGGGCAATGTGTTCGTCACGAAATTGATTTTTTAGCCAAAGAGGAAAAATATTTTTTAATTGGAGAATGTAAATATCATAGTTTGCCAGGGGGAAGGGTGGATTTAAAAGTTGGTTTGATTCATTGTGCCCGTTTTTTAGATTTGAAATCAGGTGATTTTTTTGGAAAGATTAAATCAGAAAAACTAAAAATACGACCGATTATTGTCACCAATACTAAATTTACAAGCAAAATAATTAAATATGCTGAGTGTGCTGGCATAGATTTATTAGGATGGAAATATCCAGAGCTGAGAGGATTAGAGTATGTGATTGAATCAGAAAGATTTTACCCAATTACTATTCTTCCGTCTTTAACTAATAATTTATTAGAAATATTTTATCAGCAAAAATTAATGTTGGTTCAGGATTTATTAAAGTTAGATGTAATAAAATTTTCAAAAAAGACAAGAATTCCAGAAAAAAAGATATCTGCCATTAAAAGGGAGGCAGAGATATTGTTATTAGAAGAGTAGTAAAAAAATGCTACTGCCCTTTGAAACTAAATAGCAAGCTATTCAATCTCTCTAGACAGTAGCATTGGTAGTATAGCAAACATTTAAGTCTTGTCAAGTCCCATTGTGGATAACTTAAAATTATGATAATTATGAAGAAAAAATATATTTTGTGGTTTAAGGAAATAAATATTAAAGATGTTCCTATTGTTGGCGGGAAAAATGCTTCATTAGGGGAGATGTATAGGAATTTATCAAAAAAAGGAGTAAATATCCCAAATGGTTTTGCTATTTCTGCTCAGTCATATTTCTATTTTTTGAAAAAAGGAAAAATAAAAAAAAGAATTCAAGAGATTTTGTCTGAGTTTAATCCGAAGAGCATTAAGAGTCTTCAAGAAACAGGAAAGAAAATAAGAAAATTAATTTTAGATATACCATTACCAAAAGATTTGGAAAAAGATATTATTAAAAATTATCAAAAGCTTTGCAAGATGTATAAGCAAGATGATTTAGATGTGGCAGTTCGTTCTTCTGCCACAGCCGAGGATCTTCCCTCAGCCAGTTTTGCAGGTCAACATGAAACCTATCTTAATGTAAGAGGAGAAGAAGAATTACTGAAAGCGGTTAAAAACAGTTATGCGTCTTTATTTACAGATAGGGCAATAATGTATCGTGAGGAAAAAGGATTTAAACACATGGATATTGGGCTTTCCACTGGAGTCCAAAAAATGGTGCGTTCTGATTTAGCATCTTCTGGAGTTATGTTTACTTTAGATACAGAGACAGGATTTGCTAATGTAGTTTTAATTAATTCTATTTTTGGAATAGGAGAGATGATAGTAAAAGGGTTGATTACTCCTGACGAATTTTATGTTTTTAAACCAACACTTAAACAAGGATATAAAGCGATTATTAGAAAAGATTTAGGAAGAAAGACAAAAAAATATATTTATAACAAAAAAGCTGGGCTCAAGGAAATTGCGGTTTCTAAAAAAGATCAATTAAAATTTTCTCTTTCTGATGACGAAATTCTTACTTTGGCAAAATGGGGAATTATTATTGAAGAGCACTACTCAAAAATTCAAAAAAAATGGATGCCTCAGGATATAGAATGGGCAAAAGATGGAAAAACAGGCGAATTATTTATTGTTCAATCAAGGCCAGAAACTGTTCATTCAATTGAAACAAATATTTATAAGGAATATAAAATAAAAACCGCTAAAAGACCAATTTTAAATGGCATTGCTATTGGTAATAAAATAGGCGCAGGTAAGATTCATATTATAAAAAACGCTTCAAAACTTTCAGAATTTAAAAAGGGAGAGATTTTAGTCACCAAGATGACTGATCCTGACTGGACTTCAGTTTTCCCTATGGCTTCAGCTATTATTACTGATGAAGGTGGTAAAACCTGCCATAGCGCAATAATTTCCAGAGAATTAGGCGTGCCTTGTATTGTAGGGACAAGAAACGCGACAAAAATTCTTAAAAATGGACAGGAAGTAACTGTAGATTGTACTCAAGGCCTTGATGGAAAGATCTTTAATGGAAAAGTTCCTTTTAAAATTAAAGAATATAATTTTAAAAAATTTCCAAAAATAAAGACCAAGATCATGATTAATATCGGCGCTCCTGAAATAGCTTTTGCAACATCATTTCTTCCTAATGATGGAGTAGGTTTAGCCAGAGAGGAATTTATTATTGCGGAGAAAATCAGGATTCATCCGTTGGCGTTATATCACTACAAAAAACTTAAGTCAAAAGAGGTTATTAAAAAGATTGACGAGATGACTGTGGAACATAAGGATAAGAAAGAATATTTTATAAAAGAATTAGCAGAAGGAATTGCTCAGATAGCTGCTGCTTTTTATCCAAAAGAAGTAATTGTAAGATTTTCTGATTTTAAAACCAATGAATATCGCAATCTGATTGGAGGAGAACTTTTTGAACAGGAAGATGAAGCCAATCCAATGCTTGGATTCAGGGGTGCTTCAAGGTATTATGATGAAAAATTTAAACCAGCTTTTTTGATGGAGTGTGAAGCGATAAAGCGAACTCGCGATGTTTTTGGTTTAAAGAATATTAAAGTAATGATTCCTTTTTGTCGGACAGTCGATGAGGGAAAAAAAGTGATTGAATTAATGAAAAAGGCAGGTTTACAAAGAGGGAAAGATGGTTTGAAAATTTATGTAATGTGCGAAATTCCGTCAAATGTAATTTTAGTAGATCGTTTCAGTGAAATTTTTGATTTTTACTCAATTGGGAGCAACGATCTAACACAACTCATATTAGGAGTTGATCGAGATAATGCACATTTAACACAAGTTTTTAATGAAAATGATGATGCAGTAAAAAGAGCTATAGAGGAGTTTATTAAAAAAGTTCATCAATATAAAAAGAAAGTGAGTATTTGTGGTGAAGCTCCAGCGAGCGTTGAAGGATTTGTAGAATTTCTTATTAAGTGTGGGATAGATTCTATTTCAATAAACCCTGGCTCTGTTATAAAGACGATGCTTTTAGTAAGTAAAATAGAGAAAAAATTACAAAAATGAGACACTTTCATTTAATAGATTTACCTTCGGATTTAGTTTTTGTTTATTTAGAAGATGAATTTCGGAAACAATTTTTGGAAACAGCCAGGCAAGCTTTTAGAAGTTTTAAAAAATTAGGAGAGTTTGTTGGTTATACAAGGACAGGGATTATAGAAACTTTTAGAGTTAAAAATAGATTTACAAAATTATCAACCGTAATAAAATTAGCAAATTTTCTTTCTCGAGAAGGGTTTCAAGGCTTTAGCCTTAATGAAGTGGAAAAGAAAATCATTGCTTATCGAGGAATTGGAACGAGTTTAATTATCAAAAATTCATATTTTTCTCTGAAAGAAGATGAAAGAATGATTAGAATATTTTTTCATTTATTAGGTGATGGATATGGTGGAAAATATGGTGCAGGTAAACCTTTTTATCGAAACTACGCGAAAGAATTGTTGAATGAATTTGGGGAAGATTTGAAAGTTTTTGGAAGAGTTCCTTATATAAAAAGAGAAACAATTGTTGAAATTCCTAGTGTTATAGGTTATATCCTTGAACATATTTATAAGATTAATTTTGAAAGCCATAAATCATTTATTCCGTTGGTTATTTATAAACTTCCAAAAAAGATTATAGCTCAAGGCATAAAAGCGTTTGCAGACGATGAAGCAAATATAGAAGATTCCAGGATTAGATTTTATTCTTCTAACAAAAGATTGCTTTCCGGAATAAAAAGTTTAATGATTAAGAAATTTCCTGAATTTTCTGGTAAAATTGGCGAAATTAAAAAAAGCAAAAATTATCTAAGAGGAAGAGAATATATTAACTATTCTTTTTCGATTTTTTCAGGTGGACTTCAAGCATACTATAATTTAATTGGCTTTTCGCATTATGAGAAAGCGAGGATTTTAAAAAGAATTATTGAGAGAAAGGGGAGGGTATGGAAAAGAAGGAATAAAGATATTACGAAATTATTAATACTACAAATTTTAAGGAACAAGAATAAAATGATAAAAGAAATTTCTAGTGAGATTGGTATTACTACAAGCATTACAAGATGTCATCTTGAAGGGAACAGTACTACGGGAATATTATCCTTGAAAAAGATGGGTTATGTTAAAGATATGGGTTTTAGTAGAACGAAAGCTAAAATTTGGGGCATTACTGACAAAGGAATAAATTTCTTGAGAGAAAACGTACATAAGTTAAATAAATTTTCAATCGAAGGAAATATTTCCAAGTTCTATTTAAAAATAGTTAGAAGATTCTCATTAGTTATGCCTTCCTACATAGCTAAACTGCCTTCCTACATAGCTAAACAAAGAAGTTGCAGAAATGATACAGCGAGTAAGCAACTATTGAAATTATATAGAAGTAATTATTTAAAAAGGAATAGATGCTCTAAAGAAGAATATAGCTATACATTAACCAATAAAGGGATTAAATTTTTAGTAAGTGGGTAGGTTTTAAAAATTAAGAATTAAAAATTTATAATGAGGATTAATGATATTATTCTTAAGATAATTTCTGATTCAAGAGGGCAAGAAACTTTAAAGGCCACGATGAAAAGTGGTAATATTGAAGTGGATTCCAGTGTTCCTCAAGGAAAAAGTAAAGGGGAAAAAGAAGTTTATATTTTAGAACCGCATTCAGCTATTAGAAAATTTGAAATAATTAAAAATCAGATTATAAATACTGAATTTGCTAGCTTAAAAGAATTTGATAATTATTTATTAAGGTTGGATGGAACAGAAAATAAAAGTAATCTTGGTGGAAATTTAATTTTGGTTTTATCGCAAGCATTTTGCCGTTTAGCGGCAAAAAGTGAAAGATTAGAACTTTGGCAGTATTTAGAAAAACAATTATCTATTTCTAAAGAAAAAAAAGCGCCGTATCTTTTATTTAATTTGATTAACGGAGGCAAGCATGCCATTTATGGGCCAAAAATTCAAGAATATATGATTGTTCCTCAAGTTGATAATCCAAAAGTTTCTTTAGAGGTTGCTCAAATATTCTTTGTCGGGTTAAAGGAATATTTCAAGAAAGAATATGGAGAGAATAAATTTGGCGATGAAGGGGGATTGTTAATTTTTGGGGATGATTATGAAAAACCTTTAAAAATTCTTAATCAAATCAAAGAAGAATTAAATTTAAAGAATAAAATAGAATTTTCATTAGATATTGCAGCGTCCTCTTTTTATAACAAAGAGAAGGAGGTGTATTTATTGGAAAAAGATAAAAGTTTTTCAAAAGAAGAATTAGGGCAAATATATAAAAAACTTATTTCCGAATACGGTATTCTTTCTTTAGAAGATCCTTTTGAAGAGAATGATTGGGAAAGTTTTCAGAAATTAACTTCTGAAATAGGGGATAAAACTATAATAATAGGAGACGATTTAACAGTAACTAATCCAGAGTTAGTTAAGAAGGCTGTGGAAATGAAAACAATTACTGGAGTGATTATAAAGCTTACACAAATAGGAACTGTTTCTGAAACTTTAAAAACAATTGATTTGGCTAATAAACATGATTTAAGGATTGTTATAAGCCATCGGAGCGCAGAAACTAATGATGATTTTATTGCGGATTTGGCATTGGCAAGCAGGGCATGGGGGCTGAAGGCTGGAGCTCCCAATCAAGAGGAAAGAATGGTAAAATACAATAGAATGATAAAAATTCATGAAGAAAATAATATTTTTAGAGGCAACTGATTGGGAAAAAGAAACCCTTCAAAAGTATCCTGATTTTTTGGAGAGAGTGGATTTTTCTTCGGAAAAACTTACTTTGGAAAATGCCAAAGAATTTAAGGATTATGAAGTTGTTTCTATTTTTATTAGTTCTCAGTTGTCAGCAGAGGCGTTGGGGCAACTGGAAAATTTAAAATTTATTGCCACTCGTTCTACTGGTTTTGATCATATTGATTTAGATTATTGTAAGAAAAAAGAAATTTTAGTAGCTAATGTTCCTGCTTATGGAAGCCATACTGTGGCTGAATATACTTTTGCTTTACTTTTATGTTTAATAAGAAAAGTTTATAATGCTTATCATCGTGTTAGAGAAACAGGGAGTTTTTCTCTTGAGAGCTTGCGAGGTGAAGAATTGTTTGAAAAAACTATAGGAATAATAGGAACAGGACGAATTGGCACTGAGGTGATAAAAATAGCAAAAGGATTTTCAATGAATATAATCGCTTGTGATAAATATCCAAAAGAAGGATTGACTGAGCAATTAGGTTTTAAATACGTTTCTTTTGAAGAATTATTGTCCCAATCAGATATAATCACTTTGCATGTTCCTTATAATAAAGAGACACATCATTTATTAAATAAAGATAGTTTATCAAAAACAAAGAAAGGGGTTTATATTATTAATACTGCTCGCGGCGGGATAATAGAAACGCAAGCACTTTATCAGGCATTAAAGAAAGGTCAGATAGGAGGCGCGGCATTAGATGTTTTGGAAGAAGAAGGCGATTTAAAAGAAGAACAAAGAATGCTTTTAGAAAAAGAAAATATTCCTCCAGAAAAATTAAAAACACTTTTAGCTAATCATATTTTTATTGATTTGGATAATGTGATTATTTCTCCCCATAATGCTTTTAATACAAAAGAAGCGCTTCAGAATATCGTTGTTACAACTGTTGAGAATATTGAGAGTTATTTAAACAAAAAACCAATAAATCTTGTAAACTAAAATTATGTTAAAAGAAGATTGTCTTTTTTGTAAAATTATTAAAGGAGAAATCCCTTCAAAGAAATATTACGAAGATAATAATTTTTTGGCTATTTTTGACATTAATCCTATTAGTGAAGGGCATCTTGTAGTATTTTCTAAAAATCATTATTCTAATATTGAAGAAATGCCTGAACAAGAATGGCAAAAAATCTGCGTTTTAGCCCGTAATTTAGCAGAAAAACATATAAAAGAAATAAAGGCTGATGGATATAATTTTTTAACTAATCAAGGTGAAGCAGCTCAATCAGGCATTGCTCACCGTCCTCATATTCATATTATTCCCCGTCGTTTTAATGATGGATTAAAAATTGACCCAAGGTAGTTTTTAACAAAGGTTTGGAATATTATCTCAAAAACACGCTAATCGCTATCGTTTTTTTTCAACAACATTCCGAACCTTTTATGGCTTCAGTTTAAAAATCAAAGCATTAAATTGTTATTAAATGAAGAATAAAATTGTAATTTTAGATTTTGATGGCACTTTAACTCTGGCAGATGAAGAAGCAAAACCGTTTTTGATTAATTTTAAAAAGGATATTGCTAATCTACTAAATAAGAAAGATATAGATAAAGAATGGAAAAAGGCAGAAAGAGAAATTTTGCAAAATCCTAGTGGATATGGCTGGAAATATAAAGGAAAAATAGTTGCTCCTCCAAATGCAGATGATTATGTATTAGCGACAGTTATAGCCAAATTTCTTTTAGATAAAGCGGGGGTTTTAATGGATATGAATGAAAGAGATAACATTCTTCAGCAGATCTATCAGCAAAATTATTCGAAAAGCGATATTGCTTTTAAAAAACAGGCAAAAGAAGTTTTAGAAGAATTAATTAAAAGAATGCCTGTTTTTATCGTGACCAATTCCAATTCAGAAGCTGTTGCTAATAAAATAGAAAAATTAAATCCTCGTGGTAAAGAAAAAATTGCACTTTTTGGTGATGCCAAAAAATATGTTATTGATTTTAAATTTGATGCTGTTCCTGAAAATATGACAATAAATGGCTTGAATAGAGTCATTTTTCTAAGGAGAAAAAAATATTTTGATGTTTTAAATAAAATTTGGAAAGCAACTATTACAAAACCTGAACAAACCTTGATAATAGGTGATATTTTTGAACTGGATTTAGCTTTACCTGCCATACTTGGTTGTAATATTTTCTTAATTGCTAATTCTAATACGCCATCCTGTGAAAAAGAGGCCGTGAGTCATTTATTTAAGGGTTATGTGAGTGAAGATATCAAAGATATATTAAAGGTAATTTAAAATTAAAAATTATTATTGTATGTGTGGAATTATTGCTTATAAAGGAAAAGAAGACGCTACTTCAATTGTTATAAATGGTTTAAAGCATCTTGAGTATAGGGGGTATGATTCTTGGGGTATAGTCTATTTAAATAATCAAAAAGCTCATTTATTAAAAAAAGTTGGAAAGATTGGTGAGTTTCAAGGACTAAATAATCTTTCAAGTTCTTCTATAGCCATTGGCCAAAACCGCTGGGCAACTCATGGTAAAGTTTCAGTAGCTAATGCTCATCCTCATTTTTCCTGCGATAAAAATATTTTTGTTGTTCATAATGGGATTGTTGAAAACTATGAAGTATTGAAAGAAAAATTAATTAAAAAAGGACATCATTTTGTTTCCCAAACTGATACAGAAGTTATTCCTCATTTAATTGAAGAATACAGAAAAAAGAATAGTTTTGTTGCTTCTTGTGAAAAAACTTTTCGTCAATTGAAAGGTTTATTTGCTATTGTTGTTTTAGATAAAAAAACAGGAGAAATTATTGGAACTAGAAAAGGTTCTCCTTTGGTAATGGGAATTAGCGACAAAGGACTTTTTTTGGCTTCAGATGTACCAGCTTTTTTAAATAAAACAAACAAGGTTATATTTTTAGATGACGGGGATATGGTGCATATTATTGATGATAAAACATATCAAATTAAAAATTTATCTTCAAAAAAGATACTGAAAAAGAAAATAGATACGATTAAATGGACTCAAGAAGAAGCGGAAAAAGGAAAACATCCGCATTTTATGATAAAGGAAATAAAAGAAATACCAGAAGCTATTGAAAAAGCTGTTTGTCAGGATAATAAGAAATTACGATTAATAGCAGGTTTAATAAACAAGAGTCCTAATTTGTTTTTTGTAGCTTGCGGTACTGCAGGACATGCTTGTTTAGCCGGTCAATATTTATTTTCTTCAGTAGGAAAGCCAACTGGTTTTAGCGCTGCGAGTGAATTTAAAAATTTTCTACCGACATTAGATAAAAAAACTTTGTTAATCGCTGTTTCACAGAGTGGGGAAACCATTGATGTGATAGAAGCTGTAAAAAAAGCTAAAGAAAAAGGTATAAAGGTGGTATCTTTGGTAAATGTGATGGGATCTACTTTAACAAGGATAAGTGATTATGTTTTGATGATTAATGCTGGTCCGGAAAAATGCGTTTTGGCGACAAAAAGTTATTTATCTCAATTAAGTTTGATCATTTTACTTTTTTATTCTATCTTTGGCCAATATAAAAAAGGAGAAAAAGATTTAAAAAAGATAAGCCGAGAAATAAATCAGCTAATAGAGAATAAATTATTTATTTCTAAAATTAAAAAATTAGCTAAAAAATTATCTTTAGTTAAGCATATTTATGTAATTGGGAGAAGTTATAATTACCCAACTACATTAGAAACCGCTTTAAAAATTAAAGAAGGTTGTTATATTCATACTGAGGCTTTTGCAGGCGGAGAATTAAAGCATGGAGTAATTGCTTTAATACAAAAAGGAACACCTTGCATAATTCATTTGTCAAAAGGCGATGAAGAAGAAAATACTTTAATAAACGCGATGGAATTAAAAAGCCGGGGAGCTTATATTATAGGCATAGGGCCTGAACAGAAAAAAGATTTTGATTTTTTTGTTGAAGTTTCAGAAGTTGAAGAAATCTTTTCTTTATTGGTAAATATCGTTCCAATTATGCTTTTGAGTTATTATATTGCCTTGGAAAAAGATATAGATCCAGATAAACCGCGTAATTTAGCAAAAAGTGTTACAGTCAAATAAATTGCTAAATTGTTTCATTGCTGAACTCTTGCCACATAGCTTATTGTTTCCGTATTAATAATTAATATATCCCCTTCTTTTATAAAGATTGGGGTGTTAATTTTTAATCCAGTTTCTAAAACAACTGTTTTAATGGCGCCTGAAACAGTATTTCCTTTTATTGCCGGTGGTGCTTCAATAACTTTTAATTCAACTTTTGTTGGTATATTAATATTAATTGGTTTTTCATCAAGAAAGATAATTGAAATTTCACTCTCTTTTTTTAAAAATTGAATAGATTCTTTTACTTTTTCCAATGGAAAGCTGATTCGCTCTTTGCTATCTTTTAGTTGGAAAACAGCTGATTTTCTATCACTATATAGGTAAAAGGCGGATTGATATTGAACTTCAATCTTTTTAAATTTATCCCCAGAGCGAAATGTTTTTTCTAAAACTTTTCCCGTTTGGAAATTTTTTAACTCAGTTCTCATTACGGCTCCTCCTTTTCCAGGTTTATAAAATTGAAAATCGACGATTTGCCAAGGCTCGCCATTAACATTAATAACCATTCCTTTTTCAAAATCTGAAGTAGATATCATATTATTGATTTCTGATTAAACTGATGTTATGATATTCTTTAATGGATATTTCGTCAAGCATTTTTCTTTTAAGTTTGAAGGGGTTAATCTTAGCTGCCGCTCTTGGCGCTTTAATTGGTCTTGAGAGAGAATGGGCTCAAAGAGCAGCAGGATTAAGAACATTTTCTTTAATTAGCTTGGGAGCTGCTTTATTTGTAATGATTTCCCGTTTGAGTTTTAGTCAGTATTTAGGAATATCAAGTTTAGATCCTTCACGAACTTTAGGACAGATTATTGTTGGAATAGGATTTTTAGGAGCTGGAATTATTATTTTTAGGCAAAGAGAGGGTAAAGTTGAGGGGTTAACTACAGCAGCAATGATGTGGGTAACAGCTGCTGTAGGAGCAGCAGTAGGATTAGAATTATATTGGTTAGCGATATCTGTTACCGTATTGATTGTTTTGATTAATTTTGTTGTTTTACCACTTGAAAAACGATTAGAAAAAAAGATTGAGAAAATAAAAAACGGAAAAGAAGAATAGTTATTGCCCCCACGTTAAACGTGGGACAGGTACGTTAAACGTGCCCCCATAGCTTAACGGAAAAGCAGTTGCCTTTTAAGCAATTGATGGAAGTTCGATTCTTCCTGGGGGCACTATTAAATCGTCAATTAATTGATGATTTTTTTATTTTAAAAATAAATTGTGGTATAATTATTTAATAATATTAAAATGTTATAAAAAGATGAGTTTTAATAGATCTATAAAAATTTCTGTTGTATTTTTAGTTATTTTCGCTTGGGTATTAAATAGCTTTCCTTTGAAAGCGGCTGACGGTTCTGGTACAAATGTTGTTGATCCGATTACTGCTACGGCCAGCGCTACAGATAAAACTTTTGATTTTACTTTTACTGCGGCAGAAACAATGGATTCTGGCGAGATTTCAATAGCAGTGCCTAGTGGCTGGTCTGCTCCACAAGATATATCAACAACAGTTGGTTATACAACAGCTGCTTCTACTGGTATGACAGCTGATGTTTTAACCGCTTTAGATACTCATACTGGTTGGAGCACAGGCAGTAATATAGCCATTTCTGCTGATGGCGCTGATTATCAGGAGGGTTCATATTCTATTTCAGCTGATATTGCTGTAGGAGCTCAGGCTGGTGAAAAGTGGTATTTTAACGAACCTGGAGCAAAAGATTTTGGCAGCGCCACAAAGATGATTTTTTGGATTAAATCAAGTGTTAATACTAATGCTGGTGATTTGCAATTTGAGGTTGATGATTCTGCTGATTTAGCTTCGCCAGAAGAGACGGTTAATATTCCAGCTTTAACAGTTGATACCTGGACTGAAGTAACAATTAGTTTAGGAGCAGCTCGCAGTTCAGTGCTTTCTTATGGAATCAAATACACTGTTGATATTGGAGCAGCTACTGTGAAAATTGATGATATAAGGGCAATGTTTGATGATGCTGATGCTACTACTAGTTGGACTCAATCTGGTAGTGGAAAGATTACTATTAGCTCAGATGCAGCAATAAAAAAACAGGGTACAGCTTCAATCAAAGCTGCCTTTCTCCCTCAGGCTAAACCCTTGGATAAATATTTTTGGTCAAGCGCTACACCGAGAAGTTTTGGTTCTTACGCTAGAGTTTCTTTTTGGATTTATTCGAGTAAGGCAACAGAAGCTGATGATTTGAAATGGGAGAATGATAATAGTACAGGTCTAGCCTCGCCCGAAGATACTATTGGTCTTCCAGCCCTAGCTGCTACTACCTGGACCTATCTCCAGGTTACTCTTGGGGCAACCAGGACTTCGGTTCTCTCCCACGGTATTCACCAAGTAATTGACTTAGGAGCTCATAATGAATATGTTGACGCTATGGCTGTGCAGGTTAATGCAGCTGAATCAACTACTAATTGGACAAAGACCTCTCCAATGGTTTTAAGCACTGATACAACTGTTTATCATGAAAATGCTGCGTCTTTGAAAAATATTGTAGCAGTTACTGCTGGAACTGGAGATGAATGGTGGTATAATTTAGGAGCTGCAGATGATTGGTCAAGTTATACTAATGTTGGTTTTTGGATTCGTTCAACAGTTAATACTTCTGGTGGAAATTTACAATTTGAATATGATGATAATACTGATTTAGCTTCTCCAATTGCTTCTCTTGATATTGGCGCTTTAACTGCTAATACCTGGTCTTATCAAAATTTAACTTTAACTGATACTCGAACAACTATTAATAGTTATGGTTTTAAATATACTACTGATGTAGGAGCAGTTATTATTAATGCTGATGATATTCTTTTGGGTCCTGGAGAACCAAGTTTTTCTGGAAGCGGACCGTGGGATATTAATGTAAGAATTTTAGCTTTAGCTAATACAGAAACAATTACTGTGACTTATGGTGATAATGCAGGTTCTGGAGGTGGAGTAACTGTTACTTCTGCAACTGGTGACGCTACTTTTACAACCAAATCCAGAATTTCTGATTCAGGAACTCTTACTAATATTGCCTCTTCTCCAGTTGTAACAGTCGGCACAGCACTGGTTGTTGATAATGTTCAGTTAAATGGTCAGGCTGCAATTGATTTAATTGAAAACACAACTAAATCTGTATCAGCTACAGCTAATATTTCTCATCCTACAGATTGTAATCTTATTACCAATGTAACATCTAAAATTTATCGTTCAGGTGTCACTAATAATAAAGATTGCACATCTGATAATAATGATTGTTATAGTGTTGCTTCTTGCAGTAAAACTTCTTGCGTTGAAACAGAGGCTGTTTATACTTGTACGATTAATATGCAGTTTCACGCTGATCCGACTGATGAAGATGCAGAATATTGGAGAGCTTGGATTGAAGCAACTGATGGATCTTTGACAAATTCTAATTATAGTCCAGTTGACGCGCCTGATGTTAATACTTTACGGGCTCTGAATACTACTGCGACAATTAACTATGGAACATTAGATCCCGGACAAAATAGTACCTCGACAAATCAACAAATCACAGTGACAAATACTGGCAATGATGCTATTGATATTAGACTTTATGGTATTGATATGACTTGGAACGGAAATACTATTGACACAGCTAATCAAGAATACAGTTTATCTCCATTTACTTATGGTTCTGGAAATTATCTTAAGGAAGCACCAAGCTATGATGATGTGGATGCTAATTTGCCAAAACCTACAGAATCGCCATCAAATTCGTCAGATATTTTTTATTGGGGACTAGGTATTCCTTCACCAATGCCTTCAGGTGGACCTTATCAGGGAACAAATACATTTGAAGCGATAAATGATCAGGGGGTACTTGGTTGGTATAATCCATCTTGGGGATATAGAGTAAAAGTTACGGTTTTAGCATCAGAAGTTGACGCTGATTTAACTGATTATCCCGTATATGTAGATTTATCTAATTTACCAGCAGGATTTCATACTAATGTTAACCAGACAGATGCAAGGGATATTCGTGTTACGAAATATAATGGTACATTAGAAGTTCCAAGGGAAGTTGTTTTTTATGATTCAGCAACTGATACTGGGGAGTTACATTTTAAAGGAAATGTAGATGATGGTACAAATACTGATTTCTATATTTATTATGGAAATGGTGGGGCAAGTGATTATGCGGTAGATGCAGAATTTGGGGCAGAAAATGTTTGGAATGCGAATGCCAAAATGGTTCAGCATATGAAAGATGACCCTGACACTTCTCATATTAAAGACAGTACTGTGAATGCTAATAATGGCACAAAAAAAGCAGCAAATGAACCGGTAGAAGCAGACGCTAAAATAGCCAAAGGGCAAAGTTTTGACGGAGCGGATGATTATGTGGATGCTCCTATTCCCAACCTAATTGATTACACTTATGAAGCGTGGTTTTATACTCGAAGTTTTGTTAATGGTAATGCTAATGATGGTACGGGCACTTATTTTATAGATAGACAAATTGGAGGTAACTCATTGGTTTCTCTAAAGGCTATTAGTGGAAATTTCGCACATCAGTATAGAGATAATGCTGGTGCAGGTCTTGGAGCAGTTCAAGGTGGCGCAATTCAGCTAGATACTTGGCAGCATGTTGTTTGGGGAAGGGAGGAAGGAATAGGGTTTTTCATTTATGTTGATACTATCAAAAATAGCGTTGCTGATACTCTTGGTGCTTTGACTCCCGACTCACCAAGAATTGGAGCACATCAAGGTTTAGTAATTTTTTTAAACGGTCTCATCGATGAAATTCGTATATCCAATATTGCACGTTCTTCAACCTGGATTTCTACAGAATACAATAATCAGTCATCACCTAGTTCTTTTTACACAGTGGGAAACCAAGAAGAGAGTTACTAAAGTGAAAGTGCTTGTCCATAAATATTGACATTGTTTTCTAAATAAATTATATGTTATAATAAATAAACAAAACTATGACTAATTCCATATCTTATCGAGAGAGAGAGAGAGAGAGAGAGAGAGAGAGAGAGAGAGAGAGAGAGAGTAATCGCGGTTTTTCAGAAAAACCCTTTTTTTGTTGGTTCAGTCTATAATACTTAACTTAGGCTGGACTTTTTTATTTGTTAATAAAAATTAAATTTTAAAAATAAAATTAAAAAATATGCCTAAAATAATAAAAAAATCTATTCCTTGGTTTTTAATTGTAAGTTTAACTCTTGCAACAGTATTAACTTTTAACTTTATGAGTTCAAGAGTTGAAGCTGATTCAGCAGATACTTCAGTAAGTGTAGGTAATACCACACCAACTTTTAATAGTGGTTATGAGCCTCATGAAGACATAGCTTCAGATGGTACGACTCCGACAAATGTTGGTAGTGATGTAACTTTTAAAGCAACAGCAACTGACGCTAATAGTGATGATTGGAAGCTTTTGATTTGCGACAGTCCTGGTACAACCGGTGTGACTTGTACTGGTACTGTAATTTGTAATACTGCTGTTGCAGTAAGTTCTGATACAGAAGCTACTTGTAGTTATACTGCGCTTATAGGTGATAATCAATCAATTGATTGGTATGGTTATGCTTGTGATTCAACAGGATGTTCTGACGAGGATCACAAAGTAGATGCTTCTGGTCCTCCATTTAAAGTTAATCATAGTCCAGCATTTACTGTTTATGCAGATGATGGACCTAAAGGACCTAACGCTACTATTACCTGGACTACCACAGCTTCTGACACAGATGATGATACAGAGCAAGATACGATAAGCTTATATGTTTGTAAAGCAGATGATTTTACCGGTTCTGCGTGCGGAGTTGGAGGACAGTGGTGTTCATCACTTAACGATGCTGATGGTGATCCAACTTGTAACGAAACCACTCCGAGACCAGATGGTGATTATGCTGCTTATGGTTATATAGTTGATAGCCATAGTTTAGTTTCTGTAGGTACAGCAGAAGGAACTGATTCTTCACCAACAGTTACTAATAGCACTCCTTCAATTACTGATTCTTCAATTAATTTATTAGACACAGATGGAAGCGGCAATTTAGAATTAATTGATGAGCAAGCTGAAACTGCTAATTTTACAGTTACTTTTATAGTAAATGATGAGAATAGTTGTGAAAATATTACGTCCGGAGATGAAATATCTTCAGCTTTTATTAATGTAAGGATGTCAGAAAAACCAACAGGCGACTGTGATATTACTGGTGAATATAATGCTAATGATTGTTATCCAGATGATTATACTGAATGGAATCCTGTTTGCGCTGCTTCTTCAACAGTTGATGCTTGTAATGGTGATACTGATACTACTGTTGGTTGGGCATGTACTTTCCCTTTACAATATCATGCTGATCCAACAGTTACTGGAACTCCAAAGGCAGCTTATACCTGGATAGCAGCTGTTCAAGCTGAAGATGATCAGGCAGCTAATACGGGTCTAATAGATTCTTCAACTGGCAGCAATGATATTGATAAATTTATGTCTTATAATTTAACTACTGCCTCAATTGCTTATGGTACAGTAGCTCCTGATGATTACAGCTTAGAGCAAACCACAATTATTGAGGCTACTGGTAATGTTGGATTAGATGAGAATCTTTTGGGGAGTCTGTTATGTAATGATTATGAAACTTGTGCAGGTGATGATGATATCGCAATTGCTGAACAACATTATAATCTAAGCCAAGGCGCAGGCTGGGCAGCTGGAACAGAACTTACTGATAGTTTGGTTGAATCTGAGCTTAATTGTACGAAGACTACTATTACTGGAACTCCAGAAACAAAAAGTACTTATTGGTATTTGCATATACCTCTAGGTCAAGGTGTAGATAGTTATACTGGTGAGAATACTATTGAAGGCAAGGTTGATAATGAAACTTACGAAACATAATATCTCTGTGTGATAGCAAAGAAATTATTTTAGATAGAGTAAAAACTCATGGTTTTAAAGAGGATAATTTTATTTATAGTTTTGTGTTCACTATTTAGTTTTAGTTTGATTAATGTTGTTCAAGCTGGCTTTGGAATTTCTCCGCCATATATTAACAATGAAAATCTTAGTCAGGGTTCTTATTATGAAAAGAAAATCACATTAGTAAGAGGCGATCCAATTGAAGATTGGAAAGTGGAAATAATTACCAATGTTCCCGGAGCTGATGATTGGATTTCAGTTAACAAAGGAAAAGAATTTATTATGCCAAAAGGAGCCCAGCAGGTTCCTATTGTTTTTAGTATTGATGTTCCAAAAAATGCTAAATTTGGAAGATATACAGGAAGTATTAGAGTAAAAACCGCGCCAGTAAAAGATCCAGAAGAAGGAACAATATCAATTCTTTTAGGAGGACAAATTGACGTTGATTTAAATATTCAAAAAGAAATTTTTGATTTTAATGTAAGAGGAATAAAAGCTTCTGATTTAGAAGAAGGAGAAAAGCGATTGATATTTTATTTTCCGGGAATAATAAAATTCTCAATGCAAATTGAAAATCTTGGGAATATAAAAGCTGCTCCAAGCAAAGTGCTTCTTGAGATTTATGATGAAAAAGAAAACGAACTTTTGGAAACGATTCAAACCACTAAGATGAATAAAATAAATCCATTTGAAATAGATTGGGTTATTGCCGAACTTAAAACTAAGTTAAAAGCCGGCAGTTATTACGCGCAATATCAAATTTTTAAAAAAGATGAAGTGGTAAGTCAAGGAAAAATTCATTTGAGCATTTTATCAAAAGGTGCCATTGCTGATTATCAAAGGGCAACAATTTTTGATATAGGAGTAAAAGATAAATTAATTATTTTATTTGGAATTTTAGCTAGTATTGGATTAGTGATTTTTGTTATTCCAAAAATTATTAGAACTTTTCGAAAAAAATAATTTGAAGTCGAGAAAAGTATAATGTTCAGAAATTCAAATCGTTTTGGAATTTTTATTATTATTTTAATTTTTTTTGGATTTTTATCCTCAATCTTTTTATTTCCAAAAAAAACATTTTCAGAAATGCTTTCTACTTCTGTACAGGTACAGATAGTAACTACAACCATCGGTGGCGGAGGTGGGGGTGGGGGATATATTCCACCTTTGCCACCAGAAACAAAAGTTATTTTTGAAGGAAGGGCTTATCCTTTAAGTAAAGTTAATATTCTTAAAGATGGTCAGTTAGCTGTTAGCACTATTTCTGGTCCAGATGCAAAATTTTATGTTTCAATAGAAGGCTTATCTTCTGGAAACTATTTGTTTGCAGTTTATAGCGAGGATAGTCAGGGAAGACGTTCTGTATTATTCACTTTTCCGGTTTTTATTACTCAAGGAGTCACCACCAAGATAAGTGGTATTTTTATTGCGCCAACTATTGATGTAGATAAATTGGAAGTCAAAAAAGGGGAAGTAATTAAAATTTTTGGCCAAACAGTTCCTAATATCGATGTTGCCGTTATCATTAATTCCGAAGAAGAAATTTATGGGAAAACAAAATCAGACGAAATAGGCGCTTATCTTTATAATTTAGATACTATAGAAGTAGAAATGGGAAATCATTTGGCAAAATCAAGGGCTACTATTGAAGAAGAAATTAGTCCTTTATCGCAAGCAATAAGTTTTAAGGTAGGAACAAAAACAGTTTTAAAAGAAACTGTAAAAATACCAGAAAAAGGGGATTTAAATAATGATAAAAGGGTAAATTTGGTTGATTTTTCCATTCTTGCTTATTGGTATCAAAGGCCATCACCTTCAGCAACAGTTGATTTTAACAATGATGGAAAAGTAAACTTAGTGGATTTTAGTATAATGGCATACTACTGGACAGGTTAAAATTTTCAATTTTTAATTTCCAATTTTTAAATAAATTCTAATGACAAAAACTCAAAAACTAATTTTTATTCTTCTATTTTCTACTTTCTGCTTTCTATTTTTTAGTTCTTCTTCTACTTTAGCCGCGGAGTTATATTTGGAGAATTCCGAGGATAATTATTACGTTGATGAAACTTTTATTACTGATATAAGGATTAATGTTGAAAATAATGAAAGCATTAATGCTATTGAAGGTTATTTAAAATTTCCAAGTAATATTTTGGAAGTAAAAGATTTTAGCACTGGTAATTCGATACTTACTTTTATTGAAGAGCCAAAAATTAATAAAGAAGAAGGTTTGATTTCTTTTGTTGGAATTATTCCTGGTGGATATAGTGGAAGGATTCCTGGTGATCCTGGACAAAGTAATCTTTTAGGAAAAATAATTTTTTATTCTATTTTTTCTGGCACAGCAGAGATTATTTTTGAAGATAGATCACAAGCATTATTAAGCGATGGGGAGGGAACACCAGCTAAGTTAATTAATAAAGGAGTAACTATTGAGATCGTAACTAAACCCTTCGACTACGCTCAGGGCAAGGATGAATGGCAGGAACAATTAGAAAAAGACAAAATTCCTCCAGAAGATTTTAAACCAGAAATTATTAAAATTGATGATAAATATTATTTAGCTTTTACTACTAAAGATAAAGATTCTGGTATTGATCATTATGAAGTTTTAGAAAAGAATTTTTGGACAAATATAAGTAAATTATTAGGAAGAGAAAAATGGATAGTCGCAGAAAGTCCTTATTTATTAAATGGGCAATCATTAAGTAATAGGATAGAAATAAAAACAATAGATAAAGCGGGCAATGAGAGAATTGTTAAATTACCAGCTACATATTATTTGCCTTGGTATAAAAATTACTTTATTTGGGTTATACTTATAATAAGTATTTTTTATGTGATATGGAGAATAATCGCGAAACAGAAAAAAAACAATACGCGAAACCCCGAAGAAAAGCCTTAGGCTTCCTACGGGGCAGGCAGACGCGAAATTTCTTAATTTGGTTTAGCGTCGGTTTAGCGTTTTTCCTTGGCGTTGGTTTAACGCTGCCTGTGGTAGCGCAAGCGGCAAGTCTATATTTTTATCCTTCATCTGGTTCTTATTCCATTGGTCAAACTCTTACTGACTCTGTCTATGTTTCCAGTTCTGATCAGGCAATCAACGCGGCTTCAGGAATTATTTCCTTTCCACAGAATAAAATACAGGTTGTATCACTTTCAAAAACAGGTTCTATAATGAGTCTTTGGGTTCAAGAACCATCTTTTTCTAATACTATTGGGACAATCAACTTTGAAGGTATTATATTAAATCCTGGGTTTATCGGAAATAATGGCAAGATTATTGATATTATTTTTAAATCAAAGGCGTCAGGAATTACACCGTTAAGTTTTTTTTCAGCGTCAGTTTTGGCTAATGATGGTAAAGGGACAAATATTTTAACAAGCTCTGGGAGCGCTAAATATAATATTATAATCACTACAACTACAGCAACCTCGCCAAGTATACCAACTGGGGATGCAAGAACGCCAAGCGCTGTAATTATTTCTTCTGAAACTCATTCCGATTCTAATAAGTGGTATAGTTCTGCAACAGCTGAACTTTCTTGGCCTTTAACTGATGATATTACGGCTACTCGTCTTCTTATTAGCAGAAGCTCAAAAGCTTATCCTACTGTGATTTATACACCTGCGATTTCTTCTAAAACAATCACCAATTTAGGTGAGGGTATTTGGTATTTTTATGTACAGCTCAGAAATAAATATGGGTGGGGTGATGTTGCTCATTTTCGTTTACAGATTGATAATACTCCTCCAGGGCCATTAGAAGTTGAAATAGACAATGAAGGAGACCCTACTAATCCTCAGCCCTTGCTTTGCTTTAAAACAAGTGATTTTTTATCAGGAATTGATTTTTATGAAATAAAGATTGGAGAGATCTATAATCTCCAGATTTCAATTAATGAAATAAAGGATAATATTTATCGTTTACCGCTTTGTCCTCCAGGCGAATATTCATTA
The DNA here is from genome assembly GCA_964479005.1 of uncultured Candidatus Saccharibacteria bacterium. GTDB lineage: Bacteria > Patescibacteriota > Minisyncoccia > UBA6257 > UBA6257 > DAOVIY01. Next base: position 177,228 of record CAYZJA010000001.1, read on the forward strand.
ATAGTAAAAGCCGTAGATAAAGTAGGAAAATACAGTTCAGTAACAAAAAAATTAAATATAGCATCAATAGACGTTCCAATTATTAGTGACTACTCAAGAATATTATCTAAAAATGATTACTTAGTAATTCTGGGTTATGCAAGATTAAATGATATTGTAAAGTTGTTTATTAAAAGTGAAAATAAAAAAGTTGCAAGTTATATTGCTAAACGCGATAATGAAAAATGGAGTTATAAAGCAGAAAAACCTTTGCAAGCAGGGATTTATGCAATTTGGGCACAAGCAGTTGATTCTCGTGGAGCTAAAAGTAATTTTTCAGAAAAAGTCGAAATTTCCGTAGATTCTCCAGCATTTCTTAGATTTGGATTTGGCAATTTTATAGTTAGTTATATTGATATTATAATTATTTTTATTATTCTTATTGTTCTTACAGCATTGGCTTGGGTCTATTATGCAAGAATAAAATTAGTGCAGACAAATCTTCTTAAAGAAGATATTACACAGACTCAGAAAAACTTATACGAAGCTTTTGATCTTTTGAGAAGAGAAGTTACAAGAGAAATAGCCAAACTTGATAATAATGATCTTTTATCAGAGAGAGAAGAAGCAGTTAATGAAGAATTGAAAAAAGCTATTAGAAAGTCAGAAGAGTTAATTACTGAAGAAATTAAAGATATAAAAGAAAAAATAGACAAATCGTAACTGTTGTGTTAAATTATATTTAATTAAAATTTTTGATAGGATTGTAAAGAATTAAGCAATGAATTACAAAAAGTTATTAATTATTATTGGTATTTTTATAGTCACCATTTTATTGGGGGCTTTTGTTTATCCTGATGGATTAAAAGAAAGGGGGATTGAACTTCCCAGTTTTTTTGATAAGTCCTTTAGTTTTGGGTTAGATGTTTCTGGTGGAACACTTTTGCTTTATGAAGCTGATTTAAATAATATTGAAACTTCTGATCATGATTCGGCAATGGATGGTTTGAGAGATGTAATAGAAAGGCGTATAAATTATTCAGGTGTTAGAGAACCGCGTGTGGCAATAAATAAAAGCGGAGAAAAATGGCGTTTAATAGTGGAATTAGCTGGAATTAAAGATATTCAAGAAGCAATAAAAATGATTGGGGAAACTCCTTATTTAGAATTTAAAGAAATTCGCACAGAAGAAGAAGCAAAAAGCATTTTAACATTACAAGAAGAAGAATCAAATAAAGAAGAACCCGATTTAAAAATTATGCGGATAGATCCATATTTTAAACAAACTTCTTTAACTGGAAAATATTTAAAAAGAGCAAATTTGGGGTTTGACCAAAATTCTTTACCTATCATTAATCTTCAATTTAATGATGAGGGCGCAAAGATTTTTGCCGCTTTAACAAAAAAGAACATTGGGCAACCATTAGCAATTTATTTAGATAATTATCCAATTAGTATTCCTGTAGTGCGGGAAGAAATTCCTTCAGGTAAAGCCCAGATTTCTGGAAAATTCACTTTACCTGAAGCAAAGGAGTTAGTGACAAGATTAAATCAAGGCGCTTTACCTGTTCCAATTAATTTAATTTCCCAGCAATCTGTTGGCGCTGTTTTAGGGGAAGAATCAATTGAGAAGATAGCCAAAGCGGCTCTTTTAGGATTTGTTTTAGTGCTTATATTTATGATTTTGATTTATCGTATGCCGGGATTTTTAGCCTCAATTTCTTTGATAATTTATGTTATTTTAACAATGAGTATTTTTAAGGCTCTACCAGTAACCCTTACTTTAGCTGGTATTACTGGGTTTATTCTCTCTGTTGGTATGGCTGTAGATGCTAATATCTTAATTTTTGAGCATGCAAAAGAAGAAATTAAAAAAAATAAACCAATGAGGATTTCAATGGAAGACGGTTTTCAAAGGTCATGGCCAGCTATTCGAGATTCTAACATTGCTACAATAATTTCTGCTGTAATCCTTTATTATTTTACATCAAGTATGATAAGAGGATTTTCTGTTACATTGGCAATTGGAGTAGGGGTGAGTATAATTACAGCTTTGTATGTTACAAGGATATTCTTGCAGGTACTCACGACAAACAAATAACAAACAACAAACAACAAATAGCAGATAACAAATAACAGATAACAGATAACAGATAACAGATAATATTGTTTATTGTTCCTTGTTAATTGTTAATTAATATTTAGTATGGATTTTATTAATAAGCGGAAAATTTTTTACGGTTTTTCAATAGCAATGATTGTTACTTCCTTTTTGTGTCTCCTGACCTTTGGATTTAATTGGGGGATTGATTTTACTGGTGGAAGTCTTTGGGAATTAACTACAGCAGATATTAAAAATGACACAATTAAAATTGTAAATTATTTAGAAAACCAAGAATTAGGGCAAATTAATGTTCAAACTACAAATGAAAATAGTTTAATATTACGCTTTTCTAATATTTCTGAAGAAAAACATGTCCAATTATTTAAAGGATTACAAGAGAAACTTTCTTTAATTCAGGAAAGAAAATTTGAATCAATTGGTCCTTCCATTGGACAGGAATTGAAATCCAAGTCTATTTGGGCTGTTCTTTTAGTCTTTTTTGGAATTTTAGCATATCTTTCTTATGCTTTTCACAATTCCTCCTTCCGTATTCCGTCTTATCGTTATGGTATTTTGGCAGTTTTAGTATTAATGCATGACGCAGTGTTCATTATAGGTTTATTTTCCTTGCTGGGAAAATTAAAAGGATGGGAAGTAAATTCGGATTTTTTGGTGGCTCTATTGGTAGTAGCTGGTTATTCTGTCCATGACACAATAGTAGTTTTTGATAGAGTTAGAGAAAATATACGATTAAAAACAAAAGAAAGTTTAGCTGAAATTATTAATTTAAGCATTAATCAAACCCTTTTGCGATCTTTAAATACATCTCTTACAACAGCTTTTCCTTTAATAGCTTTATATTTTTTAGGTCCTATTTCTATTAAAATACTGGTAATAGCAATGATTAGCGGTGTAATAATAGGTACTTATTCTTCAATTTGTCTTGCTGCCCCATTATTATATGATTGGTCGCTAAGGCGAGGACGAACTTAATATCATTGCAATATTGACTTTTTGTTTGTTTTTTGCTTTAATTAATAATATGAGTATAAACAATTTTAACTTAAGTAAAGAGAGTCCACATCAATTGGCTCTTAAAATCATTGCTATTTTACCTTCCCGCACGCAGGATATTGTTAAGAAAAGATTTGGTTTAGATAATAACGATCCTAAAACATTAGAAGCAGTTGGTCAGGATTATAAGATTACGAGGGAGAGAATTAGGCAAATTATAGAGGTAGCTTTAAAAACTGTTAAAAAACAGCCAGTTTTAAAAATGGCTGATGTTTTTATAAAGCAAGCTGAACAGATTTTAAAGCAAAGCGGAGGAGTAGACGAGAACGTGAGGTTCCTTACAAAAATAGATAAGCAGTTTAAAGAATCAAAAGGGAATCTGTCCGCAATTAGATTTTTATTGGCATTAAATCCTGATTTTTCATTTGAAGAAGAAAATGATTTATACAATAGTTTTTGGCATTTTTCCAGGATTTCCAAAAATAAAATTTATAAAAATATTAAAAATATAGAAGGACTTTTTAAGAAAAAACAATCAACTTATTTGATGAACGAAATATTGACTTTGGTTAAAAAAAATATTTCCTCAAATATTAATAAGGAAGAGCTAAGGGCATATTTAGAAATATCCAAGAAAGTTGGTATGAATCCATTTGGCGAGTATGGCCTATTTGATTGGATGGAGATAGATCCATCTGGCGCTCGCGATAGGGCATATTTAATAATGAAACATTCTAAAAAGCCTTTACATTTTTCTGATATTACAAAACGCCTTAATGAGTGTAATGAAATAACTATTCCAGCATCTGTTGCCTCTCATTCTTGGCAAAAGAAAGTATGTATTCAAACAGTGCATAATGAATTAATCCGTGATTCCCGTTTTGTTCTTATTGGAAGGGGAATTTATGCGTTAGGAGAGTGGGGTTATAAACCTGGAAAAATAGTCAATGTTATTAAGGATATTTTAAAGGAAGCCGGAAAACCGTTAAAACAGGAAGCAATCATTAAGGAAGTTAAAAAACGCAGAATGGCAAAAGATAATACTATTATTTTGAATCTTCATAATAAGAAATATTTTAAAAAATTGCCGAATAAATATTATAGCTTAGTTAGGTCCTATAAAATATTAGAGGTTTAATGTTAGGAGAGATTATTCGTGAATTTTGGTGGATATTAGCCCTTATTGTTTTGGGGAAGTTTTTTATTGATTCAAGTAAAAAGTATGAAGAGAAAAAAAAGAAAGAAAAAGAAGAGATAAAAGATTGGGTTACTCTACAAGCAAAGATTAATCGTGAGATATTACAAACTCCTAAAGCAATGGAGCAAGTATTTAATGGTTTTCATGTTATAGAAAAGGGATATATTTGCTTAGAGCTGGTTGGTATGGACAGAGAGATATATTTTATTATTCGCGCACCTAAAGAATATAAAAATTTAGTAGAATCACAATTTTACGCGCAATATCCAGAAATAGAAATTAAAGAGATTGATGATTATTTTTCACGTCTTCCAGCTCATTTACCAAATAAGGATTTTGATTTATGGGGAACCGAGATCATTTTAGAAAAAGAAAATTATTATCCTATTAAAACTTATTCTTATTTTGAGGAATTAAAAGAAGAAAAAAGAATTGATCCAATATCAAGTTTTGCAGAAAGTATTGCCAAGCTTCAAAAATCTGAATGGTTTATTTTAGAGATTCTTATTAAACCTCTTTCTGATAAAGATGAGGAAAAATTTATAAATGAAGGGAAAAAACAGATTGACAGTATGTTAGGTAAAAAAAAGGGAAAAGAAATTACTTGGACAGATTGGGTTGGAGCTTTTTTTAAAAATCTTTTAGTAGGACTAGTTGAACCTCCAGTTTGGCCTACAAAAGAAGAAAAGAAAAATGGGGCGCCTTTAGTCATTTCATCTGGTGAAAAGGATATAATTAAATCAATTGAAAATAAAATAAGCCGATTATCATTTAATACAAACATAAGATTGATTTATATTTCCCCAAAAAAGATTTTTAACGAATCTAATATTTCCGCTTTTATGGCGTTTTTGAAACAATTTAATTCAAAAGATTTAAATGGTTTTAAGATCAACAAAGACGCTTCTACAATTCTTAAATCTAAATTTTTGCAAAACAGAAGATTATTTTTAAAAAAGATGGATTTTTATCAAAAGTGTTTAAAGCGAACAAAAACGCAAGATGCAATGATTTTAAACACAGAAGAATTGGCGACTATTTATCATTTCCCGGCATTAAAGGTTGTAACCCCTACATTGGTCAGGGTTTTGAGTAAAAAAGGCGAACCGCCAGCAGGGTTGCCAGTAGAATAAATTTATGGATATAAATCATATTGGAATAACAAATTTTAGAGATGAATTTCAGCGATTTGGCATTAAAGCCGATGATAGGCGTCGGCATATATATTTTGTTGGAAAGAGTGGAGTAGGTAAGACTACAATGATGGAGAATATGATTATTCAGGATATTAATAATGACAAAGGTGTATGTGTTATTGATCCTCACGGAGAATTAATAAACAGAGTTCTTTACTTTATTCCTGAAAACAGAATAAAAGATGTGATTTATTTTAATCCTGGCGATGTTGAATGGCCAATTGCTTTTAATGTTATTGAAGAAGTTCCAGTAGAATATCGCCATTTGGTTGTAGCGGGTTTAATGGGAGTCTTTAAAAAAATCTGGCCAGATGTATGGTCTGCCAGAATGGAATATATCTTAAATAATGCTTTACTGGCTCTTTTAGAATATCCTGGAGCAACGCTTTTAGCTGTAAACAGATTGCTTTCTGACGAAGATTTTCGTAAAGCAGTAATGAAAAAGGTAACAGATCCAATAGTTAAATCTTTTTGGGAAAGAGAGTTTGCTCGTTATAATGCCCGCTTTGCGACAGAAGCAATTGCTCCAATTCAAAATAAAGTTGGGCAATTTATTTCAAACCCTTTAATTAGAAATATTATTGGACAGAAAGAATCAAAAATTGATATCAGGAAAATAATGGATGATGGTAAGATTCTTTTAGCTAATTTGTCAAAAGGAATGGTTGGTGAGGATAATTCTAGTCTTTTGGGAGCTCTCTTGGTTACAAAAATACAATTAGCTGCAATGAGCCGTATAGATGTTCCTGAAGAGAAAAGAAAGGATTTTTATTTGTACGTAGATGAGTTTCAAAATTTTTCCACTGAATCATTTGCTTCTATTTTTGCCGAAGCTAGAAAGTATCGTTTAAACTTAGCTTTAGCTCATCAATATATAGCTCAACTTAATGAGCAAGTTAAAGATTCTATTTTTGGTAATATAGGAACTTTGATTTCTTTTAGATTGGGCCCTGAAGACGCGGAATTACTGGAAAAATATTTTGCTCCAGAATTTTCAAAAGAAGATTTAATTAATCTTCCAAATTATAATTTTTATATAAAATTGATGATTGATGGTGTTTTGTCCAAAAGTTTTTCAGCGATGAATATACCACCTTCTAGTTTGCCAGAGAACTCGTTTATACAAGAAATAATTCAGTATTCACGTGAGCATTATGCTGCTTTGCGGCAAGAAATTGAAAAGAATATCGCGCATTGGGAGTTATTGGATTTTTCTCCAAGCTTCAAGGCAGGGGATCTTAGAAGCAGAAAAGTTGGCGTTAAAGAAGGTTGGGAAGCTGTATGTTCTCAATGTGGAAAAAGAATTATTGTACCTTTTCAACCAGATCCTGCCAGGCCTGTTTATTGTGATGAATGTTTTAAAGAAATACGAAGGCAAAGAGGAAAAGATTTAACACATGCAAATTCTGTTCAGCATACTCAATCTAAAATTAAACCAAAAAAAGAAGAAATAAAGGAGGTAATTAAAAATATTTTCCGTCAGGATACTTAATTAAAAGATGAAAAAAACGATTGCAATTGTTTGTGGGGGGAAAAGCGGAGAACATGAAGTGTCTTTGCGTTCTGCTTTTTATGTTTACAATAATATAAATAAAAAAAAGTATCGGGCAGTAATTATAGCAGTTGATAAAAAAGGAAAATGGTATTTTAGCCGTAATTTTAAAGATATTATTAATACTATTGGTCAGTTATGGAAATTAAAATCCAGATTAGATGAAATTGTTCTTTTAAAATCCAAAAAATGTAGTCAGGTATTCAGCTTAAAACAAAAGAAAAATTTAATTGGAATAGATATATTTTTTCCATTAATTCATGGCACTTACGGAGAAGACGGTTGTTTGCAGGGATTTTTTGAGCTTTTAGGTATTCCTTATGTAGGGGCAGATGTTATAGGCTCGGCAATAGCAATGGATAAAGAAATAACAAAAAGATTATTAATGCTTGAAAAAATACCTGTGACAAAATTTATTATCCTTAAAAAAGAAGACAAATTAGTAGAGAGAAAAAGAAAAGTTAATCAAGCTATAAAAGAGTTTCATTTTCCTCTTTTTATTAAACCTGTTTGTTTAGGCTCTTCAGTGGGAATATCCAAGATTTTTAGCAAAAAAGAAATTAATAAGGCTATTGAAGAAGCATTCCAATACGATAACAGAATTATGATTGAAAAATTTGTAAAAGGAAGAGAAATTGAATGTTCAGTATTAGGAAATTCTAATCCAAGGGCTTCTTTGCCAGGAGAAATCAAATCTCGTTCTTTTTATTCCTATGAGGCAAAGTATTTAAATTCTGAAGAAGCAGAACTATTGGTTCCAGCTTCTTTGTCAGAAAAAATTATTAAAAAAGTGCAGGAATTAAGTATTAAAGTATTTAAAATATTAAAATTGCAAGGAATGGCGCGAATAGATTTTTTCTTAAAGCCAAATGAACAATTAATAGTTAATGAGGCAAATACTATTCCAGGATTTACTCAAATTAGTATGTATCCCAAATTATGGCAAATTTCAGGGATAAAATATTCAAAACTACTTGATGAATTAATTCAATTATCTATTGAGAATTTTAACAATAAAAATAAATTAAAAAGAAATTATCAATGAAACTTTCTTTTAAAAAATTTCTCAAAAGCATATATCATGCCTCTCAAGGAATAAAATATGTATTTTTGCAACAGAATTTCTTTTTAATGTTTCTTATAACGATTGGAACATTAATTCTCGGATTTTGGCTGCAAATTTCTTATTTTGAATGGCTGATAATAATCTTTCTTATTGGTTTTATTCTTAGTTTAGAAATATTAAACACTGTCCTTGAAAGAACATTAGATTTTTTAGAGCCATATATTTCTGATAAAATTAGAATGATAAAAGACTTAATCGCAGGAGCGGTTTTTTTAGCTTGTTTGACAGCGCTTATTTTAGGATTTATAATCTTTTTTCCCAAAATACTTATAATAATTTTAAATAACTAAATTCATAAATTAGAAATATTATGATTTCTTCTTCTGAAGAGATAAAAAATAAATTAGATATTAAAGAAGTAATTGGTCAGTATGTAAAACTGCAGAAAGCAGGGGCTAATCATAGGGCTCTTTGCCCTTTTCATAAAGAAAAAACCCCTTCGTTTTTTGTTTCTCCATCCCGTCAAATTTGGCATTGTTTCGGTTGCGGAGAAGGGGGGGATATTTTTTCTTTTATAATGAAGATAGAAAATATTGAATTTAAAGAAGCTTTAAAAATATTAGCTCAAAAAGCAGGAGTAAAATTAGCTTATGAAAATCCTCAGGTGCGTTCTCAGAAACAAAGGTTGATTGATATTAATAAAGAAGCAGTGATATTTTTTGAAGAGAATCTTTGGAAAGAGAAAGAAGTTATAGATTATCTTATTAAAAGAGGCTTTAAACAAGAGACAATAAAAGAATTTCATCTTGGCTGGGCTTCTGATGAATGGCAATTTCTTAGCGACTTGCTTATAAAAAAAGGATTTAAATCAGAAGACATTGTGGCTAGTGGTCTAGGCATTTCTAAAAACACAAAAATATACGATCGTTTTCGTTCACGAATTATGTTTCCTATAGAAGATTACTCCCAAAACATAGTTGGTTTTACCGGCAGAATTTTTCAAGGTAAAACTCCTTTGAAAACGATTAGAGATATAGAAAAAATAGGAAAATATATTAATAGTCCACAAACTTTAATCTTTGATAAAAGTAAGATTTTATATGGTTTATCAAAAAGCAAAAATTATCTACGTTCTCAAGAAAATACTTTGTTAGTAGAAGGCCAAACAGATTTCTTAATGGGTTGGCAGGCAGGTATTAAAAATATAGTAGCTACTTCGGGAACAGCTTTAACTTTTTATCAATTAAAGATTCTAAGAAGGTATAATAATACTTTGGTTTTAGGTTTTGATATGGATGAAGCAGGAGAAAAAGCGGCTGAAAGAAGCATAGAATTAGCATTATCTAGAGAATTTAATATAAAGATTCTTAGGTTGCCCCAGGGAAAAGATTTAGCCGACTATCTCAATGATAAGGAAAACAAAGAAAACATTAAAGATTTAATAAATCAAGCCGAGGCAATAATGGATTTTTATTTTACCAGAGCCAAAAACGCAGGCGATAAAACAAATATTGATGGTAAGAAAGCCATAGCTTCTTATTTTCTTCCTAAAATCAAAAAACTTAATAATGCCCTAGATAGATCCTTTTGGATAAATAAGCTCTCGCGTTTTATAAATATCCCTGAACAAGCCCTTGAAGATGAATTAAATAGGCTATTAAAAGAAGTCGATAAAGAAAATGTTATTGATGAAAATGAATCTCTTTATCAATTTCCCGCTTCTCAATTGCAATCACGAATAGATGGCATAGCTGAAAGAATAATATCTTTTTTAATAAAAACGCCTTCATTAAAAAAAGAGGCTTCTGAATATGAAGAATATTTTCCCGAGAATTTTCAAAAGATTTTTGAAGTTATCAAAAACATTTCTTCGGAAAAAGATTTGAGTATTGAAAATTTGAAAAAAGTAAATTTACCGGAAAATTTAATTAATCAAATCAATCAATTAGCCTTGAGAGCTGATTACGAGACAGAATTATTGGAAAAATTTCAGGTTTCTCTTGATGAGGAATTTAAGAAAGAATTAAAAGAATTAAAAAGAGAGTACACCAAGAAGGAATTAGAAGGAATAGAAAAAGAAATTCAGGTTGCGGAAAAAAATAAAGATAAAAAAGTGCTCAAAGATTTAATGACAAAATTTAACAAATTATCAAAAAGATTATTAAATTAATATGAAACGAATTAAAAAAAACAAAAAGAAGAAAAAAGTTAGAAAAGGAAAAGCCCGTCTTGCTAAAACTTTAGTGAGGCGAGCAAAAAAGGTAAAAGTTGTAAAAAAGAAAAGAAAAGTAAAAATCATTAAAAGAACAAGAAAAGTAAGGAAGATGAGGAAAATCAAAAAAACCGGGAAGATTAAGAATAACAAGAAGGTCAAGAATATTAAGAAAAAAAGGCAACAGCCCAAAAAAGAGAAAATACAAGAAAAGATAGGGGTATTGATTGAAAGGGGTAAATCGCGAGGATTTATTACCCAAGATGAGATCTTAAAATATTTTCCACGCATTGAAGCAGATATTAATCTTTTAGAAAAACTTTATGATGCATTAGCAGAGGTTAATATTGAAGTAGTAGAAAGTGGGGATTTATTGATACCAAAAAAAGAAGTTTCTGATAAAGAATTAAAAGATGCTTTAAAAGTTCCAAGTTCCAGGGTATTATCTGGGGCAGTTCAGTCATATCTTAGGGAGATAGGAAAAGTTTCTCTTTTAACTGCTGAGGAAGAAAGGGAATTAGCAAAAAAAGTAGATAGCGGAGATGAACAAGCAAGACGAAAGATGATTGAAGCCAATCTCCGTTTAGTGGTTTCTATTGCCAAACGTTATATCGGCCGAAGCAGAAATTTGGGCTTATTGGATTTGATTCAGGAAGGCAATATTGGTCTTTCTAAAGCAGTTGATAAATTTGATTACAAAAAAGGTTTTAAATTTTCCACTTATGCCACTTGGTGGATCAGGCAAGCGATTACACGGGCTTTAGCTGATCAAGGACGGACGATTCGTATTCCCGTACATATGGTTGAAACAATTACCAAATATTTAAAAACAAGAAGGGCATTGGCTCAAACATTGGGGAGGGATCCTTTACCAGAAGAAATAGCTTCTGAAATGGGGAAAGAAGTTGAAGAAATTCTTTACCTTATGAGAATTTCTCAAAGCACTTCATCATTAAATCAACCAGTAGGGGATGAAGATGGCGGCAGCCAGTTAGGAGATTTTATTTCAGATACGAAAGCCATAACTCCTGATAGCCATGCTGCAAGAGAATTGTTAAAAACCGAATTAGAAAAAATTATGAGTGAATTATCTGAAAGAGAAAGAGAGATCATAAAAATGAGGTTTGGCTTGGAAGATGAAATCACCCATACATTAGAAGAAGTAGGAAAATCTTTTGGCGTGACTCGAGAAAGAATTAGACAGATTGAAGCTAAAACCTTAGAAAAACTTAAAGAACATTCTCAATCTAATAGACTCAAAGAGTTTTTAAAGTAGGTATGAATCTACTGGAAAAAATAAAAAGGAATAGCTTATTGCGAAAGATGATTGCTTTTTTGGCTGCTTTGAGATTTGGTTTTCCAGGGCGTCATCTTACGATTATTGGTATTACAGGAACCACTGGCAAGACCACAACAGCTTTTATGATTAAGAATATACTGGAGGTTAATGGTATAAAGACGGGATTAATTAGTACTGCAGGTTATTACATTGGAGAAGAAGTGATACATCCAGAAGCTTATGCGTCGGGCACTACGCCTGATCTATTTTTTCTTTATTACTTACTGAAAAAGATGGCAAAAAAAAGTTTGAAAGCGCCAGGTACTACACCTGATCCGTTTTTCCTTCACTATTTGCTAAGAAAGATGGTAAAAAAAGGCTTAAAAGCTGTAGTAATTGAAGTTGCTTCATTTGGTTTAATGTATGAACGAGTTTATGGATTAAATTTCTCAGCAGCAGTTTTAACTAATATTTCTTACAATCACCATATTACTTTGCATGGTAATATGAATAATTATGTTTCTGCTAAATTAAAACTTTTTCGTAATTTAAAAACGACATCAATTGCTGTTTTACCGAAAGAAAGCGAGTATTTTGATCTATTTGCCAAGAACACGCAAGCTCAAGTTCTAAAATTTGGTATTGATAAAACCTGCGATTTATGGATGGACATAAAAGAGATTACTAAAACAGAAAATAAAGCGGTTATTCATTGCAATGACAATTCTTTTTCTATTAATTTACCTTTACCCGGGCTTTTTAATATTCTTAATGCTTTAGCGGCTGTTGGCGCTGTTTATGGATTTTCTTTTTCCATTGAAAAATTAAAAAAGGGATTAGAAAGTTTAAAAGAAATTCCAGGACGATTAGAGTATATAAATGGCAAGCATCCTTTTTCTATAATTATAGATAAAGCGAATACACCAGCAGCCTTTTATGGTATAATAGATTTTATTAAAATTTTAAATCCCAAAAAGAAAATTGCTGTTTATGGAAACTTTGGGGAAAGTCCTTTAAAAGAAAGGGAAAAACTGGCAGAAATAGCAACCAATTTTTTTGATATTACTATTATCACAGAAGATGATCCCCAGGAAGAATCTCCTCAGAAGAGCATTAATGATTTTTTGAATTTTGTGAAAAAAAAGAATATTTCTTCAACTAAATACCAGTCTTTCCTAAATAGAAGGCAGGCAATTCAAGAAGCGATAAAACAGGCTAATAAAGGAGATTTAATAGTAATTTTAGGCCGTGGCAATGAACAAACAATGGATTATGGAACTAAAATTACGCCTTTTGATGATAGGCAAGTGACGAGGGAGGTGCTGAAGAAACAAGGTTATTAGTTGTTAATTGTTATTATAGTTTATGGATTCAAAAGAGTTAAGAAAAAGATTTTTGAAGTTTTTTGAACAAAGAGGGCATAAAATAATCCCTTCTTCTTCTTTAATTCCAGAAAATGATTCAACGACCTTGTTTACTGGTTCAGGAATGCAGCCTTTAGTGCCGTATTTGATGGGCGAGTCTCATTCTAAAGGCAAGCGGTTAGTAAATGTCCAAAAATCATTTCGAGCTGAAGACATTGAAGAAGTAGGTGATAATCGTCATACAACCTTTTTTGAAATGCTGGGCAATTGGTCATTAGGCGATTATTTTAAAAAAGAACAATTAAATTGGTTGTTTGAATTTCTCATTGAGGAAGTAAAATTAGATCCTAAAAAGATTTACGTATCTGTTTTCCGAGGGAATGAAAAAATTGGCATCAATAGAGACTTAGAATCTGTTCAGGTTTGGAAAGATATTTTTAAAAAAAATGGAATTGAAGCTAATGACGTCGATTATTCTGAAAAACATGGATTTCAAGATGGTCGTATTTTTTATTATGACGAAACCAAAAATTGGTGGTCACGTTCAGGAACTCCGGCTAATATGCCGATTGGAGAAATTGGGGGGCCAGATAGCGAAGTTTTTTATGATTTAGGAGAAGAATTAAAACGGCATGAAAATTCTAAATGGCGAAATCAACCTTGTCATATTAATTGTGATTGCGGGCGTTTTATTGAAATCGGCAACAGCGTTTTTATAGAATTTATTCGTTCTGCAAAAGGATTTGAATCCTTACCGCAAAAGAACGTAGATTTTGGCGGTGGTTTGGAAAGAATTACTATGGTAGCGCAAGGTAAGAACAATATTTTCAAAACAGATTTATTTATTAGTATCATTAAAAGAATTGAAGAATTGTCAGGTAAAAAATATGAAGACAATATGCAATCATTTGAAATTATTGCGGACCATTTAAGGGCCGCAACCTTTATTATGGGTGATGATAGGGGAATTGTTCCTTCTAATGTTGATCAGGGATATATAGCTCGCCGATTAATTAGAAGGGCTATTCGTTATGGTCGGCAAATAGATATTCAACAGAAATCCTGGACTCAGGAAATAGCAAAAGTCATAAATAATGATTATAAATTAATTTATCCTGAATTAACCCATAATCTTAAATTTATAACAAATAATTTAGAAAAAGAAGAAATTAAATTCAGTAAAACATTGGAGAAAGGGCTAAAAGAATTAGAAAGATATAAGAGTAGTGGAAAAGAAATCACAGGAATAATAGCTTTTGATTTATATCAAACCTATGGATTTCCTTTTGAAATGACTGAAGAAGAATTATTTAAATCTGGTATTAAAATAAAAAATCCAGAAAAGTTCAAAGAAGCATTGATTAAGCATCAAGAACTTTCTCGAACTGCTGCTGTTGGTAAATTTAAAGGCGGATTAGCTGATGTTTCTGATAAAACCAAGAAACTTCATACTGCTTGCCACCTTGTTTTAGCTGCTTTAAGGAGTGTGTTAGGGGATCATGTAGAGCAAAGAGGCTCAAATATCACGGCTGAACGTCTTCGTTTTGATTTTTCTCATACTGAAAAACTTACCTTAGAACAAAAAACTACAGTGGAAAAAATGGTAAATGAAGCAATTCAAAAAGATTTGCCAGTGCTTTCCGAAGAGATGTTATTGGAAGATGCTAAAAAACAAGGGGCACTAGGAATATTTGAGTCAAAATATGGAGAAAAAGTAAAAGTTTATACTATTGGAGAAAAAGATAATTCTTTTTCAAAAGAAATTTGTGGTGGTCCACACGTAGAATCCACTGGTAAATTGGGTTATTTTAGGATTATTAAAGAAGAATCATCGGGGGCAGGCGTTAGGAGAATTAAGGCTGTTTTAGAATAGAGTTTGTGGTATAATAAATTACTTTTTTATGGTATACTTAAAACATAACTTGCAATAAAAATGGAGAATTCTCAAAAAAGGAAAAGAAAAGTTAAAGATATTTTTTCCCCACACGAATTAAATAATTATTCGTCTGACGAAAAAAAAGTTGAGGAAAAAGAAATTCCAATTCATTTGACTGATAAATTACAGCAAGAAAGAAAGGTCGAAGACGCTAAAACAGAAAGTGAAGAGAGTATAACAGTCATTACTTCTGGTCTTAAAGAAAAATGGGCGAAAAAGGAAAAGGCAATTAATAAAAAGATAATGATCCTTCTTGGAGTATTTTTTTCTTTGGTTGCCTTTTATTATTTAGGATTTGTATTTTTAGCTAAGGCAGAAATTAATATTATTACCAAGAAGATAGAGATGCCTTTTTCAGGCGTTGTTTTAGTGGATACAAATGTTTCGACAATAAATTTTAATGAAGCAATAATTCCTGGAAATCCATTTATTTTTAAAGCAGAAGAGACGCAAGAATTTTCAAGTTCTGGACAGGGCAAAGACGAAAGAAAAGCCAAGGGAATAATTACTATATATAATAATTACTCAACTTCTCCTCAGATTTTGGTAGCTACAACCCGTTTTGAAACACCTGATCATAAGATATTTCGCTTAGATTCCCGTATTGTTATTCCAGGAGCTACTACTAAAAATGGAGAACTTGTACGGTCTACGATTGATGTAAAAGTTACTGCAGATAAATCAGGGCCTGATTATAATATAGAGGTTTGTAATTTGCCTGATTGTAAATTTACTATTCCAGGATTTGAAGGAACATCAAAGTTTGATGGCTTTTATGGTATTTCTACTAAAGTGATGGCAGGAGGAGCCCTTGCTTCAGTTCCTTTAGTAACTTCAGAAGATTTAAAAGGGGCAGAAGAAATTATTTTTGAAAAAGTTATGGATTCTATTAATCAGGATTTAGAAAATAAAATTCCAAAAAAACCAAAAGAATTAAAAGTATTACCAGGAGCAAAAAGCAGTATAAATCTTACTAATTTGAGTAGTGATGCCAGTATTGGAGATTATCGTGAAAAGTTTTCAGTTAGTGTTGAAGGTGAAATTAAAGTCATTGCGTTCGATGAAGACAGTATTATTGAATACATACAAGGAATTCTCGAAAAAGACAAGGATGAAAATTATCATTATTGCCAAAAGCCAGAATTAGAATATTTAGAATTAAAAACCGACTTCAGTAAAGGCACGATGAGAATGTCAATTAAAACAAATCAAATTGTGTGCCATAAATTATCTTTGGAGGAAATAAAGCAACTTGTTGTTGGAAAAGACAAAAAGGAGTTAAATCAGATTTTTGGGGCTAATCCTGGTATAAAGGATGTAGAAGTAAATCTTCGGCCATTGTGGATAAGAAAAGTTCCAAATTCTTTAGACAAAATTAACCTTTTTATTGACTAAAATTAGTTATTCTGATAAACTAATAACGCTTTATGGTACAGAAAAAAGAAGCTGATCGCAAAGAAGGGATTATAACTGAATCTTTGCGCAATACAATATTTAGAGTGCGTTTAGATGGAGACGATAAAGAAATTTTAGCTCATTTAGCTGGCAAGCTTCGTCTTCATCACATTAAAATTCTTCCAGGTGATAGAGTCGTAGTAGAACTATCACCATATGATTCTAGCCGTGGTCGCATTGTTTATCGGCTGTAAACCGATTTTATTTTTAATATATATGAAAGTTAGAGCATCAGTAAAAAAAATTTGTAGAAATTGCAAGATAGTGCGACGAAAAGGTCGTGTATATGTAATTTGTCAAAATCCTAAGCATAAACAAAGACAAGGCTAAAGCTCAGATAATTGTTTTAAAAACACGCTAATCGCTATAGTTTTTCTAAACAATTACCTTCGCTTTAATATTTAATCAAATTAAATAAATTAATATGGTTCGTTTTTTAGGTATAAATATACCAGATGATAAAAATATAAATATTGCCCTTACATACATTTATGGAATAGGGCGTTCTTCATCAGAGAAGCTTTTAAAAGAAGCTAATATTGATTTTCAAAAAAAGACAAAAGATTTAAGTGTTTCCGAATTAAATTCTTTAAAGGAATTAATAGAAAAAAATAAAATAAATACAGAGGGTGATTTAAGAAGAAAAGTTAGATCAAATATAAAACGTCTTATAAATGTTAATTCTTATCGTGGAATAAGGCATACAAAAAAATTACCATTAAGGGGGCAAAGGACAAAAACAAATTCTCGTACAGTAAGAGGGAATGTACGAAGGACAGTTGGTTCTGGGAAAAAGAAAGCCCCAACAGCAAAGTAAGATTAATAATTTTTAATTTTGGGATATGGGCAAAAAGAGAGTTATTACTAAATCTGGAGAAGATATTAGTAAAATAGAAGAAAAAGCATCTTCTATTAAAGCTAAAGCCTCTTCTAAGAAACACTTAGAAACAGGAAGAATTTATATTCGCGCTTCTTATAATAATACATCTGTATCACTTACTGATCTAAAAGGTGGTCTTATTGCTTGGTCTTCAGCCGGATCTTTAGGGTTTAAGGGACCTAAGAAGGCAACTCCTTTTGCTGCGTCAAAAGTAGTGTCTGTTCTAATGGAAAAAACAAAGAAGATTGGATTAAAAACTGTAGAAATTTATGTAAAGGGGATTGGTGGTGGAAGAGAAACAGCAATTCGCTCTTTAGCTAACCATGGGCTTGATATTCTTTTAATAAAAGATATAACGCCAATGCCCCATAACGGACCACGTCCTCCAAAGGTGAGGAGAGTTTAAGAATTAAAAATTATAATAGTATGTTGGATGATAAATGTAAAAAATGTAGGGCAGTTGGGGAGAAACTGTTTTTAAAAGGAGAAAGATGCTTTACTCCCAAATGCGCCTTAATAAGAAGGGGATTTAGGGTTTTAGGAAAAAGGAGAAGAAGAAAAACGTTAACTTCTTATGGCAAACAGTTATTAGAAAAACAAAAGGTAAAGTTAGCTTATGGAATGAGGGAAAAACAATTTAGAAGATATTTTAAAATGGCGTTAAAAAAGAAAATTTCTACTCCAGAAGCTTTTGCTCAATTAATAGAAAATCGTTTTGATAATACAGTGTTTCGTTTAGGATTTACTATTTCCAGAACGATGGCTAGACATTTAGTAAGCCATGGCCATTTTTTCTTAAACGGACGAAAACACAATATTTCTTCTACAATTGTGAAAAAAGACGATGTTATTTCTATCAGGCCACAGAGTAGCAGCAAAGCGCCTTTTAAAGATATTAAAGAAAGATTAAAAAAATATAGTCCTCCAAAGCATCTTAAATTAGATATGAATAAAATGGAAGGAAAAGTTATGGCAGATCCAGATTTAGAAGAATTACAATTGCCTTTTGATTTCACTTCAATTGTAGAATTTTATAGCAGATAGTATTAATTTGATTTAAAATTAAAAACTACAAAATTAAAAATTATATTAATATCATGTTTCATTTACCTTCTTCAATAAAAATCATTGAGCAAGAAAAAAACTATGGAAAATTTGAAATCGAAGGACTATATCCTGGTTACGGAGTAACTATTGGTAATGCATTAAGGCGAGTTCTCCTTTCTTCCATAGAAGGCGCGGCAGTAACATCCTTTAAAATTAAAGGGGTTCATCATGAATTTTCTACTATTAATTATATTTCTGATACAGTTTTGGACATAATGCTTAATTTAAAACAATTAAGAGTAAAACTGCACAGTAACGAGCCTCAGGTTTTAAAATTAAAGGTTGAAGGCGAAAAAAAGGTATATGCCAAGGACTTTGAATCTAATTCCATGGTGGATGTAATGAACCCTGATTTATATATTACAGCCATTACAGATAAAAAAGGCAAAATAGAAATGGAGGTAGTGGTAGAAAAAGGATTAGGTTATTCACAGGTAGAAGAACGCAAGGAAGATAAGATACCAATAGGTACTATTGCTGTTGATTCTATTTTTAGTCCGGTTCGAAGGGTTAATTTTCAAGTAGAAAATATGAGAGTTAGGGAAAAAACCGATTACAATCGTTTAATTATTTCAATTGAAACAGATGGCTCTGTTTCTCCAAAAGAAGCGCTAAATAAAGCATCTGCGATTTTAAAAG
The DNA here is from genome assembly GCA_964479005.1 of uncultured Candidatus Saccharibacteria bacterium. Taxonomy (GTDB): domain Bacteria; phylum Patescibacteriota; class Minisyncoccia; order UBA6257; family UBA6257; genus DAOVIY01. The sequence goes on from CAYZJA010000001.1 coordinate 196,209, forward strand.
ATCATTTTATTAATATTGAAGAAAAATTTGTTCCAGAACTTAAAGAAGAAAAAAAGGTTACTTCAAAAAAAGCAGGTAAGGAACCAAAAGATATCCTCATAAAAGATTTAGATTTGGGCTCTCGAACAAAAAAAGCCTTAATAAATAATGGAGTCAAGACTTTAGCTGGCTTATTGAGATATAACGAAGAAAATTTATCAACCATGGATGGTTTAGGTAAGAAATCATTGGAAGAAATAAAAGCAATTCTTAAAAATTTAAAGTATACATTAAAGTAAGAACCTGCTCGCTCTGCTCGCAGAACCTTGTTTCTCACTTTGTTCGAAATAAAAATAGATGAAGCATCTAAAGAAAGGGAAAAAATTCCATAGAAAGACAGGCCAACGAAAAGCTCTTTTAAAAGGTTTAGCTGCCAATTTAATATTACGGGAAAGAATTAAAACCACTCCAGTAAAAGCTAAAGAGACAAGAACTAAAGTAGAGAAATTAATAACTATTGCCAAAAAACAAAATTTAATTGCCCTAAGAAAAATTAAAGAAGATTTACCAGAGAAAGCAGCTAATAAATTATATTATGAAATTGCTCCATTGTATAAAGATAGAAAAGGCGGATATACCAGAATTATTAAAACCTCAATGAAAAAGGTTAGAGATGCTTCGCCTTTAGTCATATTAGAATTTGTTAAAGAACAAAAAACAGTAAATACAGTAAATAAAGAATAAATGGAAAAAGAGAACAAAAATGTTGTTACAATAGATGCCAAAGACAAATCTTTAGGAAGAATGGCGTCCAGGATTGCTGTTTTGCTTCAAGACAAACATAAGGCTCAATATGCCCCAAATAAAGTTGGTGATACAGTTGTTATAATAGAAAATCTTAGCAAGATAAAACCGTTTAAGGAAACAAAATTAAGAACAAAAACTTATTATAAGCATACTGGTTACATAGGCCACTTAAAAGAGACAAAGTTATCTGATATGTGGGAAAAAGATCCAGTAAAAGTCCTTAAAATAGCTGTTAGAGGTATGTTGCCTAAAAATAAACTCAGAGATAAAAGACTAAAAAGATTAGAAATAAACTTGTAACAATTAATAAATGATAGGGAATAAATAACAATAAATAATGGATAAAAAGAAAACAGTTAAAAAAACAACATCTGTAAAGAAAGAGACAAAGAAAACGGTGAAGAAAGAAGCGAAGAGAAAAGTAAAAAAAGAAGTCAAAAAAGCTGTAACAAAAAAGGAAGTCAAGAAGGAAATCAAGAAAAAGTATATTGAAGCTGTTGGTAGAAGAAAAGAATCTGTAGCTCGTGTAAGGCTTATCAAAGACAAGCCAGGTTTTATTATTAATGAAAAAACAATGGAAGAATATTTTTCTTTGCGGGATTATCACAAAAAGATATTAGATCCTTTCAAAACAACTAATTTAGAAAATAGTTTTTTTGTTTCAATAAAAGTAAAAGGAGGTGGAATTACCGGTCAAGCTGAAGCTATTAGATTAGGAATTAGCCGTTGTTTAATAAAAATTGATAAGAAATTAAAACCAGCATTAAGAAAAGCGGGATTTTTGACACGTGATGCTCGTATTGTAGAAAGAAAGAAATATGGTTTGAAAAAGGCTAGAAAGGCTGCACAGTGGTCAAAAAGATAAATTAACTCTTTACCTTTCTTATTAATTCTTATTAAAAAGCATCTCTCAATAAGGTGCTTTGTTTCTTGACAAGATGAGATATATTTGTTATATTAAATACAATAGAACAGTTACTGATATAACCATCGGAAGGTAATAAAATTAAATAAATCTTATTTAAAGAAAAACGGGTTTCTACAATTCAAGAAAGTGAGTTAAATGTGAATAATTCTCCTAATCGGGTATAATTATGAATAACAAACCCATCATAACTAAGGAGAAAGCACAAAAACTTTCTAAGCTTTTCGATAATCCTACTAATTTTAAACAGGCTTGTATTAAGGTTTTATTAGAAGTACCTGATGAAAAACTGGATTTTTACAAAGGGAACTTGACTTTTTCAAAAAATGGTGGTACAATTTTGACGAAAATAGAACAATTTTGCGAACAGAAACAATTTAAGAGTTTTAAGAATTAAACAATTGAATCATACAATTTAATTAGTTTGCCGAGAAGGTGACGCTAACCGAAGAGGGGCGTCTAGACTATCTCTAAGTTTATTAGGGGTCGTCTGGACACCCCTTTTTTCAATGAATAACAAATTTATTATAAACAAAAGAAAATATCAGGAACTTTCTAAACTCTTTGATAATCCTACTAATTTTAAGGAAGCTTGTATAAAACTTCTGTTAGAAATACCAGATAAAAAATTAGATTTTTACAAAGGGAACTTGACTTTTTCAAAAAACGGTGGCATGATTCTAATGAAAATAGAAGAATTATGTGGGTCAAAACACTTTAATTTTAAAGATTGAACCTACATAGATTAAATCATACAATTTAATTAGTTTGCCGAGAAGGTGACGCTAACCGAAGAGGGGCGTCTGAACTATCTCTAAGTTTATTAGGGGTCGTCTGGACGCCCCTTTTTTTATTGGAAATTATTGGGAAAAAATATCAACTGGATATTGAGAAAAAAATAGTACTTTATAGCACCTTGAAAAATAGCACCTTGAAATAAAAATTTAGTGAAATGAGAGATAAGAAAAAGATAAAAGTATAAGAAAGAAATGTATTAGAAAGAAAGGAGGTGAAACAAAATGACAAAACGCAAATGGACTAAAGAAGATGACGAATATCTTATCCAACATAGTCCGAAACAACGGGGAGATTATGGGAAGTTGGCTATCAAACTTGATAGAACAGTAGAAGCAGTGAGGTATAGGTGTAGAAATCTAAAATTGGAAAATGTCCAAAAGAATAGTCAGGCACAGAGAACAGATGTTCCATTAGAAGATAGGATTTACGAATTGCTTTCACATTCCAAAAAACATTCTATTGAGGAGCTAAGTAATACATTTGATATTTGTGTAGGAAAGGTTAAAGAAGCATTAGGTGTATTACAGAGCAGACGGATTTTAATAGACGCAATAGATGACAAAATTGTTTTAGGGAATACGATTAAACCACCAAAAGCCACTCCAATTCCGATGAAGATTTATCATAATAGGTGGATTAAGTTTGGAGTAATCAGTGATACTCATTTGAACTCCAAATATCAAAGATTGGATATTTTAAACCACGCTTATAAAATCTTTCAGAAAGAAGGAGTGAAGAATGTTCTACACGCTGGGAATATTATAGATGGTTATGGTAGATTAAATCAGTTTGATGTATTTAACATCGGGACAGAAGACCAAATCAACTATTGTATTGAAACCTATCCTTGTAAGCAAGGGATTACTACTCACTTCATTACTGCTGATGATCACGAGGGATGGATTGTAAGGAGAGAACACATTAACATCGGAGAATTACTTGAACTCAAAGCTAACAAAATGGGTAGAAAAGATTTGAAACATTTAGGATATATTGAAAGTGATGTGTTAGTTAAAGTTGGAAGCAAACCTACAAGAATTAGAGTATTCCATCCTGGCGGAGGCACAGCATATTCTCTTTCTTATAAACCTCAGAAGATTGTTGAGTCCTTACAGGGTGGAGAAAAACCTGATATATTATTAGTCGGACATTTTCATAAACTCGGACATTTTGAATGGCGGAATGTGGAAGTGTTATTGACTGGTTGTATAGAAGACCAAACTCCATTTATGAGAAAGAAACATATTGCTGCTCATCTTGGTTTCTATATTGTGAAAGCCCATATTGCTCCTGACGGTTCTGTCAATAGATTCATTCCAGAAAAGATTAGCTATTACGATAGGAAATATTATACCAGCAGAGCTTGGAAGAAAACTCCTACCAGTTTTGAAAAACCTATTGAATGGTTTTACAAGTGGTAAGTATTCGCTCTTAAAACAAAACGGGGTGTCTTAAACACAGACACCCCTAATCTCACAGGAGGTGATTTTGATGAAAATCTTAATCGATTTGGACGGAACAGTATTTGAGACTTACGACACTTTAGAAGAAAAGTTTGTCCAGAAATTTAATCGCAAAATGAACTGGCAGGCGCTGAAAAGCGGCAAGAATCATTACTGGCAAACAGATGGGGGTAAGTGGATAGTCAAGCAATTCAAAGACCCAAACTTTTATTACAATTTAGAAACTTATCCTGATGCTCCCAAAGTGTTAAGGCAACTTGCCCGAAAACATACAATCATATATTGTACCGCGAGGAGGTTTGGATTAGAAAATGCCACCTCCTATTCGCTTGGTTATAGAAAACTGCCATTCGGGAAGGTATATTGTATTGGCAGGAGACACATTGCGGGGGTTAAAAAGAGAATTGCCTTAGATGAAAAAATTGACCTTGCTATTGATGATGAATCAAAAGTGGTAGAAAAACTTTCTGAAGTCTGTCAAGTTTTGATATTTACTCAGAATTATAATAAAGGTTGTAAATTCGGTAAGAGAGTAAAATCTTGGAAGGAGGTGCGTCATGAATTACAAGCAAAGAAAAGAAATAATAGAACAAGCAAATAAAAGACGTCAATCCTTAATGCTTAATAAAGGAAAAGAATATTCAAAGGGTAATGCCGATATTAATTATAACTTTAAAGAAGTTGCTGATAGATTAGGCACTCGTCTTGCTGGAACTCCTGAATATACTTGTTTAGTTTATTTATTCAAACAGATTTTATCAATAGAGAAATGGGCAAGAGATGGAAAGTTAAGTTCAGGGGAAACAATTTTTTCAAGATTAGATGATGCCAGAAACTACATGGATATTTTAGAAAGTCTGATAAGAGAAAAATCCGATGTACAAGGAAGGTGATGGTATGGAAATTCAGAATGTTTACTGTTTGATTAAGATTACTTGTGTTGTGATTATTGTAGTAGGATTTTTCGCAATTGTTCAATTACATCTTAAAAGAGAAAAGCAAAGGATACGGGATTATTATAAAAGAGGAGGTGATAAGCGATGAAAAAACTACTCGTAGTATTGATTTGTTTGTTTCTATTAGTTCCAACTGTAATTTCTGCACCAGTTGAAAGATTAAGTGTAGGAGATTTTACTCGTGCAGTAACGGCTCAGATAGTCTGTAATGTTGATGTGTATAGACGGGATTTAACCTGGTATAAGATTGAGGATGGTCAGGTGATCCCTGAATTCAAAGATTTAGATGAAGATGACTGGGCATATCAATGGTTAAAGAAAGGCTGGTTCGTGGTATATGGCGAATGGAATACAGAACCTCGCAAAGGTAAGATAATGGGTTCTGGTGAAGTATTATATTCCTGGTTATTACCTATGGGGATTAACTTAGAAGGTAAACCTGCTGCAACTTATGTAGGCACAAATGCCCATGTGGTAGATGTATTTATGTTAGAAGCCAGTAGGGGTTCAAGAGATAAACCATTAGACCTATATGCCGAGAAGGACACGATGAAGACAATGAATATGCTTAGAACGACTTATAAAGAAGAGGCTAAACCAATAGCCCAGTATTACTTTGATATAGATAACAGTTATATCACTGTAAAGACCGAAGCAGACCAAAGATTTAGAACTAAAGTTAACATCGTATTGTTTGACATAGCATTAGATTTTGCCTTATTGGAAATGGAAAATGTTTTAGGTCTGCCTTATGTGAGTTTTAGAGGCACTCCTATACAGGTTGGCGAAACGATTAAAATCTGTGGAGCACCATTAGGATTTGCTTTTAGTAGAGACGAAGGACGAGTAAGTCAAGTTCACTTAAATCTCGGAACTGATGGAGTGGAAGATTATATTGTATGGGATAACCAAGTGCGTATGGATATTGCTGCTGCACCAGGAAGTTCGGGTAGTGCGATATTTGATAAAGATGGCTATATGATTGCCCAATTACACGGAATAATGGTTCACAACGGCAACTATATTCAAGGCGGACAATTAGCAGTAGACCAAGAAGATATAATTCGTTTTCTGGTGTTAAATGGTTTTTCGTGGATAGTTCAAAATCCTTATGGAATTTGGGCTAACGCACCATATAATACAGTCCGACCAAAAGTAGGAGAATAGAAATGAGAATTAACGCAGAGGGGGCTTACCTTGATGGTTTCTAAAAGTCCCCCTCCAGCTGTATGGAGGTGATTAAGATGAGGTGGTTATTACTCACATTTGCAATATCTACTATCATATCTTTTGTAGGATTTGTGAATTGTAAAATGGAAAAGGAGAAAGATTGGTTTATTGCGTTATTGGTTTCTGCAACATTAGTTGTATTGATGTTTGTTGAATTATCTTAGGGGGAGGTGATAGAGATGAAGAAACGAAGAAAAAAGCAAAAAGTTAAGAGAGAAGTTTTAAAGAAAATTGTTAGAGAGAAAAAGGTTTGTTATTTCTGTGGAACTACCGAGAATATAACCGAGCATCACATAATTTTTAAGTGTTTCATTAAAGGCGGAGAGTTACCAAATAACAAGAAAGACATTTGTGATAAGTGCCACAAGCAGTTTCATAAATTAGCAAAACCTGTTGTGGATTTACTCTTATCGGTAATTCAAGGATTACAACCGAAACCAACTCGGAAAATAGGATTCATAAGAACGAACAACAAAGGAGGCGAAAGAAATGAGAAACATAAAAAGATGTCTATTGTTCTATCCTGACATACTGCCAGCTTTACCTTGTTCTTATCCCGATGAGGATAAATGCGGTAGATATATGAAAATCTATCGTAGAAGTAAGAACAGAAAACAGGCAATAGTTCTTTGCTCACATCGGGTTAAAGAATTAGGTAGAAAGACTTGTGTCAGAGAACAAATGAAACTCAAAGATTCTACAATTTACAGGTAGAATTCTCAAAGCCATTAGAAGGAGGGAGAAGAAATGAAAACAAGAATAGTAGTAATTGTAGAAAATGAAATATCTTATTCAGTAAATGATTTTACCAGAATGGAACTCAAAGTTTTCAAGAAAAGGATTAAGGAACAGATAGAAGAGAAATTGTTAGCAGGTTGGAAAGTGATAAAAATAAAAATTAGGAGGTAAGAAGTAATGAGAATAACAAGAGAAGAGCTCGTAAAACAAGGATGGTCATTTATGAGAAGAATAAGCAGAAATTGCGAAATCTGGACAAGAGAAGAAGGAATGATCCTATGGAATAGAGAAACATTAAAGGTTTATGTGATATGTTAGGAGGTAAAAAGAAATGAGAGATATTTATCGTTGTCCGATTATGTGGAAACTTTTAAAGAAAGCAACTCCTTGTGCGTATCCTGATGTTGAAAAATGTGGAAGAGTTGGTGGCTCTTTCCTTTGTAAATATCGGATAGCTGAAATAGGTAAAAAGAATTGCCTTAAAGAAGTTGCTGAGTTGAAAGATTTTGCTAAAACTCTCAAATAAAAGCCAATGGCAAGAGGGCTATATCTCTTGCCACTCTCTCGGAGGGTATTTGTAGATGTTGTTCAAAATCACATAAGTCCCATTTTTCTACAAGTATCTTCCGAGAGGGTAATTTCCTCAAACTAATAAAGGTCTTTAAAAAATAATCATAAATAAATATAAATATGAAATTTTGGAAACCTCTCACAAAATACAGATATAGCAAAGAGAGAAATGAAGTTAAATATCATACTGATTTTATGCTTGATAAAGAAGAAGGATTTGAATTAAGATTTGCGGACTTTATGTTTAAGGAAAAAGTTCCAAAAGATAAGGTTTGGAAATGTCATCTTGAGCTTGCTGTGGAGGAATTTAATGAAAAATAAAACAACCAAAAAACATTGTGCGTTACATTATAAATCTAAATAAACTTAGTTATATTATTTTAATAGATTAAAACAATTTTTAAATTTTACGAATTAGAATATGTTCCAATGTTCCAAATATCCGAAGAAAAATTAAAAAAGATAAGAACGGTAGAAATTGCCATCAATAAGAATTTATTTTTAATTTGTATTGTTATTTCAGTAATAACAATGAGTATTTTAGGAATAGAATTTTTTAGCCATAGAATCTTTCCTTCTTCTAAAATAAGTTTTTTTTACATTGGGATTTTGTTGATTTATTCTATTCATAAGGAAATGTTGAGATGGGTAGGAGCAAAAAGAATAGAAAGGCAAGGTGAGTGGTTTGTTTATTTTTGGATCGGATTTACTATCATCTTATATGTTATTAATTTCTCTACAAAAGGTTATTTTAATTATCCTTTAGGAAATACATCATCGGAATCGCTTAATCAAATTGCCGTTACTACTTTAGAAATCTGCGGCATTTTTATTGTTTCTAGATTATCTAAGATGGCAAAGATTATTTTGGAAAAAAGATAATAATAATATTCTAAGATAGAACATTTTTTGTATTTTGAAAATTAAAAAGAGAGGAGGTGGACAATTTGATGAAATTATTAAGAGTTTTTTTTGTCAGCTTTTGGGAAAGGAATTATAACTTTGGTTCCAATCTTAATTATTTTCTGGTTACTTGGACTTTTTTTGGGAGAAAATATGATAACTATGCGAGATATCATATTTTCTATTTTAAGGGGATTACTTCCTAGGGGGATGGTAGTGCAAGAGTGGATGATTGGTTTAGGATTGATTTTAACTATTCTGTTTGTCGGTTTAATTTCTTCATCAATTTTCAAAAGAATCTACGCCTGTACAGGTAGATTAATAGGTAAATTAATCCAAAAATCATTAACAGGGAAAATAAAAGAACAATATCAGGATCAGGGTATGGTGATATTTGAGTTTAGGGAAGGAATATGGATTCCAGGAATTATAGTTGGATATATAGCAGGAAGTGAAAAACTTAAGGGTGGAAAATTTTTGAGAATCTTTATTCCCAATGTACCCATACCTTTAACTGGATTTTCACCTATTTTTGTGCAAGAAAGCAAAGTGATACATATCGATCTTCCGGTTGATGAGGTACTTAATATGTATATTTCAGCTGGGATATTAGGCCCTAAAAGACTCCCAGAAATAGTCAGGGAATTAGAGAAAAGAGAAATAATATCAAAAATAGACTAGTAGAGACTTTTAAAGGCGGTCTCAATATTTATCTGAGAACCGCCCTTTTTTTTGGTATAAGAAAACTCTAATCTATACCAGGGATGGATTGACTAACAAGATTATTAGTGGTATAATTGGATTACTCTACTTAGTACTCTTGAAAATTTTAAAAAAAGGAGGAAAAAGAAAAAGATGAAAAGGATATTATTTGAAAAGAACGCTAAAAGAATTACAAAGGCAGTAGCAGAATTTGTTGCAGAAGAATTTAAGCCTTTGAGGGAAGGGGATAAGATAAAAAAGATAGGAGAGCTGTTAAAGGGTTTTGAAGACACAAAAAAAATAAATGGAAATTTTTTTGTTGTTCTTCGATTACCTGAAGGGACAGAAGCAGCAATTGACTTACAAGGAAGACTTTATGACTTAAATGAAATTTGATTTTAGGCAATAGGAGGCGAAAAACATAATGACAGTAACTACATTTTCAGAATTCTTGCCCTGGTTTGTAATAATGATCGGAGTGTATTTTTTATCTCTTTGGATAAAATAAGACAACAAAACCGCTTAGAAGGTTGCATAAGTGTAACTGGACAAGCGGTTTTAAATTGCTATATTCGCTTTTTTGTGATATAATTTTAGAACAAAAATACTTATGGATATTCTCAAAAACATATACAAAGAATTTATTAAAAGGCGGGTTATTGTTATTATCGGCGCTATTATTTTATTAGTAATTTATTTGTTCTTTTTTAGAAATAACAAAGAACCAGAATATAACTTAGCAATAGCTGAGAGAGGATCTATAAGAGAAGAGGTTTCAGTTACAGGTAAAATAGAAGCTATTGAAAACATAGATTTGTCTTTTAGGGCTACAGGAAATGTATCCCAAGTTTTAATTGAAACTGGAAGTGAGGTTAAAAAAGGTCAAGTTTTAGCTAGTTTAGAAAATAATGATTTATGGGCTCAATTAAGACAAGCTAAAGCTAATTTAGAGGCTGAAAAAGCTAAATTAGATGAATTAGAAAAAGGAACCAGACAAGAAACAATTAATATTAAACAGACAGAGCTTTCTAAAGCCCAACAAGACTTAGATAATTATTATTTGGATATCTTAGATGTCTTAAATGATTCTTATGCTAAAGCTGAAGAAGCTATCAAAATAAAAATCAAGGATATCTTTTTAGGAGCAGAAGCGGCAAATAGCTATATATTGAATTTTGATACTTGCGTGTCTAATGAGATATCTTCAGATGTTGGATATTCACGATTAGTATCTGAGAGGGAGCTTAAAGAATGGAAAAATCAATTATCCATAATTAACATTAATTCTTCCAAAGAGGAATTAAATTTGGCAATAAAGAATGCAAAAGAATATACGGTTTCTTTTAAAGATTTTTTTGGAAAATTAAATAATATTTTATTAGCAGATTGTTCTTATAGTAATCCTAACCTTGATGTTTATAGAATTGATACAAATACTGGTAGAAATCTTATTATTACCGCGATAACTAATATTAATAATTTAGAACAGAGTGTTGCCTCTCAAAAATTATTAGTTGAAAAAACACAAAACGAATTAGATCTTTTGTTAGCCGGTTCTACAAAAGAACAAATTATTACCCAACAAGCAAAAGTAGAATATGCTGAAGCTGATATAGCTAATCGTTATGCGCTAATTGAAAAAACCATTATTCGCGCCCCAATAGATGGTTTTATAGCCAAAAAAGAAATAAAAAAAGGTGAGGTAGTATTGGCAAATGTTTCAGTAGTTAGTCTTATGGCAGAAAAAGGATTACAGATTAAAACATATGTTCCTGAGGTTGACGTTTCTAAAGTTAAGGTAGGGGATAGAGTTTTGATAACTTTAGACGCTTTTCCTCGAAAAGAATTTTTTGGAGAAATAATACATATTGATTCTGCTGAGACGATTGTTGATGGTGTAGTTTATTATAAAGTAAAAAGTACAATTGATACTAAAGATACTAATATTAAATCAGGGATGACTGCTGATATTATTATTATCACCGATTCAAAAGAAGATGCTTTGATTATTCCAAGAAGAGCTGTGATAGAAAAAGAGGGAAAGAGCATGGTAAGAATTCCTGTTAATGGGGATTTTCAAGAAATTGAAGTTGAAACAGGCTTAGTAGGCTCTGATGGAAATATTGAAATCATATCTGGATTAAAAGAAGATGATAAAGTAATTACTTTTATCAAAAAATGATAACTCTATGATACAAATAGAGAGTCTTAAAAAGATTTATCGCAATGATTCTGTTGAAACCCCAGCTCTTCAAGGGGTTTCTTTTAGGATTAAACAAGGAGAATTTGTTTCTATCATGGGACCTTCTGGTTCTGGGAAATCAACTTTAATGCATATCATGTGCTTTTTAGACAGACCAAGTTCAGGAATTTGTAAATTTGAAGGAAAGAGTATTGATAGTTTAACTGATGATGAGTTAGCAAGAATCAGAAATAAAAAAATGGGTTTTGTTTTTCAATCCTATAATCTTTTATCCAGAACTACTGTTTTTGACAACGTGAGATTACCTTTAATTTATACTGGTTTTTCTAAACAAAAAGAATATGAGATGACAAAACAGGCCCTTGAGGCAGTTGGTATTTTACATAGGGCTTCTCATTTTCCAAATCAGCTTTCTGGTGGAGAACAGCAAAAAACAGCAATTGCCCGGGCAATAGTCAATCATCCGTCTGTAATTTTTGCAGATGAACCAACTGGTAATTTAGACAGTAAATCTGGTCAGCAAATAATGGATATTTTTGAAAAACTTAATAATCAAGGCCATACTGTAATTTTAGTTACGCATGAGAAATATACTGCTGAAATGGCAAAAAGGATTATTTCATTAAAAGACGGAAAAGTAATTAAAGATGAATTAGTAAATTCAAGGCATTATGCTAAGGATGGTTTAATTAAATGAAATTATGAAATTTAATAATTCTTTTAAAACAGCAATAATAGGATTAAAAACGAATAAAACACGTTCTTTTTTGACTATTTTAGGAATTGTTATTGGAATAGCATCAGTTATTTTAATGATGTCATTAGGAGATGGAGCTCAGAATTTAATTTTAAGGCAAATTATGTCTATGGGCGCTAATAACATTTATGTTGAACCAGGTGCTTTCACAGGAGGAGGGGATATAACACAACAAATGATGGAGGGGATGGAAATTAAAACACTAACCTTTGAAGACATGGAAGCAATTGAAAAAGATCCATTAGTGGAAATGGTTGCTCCAATAGTTGTTAGTGTTAGCAGAGTAATTTATAAAAATAATGATGAAAAGATTACCTTTTATGGTACTACCCCGGCATATAATAAAATAACAGATGTTCAAACTATATTAGGGTCTGATATTACTGATTTTGACGTTCGTAGTATGTCAAAAGTGGTTGTTTTAGGATATAAAATAAAGGAAGATTTATTTGAAGATGAAAATCCAATTGGTAAGATTATTAGAATTAAACAAACAAATTTTAGGGTTATTGGTGTTATGGAAGAACAAGGAACGCAGATGTTTCAAAATTTAGATGAATATATATATATTCCGATTACTACCGCCCAGAAATTTTTATTAGGCATTAATCACGTGCAGTCTTCCGTGGTTAAAATAGTTAGTCAGGATAAAATTGATGAAGCTGTAGAAAGCGTTCGTTTAATGTTACGAGAACGGCATAATATATATAATCCAGAGGGCGATTTAGCTAAAGATGATTTTAAAGTGGTGAGCGGGAAAGAAACTGCAGATATTATGAATACGGTTACAAGTATCCTTACATTACTTTTATCATCTGTAGCCGCTATTGCTTTAATAGTTGGTGGAGTTGGAATTATGAATATTATGTTAGTTTCAGTGGCTGAAAGAACAAGGGAGATTGGTTTGAGAAAAGCGGTCGGCGCCCGTAAAAAAGATATTCTTTATCAATTTTTAATTGAATCAGTAGTTCTAACTGGTTTAGGCGGAATATTAGGAATTTTATTAGGAGCTATTTTTTCTTATCTTATAAGCATTGCTTTAACTATGGCTTTAGGTATAAAGTGGGACTTTGTTCTTTCTTTAAGTTCCATAATTCTAGCCTTTGGAGTAGCTACAAGCATTGGTCTTGTTTTTGGAATTTATCCTGCTCGCAAAGCAGCAAAATTAAGCCCAATTGACGCTTTGAGATACGAATAAATTTACAGAGATACTTTGATTATTCCTGAATCAGAAAGATAGAAAATATAGTTTATTGAAGGATCGTAGAAAAAGTTATTATTCTTTATATTACTGGCAACAGGCCAGGTTTTATTATTTTTAAGCGCGTAAATATTAAGCAGATTATTATTTAAGAATAGAAGGTAGTTGTTATCAAGAAACCAGGTAACAGGGACATCAGAAAAAAGTTTTTTAGAAGATTTAATTTCGTTTTCTGGATTATAAATTTCAATTTTATCCTTTGAATATAACAATATTTCTTTTTTGTTTAAAGAAAAAATGCCGTCAATAACATTTTCACCAATTAATTTTGGCAGATTTTCAAATCCTTTTAAATAATAAGCTTTTTTTAATCCCTCAATAATTAAAAAGTTGTTTTCACTTTTTTCTTTTCTAATTTTAGCTTTTTCTAAATCTTCAAGAGAAAAACTATACAGAGATGTTTCTATTTCTTTTTTTGTCTCCAAAGAAATTTTAGCAAAGACTCCATTTTCTTTTATAAAATAGATATAATCGTTATCAAATATAAAAGTGGAGCTTTTGCCTTCATATATTTTTTCTATAGATTCTGTAAGGAAATTAAAAAGATAAATTGCATCAGTAGTTTTAACAATTATGTCGCCATCATTTTTTAGGTAGAAAGTAGCCTGGTTTATGGTCAGAGAGGTTTGTTTTTCTTTTAATTCCGCCTGATCCAGCGCTTCTTTAAATGGAGTGTTTAAAGAGATGCCATTTTTAATAAGGCTTTTTGGTAAAAATACAATTTCCCAGTTATTTTTTTCTGAATGAATTAGAATCTTTTTTGAAGAAAAAACAATATCATATGGTAAAGAAGTGGTTTTATGAAAGTATTCTTTTTGTTTCGTGCTTCTATCAAAGATATACCAATCATAATTAGAGGATTTTTTTATGAAAAGAATGCGATTAGAATCTGGGCTTAAATAGAAACGTTCGATTTTTTCATTCGTTATAATTCTTTCTTCAGGCCAAGTATTAGGGAATAGATAAATATGATTAAGATTAGTTGTTTTATTGCTTTCAATTTTTACTTTATCCTCCAAAAATGAATAATCTGGACAAGAAAAAGATATAGAATGTTCGCCAGGATGTAATCTGATTCTAAAAATACCTTGTTTATTCTGATAAGTTTTATTATTAATTTTTAAAGTAGTTTCAGCAGGATAAACCCGAGCTTCTAAAATTCCTTGGGACTCTAAATATCTTTGGAAAGAACGAAAACCAAAAAATATTCCGATTCCTAAAACTAGGATTACTGACAGAATTGTTAGAATTCTATTCATATAATTCGTACATATTAATATATTTGTATCATTAAGATTATATATGATTTGAGCTTAAAAAGAAAATATTATACAATAGAAGAGTGATAAAAAATAGAAAAGTACTTAAAAAAATAGATGATTAAACCAAATAAACTTAATCGTTTGCTCGTTACTTTTAGCGTACTTCTTTTGGTGTTAGGTTTGATTGCCTTAATAAGCGCTTCTGCTGTAATCGGAGAACAGGAACACGGTGATGTTTATCATTTTGTTAAAAGACAATTATTTCTTGGAATATTTTTAGGATTAATTTTTGCTTGGATTGTTTCAAAGATAAATTATCACTCTTTAGCAAAACTGTCCTTAATTTTATTAATTTCTAATATTCTTTTATTGCTTCTATGTTTTATTCCGGCACTTCAACCAATAGGTTCGTCAGCCAATAGATGGTTAAGAATCGTTTTTATAAATTTTCAACCCTCTGAATTTATAAAACTAACCTACATTCTTTTTCTTGCCAGTTTATTAAGTCGTTTTTCATTAGATAAAAGGCGAAAAATGCATATTACGCCTTTTATTGTTTTTGTATGTTCTTTAGCCATTATTGGTGTTATTATTATAAAGCAGCCAGCCACAGGGACTTTAATTGTTTTAGCTTTATCTAGTGTAATGGTCTATATTGTTGCAGGTATGAGCGTAACTCAATTTTTGTCTTTAGGATTAATAGGTATTTTGGGACTGGTCTTTATAATAAAAAGAACTTCTTACCGTTTTGAGAGGATATTATCATTCTTGTCGCCAGGAAGTGACCCATTAGGTAAAGGTTATCATATTATTCAATCTTTAATTGGTATTGGTTCTGGAGGATTACTTGGTATAGGGTTTGGAAGATCAATACAAAAATTTAATTATTTACCAGAGAGCCATACCGATGCTATTTTTTCTATAATTGCCGAGGAATTTGGTTTTTTGGGATCTTTAATAATAATTATTCTTTTTATTTTCCTTATATCAATTGGGTTGAAAATAGCCAAAAGAGCGCCAGATAACTTAGGAAAATTTTTGGCAATAGGTTTAACTTGCAATATTGGTTTTCAGGCATTCATTAATATTGCGGCTATGTGCCAGTTGGTTCCTATGACAGGCATTCCTTTGCCGTTTATAAGTTATGGTGGTTCTTCTATGGTAGCAACTTTGATAAGTATTGGAATTTTAAGCAATATAGCAAAACAAACATAATAATTAATTCAAAACCTAATATGGATCTTTCATTTTTAAAACCTAAATTTTCTTTTGATAAAACCGTACGCATAGTATTTACTGGCGGTGGCTCTGGTGGGCATACCTTTCCTTTGATTGCTGTTTATAGAGAGCTTAAAAAAGTAGCTGAGACGCAAAAAGTTTCTTTAGAAATTATATATATAGGACCTAATGATTTTACTCTTCCATACATTTTAAAAGAGCAGGGGATAAAGATAAGAACAATTACAACCGGAAAATTCATGGGTTCATTTAATCTTATTAAAAGTATTTTTGGATTTTTTAAAACCATAGGAGGTATTTTCCAATCTCTTTATTATGTTTATATTTCAATGCCTGATGTTATTTTTTCTAAAGGGGGATACGGTTCTTTCCCGGTAGTCTTTTGGGGAATTCTTTTCTTTATTCCTACTTATACGCATGAAAGCGACGCTGTTCCTGGTTTAGTTAATCATATTATAGGAAGATTTTGCCAAAAAGTTTTTGTATCTTTTGATTACACAAAAAGATATTTTTCACCAAAAAAAACATTGTTAACGGGAAATCCTATACGATTAGATTTGTTTGATGAAACATTAGATAAAGAAAATACTAAAAAATTATTAAAATTAGATATAGAAAAGCCGGTTGTAACAATAATTGGCGGATCGCAAGGTTCTCGCCATATTAATGATTTTATTTTAGATATTCTTCCGAAAATTATTAAAGATGTAGAAATAATTCATCAAACAGGCAAAACAAATTATAAAGAGGTAGCAAGAGAAGCTGATATTGTTTTTCAGGAAATCATAGGGGATAAGGGGCAACAAAAATATTATCATTTTTTGCCATTTTTTGAAGAAACAACAATACCAAGCATTTTTTCTTTAAAAGAAGTATTTGCTGCTAGTGATTTAATTATAGCTCGCGCTGGAAGTGGCTTAATTTTTGAAATTGCCGCAAGTGGAAAGCCCTCAATTCTTATACCCTTACCATGGGCGAGTCGTGGCCATCAAAAGAAAAATGCCTATGAGTATGCTAAAAATGGAGCAGCTATTGTTGTTGAAGAAGGGAATTTAAAACCGAATGTATTCTCAGGTTTAATTCTTCAGATTATTTCTGATAAAAAAAAGAATGAAAAAATGAGTGAAGCAGCCCTTGAGTTTTCTAAACCAAAGGCAGCGTACAATATAGCGCAACATCTACTTCAAAATATATAAGGTATAGAGTATACTGTATACAAAGTGCATATTTATGGATGATCCTAAAACCCCACAATCATTATTCGGGCCTAGGGTCAGGTTAGCCCCTAGCCCCACTGGTCTATTTCATTTAGGCACTGCCAGAACAGGTTTATTTAATTATTTATTTGCCCGTAAAGCAGGCGGAAAATTTATTTTAAGAATAGAAGATACTGATAAAGAGAGATCAAAAAAAGAATACGAGGATAATATACTTGAAGGATTAAAATCTTTAGGAATTGAATGGGATGAAGGCCCTGACATTGGCGGATTTCTTGGTCCGTATCGCCAAAGTGAAAGATTGGAAATTTATGAAAAATACCTTCGTCAATTATTAAAAGAAAAAAAAGCTTATTATTGTTTTTGTTCTCCAGAGGAAATTGAGGCGCAAAGAGAGGAAATGATTGCTCGTGGCGTTCCACCTAAGTATTCAGGTAAATGCCGCGATTTATCAGAAAGCGCAGCAAAAACCTATTTAGCTGAAGACAAGCCAGCTGTTATAAGGATAAAAATGCCTAATAAGGTAATTAAATTTGAAGATATTATTCGTGGAGAAGTACAATTTGATTTGAGCTTAATAGGCGATATAGTGATAGCTAAAAGCTTTAAAGATCCTTTATACAATTTTGCTGTGGTTATAGACGATTATTTAATGAAAATAACGCACGTAATTCGCGGGGAAGACCATATTTCCAATACACCTAAGCAAATGACCGTTCAAGAAGCATTAGACCTTCCTAGACCCAATTATGCGCATTTACCGATGATTTTAGGGTCTGATAGGTCTAAATTAAGTAAAAGACATGGGGCTATGGCTTTAACAGAGTATAGAAAAATGGGTTATTTACCTGAGGCTTTGGTTAATTTTTTAGCGTTTTTAGGGTGGCACCCAATAGGGAATCAGGAAATATTAAATTTAGAAGAGTTAATTGATAAATTTGATTTAGAACGTGTTCAAAAAGGAGGCGCTATTTTTAATATAAGAAAATTAGATTGGTTTAATGCTCAGTATTTTAAAAGAATGTCTTCAGACGAATTAATGAATAGGGTAGTGGATTATATTAAAAATTTTTCATCTACTCCACAAATAATCAAAGAATATGATATTGATTATATAAAAAAAGTTATTGATATAGAAGTTCCAAGAATGAATAAGTTGAGCGATTTAATAGATTTATCAGATTTCTTTTTCAAAAAGAAGATCGAATATTCAAAAGAACTTTTAAAATGGAAAGATATGACTGACATAGAACTAGCAAAATCACTGCAAGATTCTTTAAACATTTTGGAAAAAATAAAAGAAAGTGAATTTAATAGAGTTAATCTGCAAATAAAATTTTATAATTTTATAGATGAAAATCCAAATTATACAGGGAATAAAGGTAAACTACTTTGGCCTTTAAGAGTTGCCTTATCTGGAAAAAAGGCTTCACCAGGTCCATTTGAAATAGCTGAGGTTTTGGAAAGAGAGAGAAGTATTGAGAGGGTGAAACAAGCTTTAAAAAATTATTAATTAAAATTATGGATAATATAGATCAACTAATTGCGCAGGCTTCACAAATTTTTACTAAAGTTCTTTATGAGATAACTCATCTCACAGATCAGGTTTTTATATCTGGAATATTAGGACATTTATGGGCGTTTTTAAAAACAATAATCCAATTTATTATTCTAGCATTAGAAGCATTAGTTAGAATTTTAAAGTTTTTCGTTTAACAAATAACAATAAAACAATTTAGCAATTTAGCAATATACTGAATTTGGGGGGAGTACTCTTGACAAGTCATCTAAGATGGCTATAATTAAAGTATAATAAGGTTCGCATAATTATAGTTAAGCGAACATCTAATATAGCTTATAATAGCCTATTATACATTGTCACGTTAATAACATGAAAAAGAACCAAAAACCAATCCCCTGTCATTTATCTGATTTTTTAGATTGGTTAGATATTGAAAAAGGTTTATCTTCTAAATCCCAGGAAAATTATAATAGATTTTTAAAAAAATTTTTAGATTGGTTAAAATCAAATAATTTAGAGGGTTTAAAGCCTCATGAATTAACTACTGATCATGTTTGGAAATATCGGGTTTTCCTCTCGCGCCGATATCTTCCTAAAACGAAAACACCCCTTAAAAAAACAACTCAAAATTATTATTTAATAGCTTTAAGGTCCTTTTTGAATTATTTTGCTGATAGAGATATTTTGTCTTTACCATCTGAAAAGATAAAATTAGCTAAAGATAGAGATGAAAAACAAGTTAGTTTTTTAAATTTAGAGCAATTAGAGAAATTATTTTCAGCTCCTGACACTTCTAAAAAGCAAGAATTGCGGGACAGAGCTATTTTAGAGGTTTTATTCTCTACTGGTATGAGGATAGCAGAATTAGTTTCATTAAACCGGGATCAAATTAAAATAAATCCTGGAATAAAAGAATTAGAAGTTGGGATTATTGGCAAAGGGAAAAAACTACGAACTGTTTATTTCTCTGAAAGAGCTCTATCTTGGTTATCTAAATACTTTAAAACCCGAAATGATGATGAAAAAGCGTTATTTATCAATTATAGAAGCAGGAAAGGAGCGCCACGGAGATTAACTCCACGTTCAATTGAAAAAAATATGAAAAAATATGTGATTATGTCAGGGGTTCCAATAACAACTACTCCTCACGCCATGCGCCATACTTTTTCGACAGATCTTTTAAATCAAGGCGTGGATTTAAAAATACTCCAGGAATTTCTTGGCCACAAAAGCATTGCCGCTACACAAATTTACGCGCATGTTACGAGTAAAAAACTTCGTGAGGTACATCGGAAATTTCACAGTGGCCGTAAATTAAAAACATAAGTAAAATAAATAAAATAAGGTAGAGGTTTGTTCCCCTACCTTATAAATTCAGCTTCTATGTTTCTACATTTTATTTTCAATCAATCTTAGAATTCTTTTCCATTTCTCAAAATTCTTATTAATAACTTTTGAAATTTTTTTCCAATCTTCAGGGGATGGCTCACGTATGCCCTTTTTTGGTTCCCCTAAAAAGATTTCCCCTGTTTTTGTATCACAAACAATATCATCTCCATTTTCTAATTTACCTATTTCTTCCCAATTAGCCATCATTTTTCACCTCTTCGATAATTTTATCAATCTTTAATCTATCATTAGGTACAAGATCTTTCATTTTGAGACCGAAAACCTCATTAATTACGCGAGTAAGGATGTTTTCTAGATTTTCATTTACTTTTTCCTCTAATTCTTTTATTTGTCTCAGTAGGCCGTCAATCTCGATGTCTTTATGGATGTTTTTAGCTTCCAGCTCAGACCATAGATTCTCAAAATAAGATTTAATGGCTATGTCTAGCAGGTCTTTTTGGGTATCTGATAGATAGTTACAATTCCAAATAAAATCAATAAGTTTTTCCCTGAGAGTCATTTATTCACTCCTCCTTTTTTTATTTATTTCAGATTTTTGAATCTCAATCTATCTAATAAATTTGTGTCTTTTCTTTATGTATACCATCAAGAATTGCTTTTATTCGCGGTTCTGATTTTTTATTGATGTACTTCCCTTGGTCTTTTATTTCTTTTTTGCTCATTTTCTTACCTTTTCCTCTTGTCCGCGGTCTTTTTAGAATATCAGCCGGACTAGAGCACAATGTTATTTGCTCTGATATTTTTGCCATTACAATCCCCTCCTTCTATATATTTTTTATATTTTTATTATTATTCAGTTTTCAATCTGCAAGCTACACAGTCATGTAGCCTTATTATATCAATAATCATTAGACCTGTCAACCCAGCACTACCTATACATAGGTGCGTGGGGTATATGAAATTGAATAAATAAATGCTAATATAACTAACATTGCCCATTATTATTTGTTAATTGTTATTTGTTAATTTTTATGAGAATAAGTTATTCCAGTTTAGAGAATTTTAAACAGTGTCCTCTAAAATATAAGTTTTCTAATATAGATAAAATAAAAGAGCCTAAAAGCAAAGAGGCTATTTTTGGCACTTATATTCATAAAGTTCTGAAATGGTTTTATCAAAAAGATCCACACTTCCCTACTCTTGATGCTTTATTAAAGTATTATCGTGATTATTGGCCTAGAAAAACAGAAGGATTTGAATGGAAAGATCCTGAAGAAGAAAAATCTTATTTCAAAGAGGGGTTAAGAATATTAGAAGAATTTTATAAGAAAAATATTCCACATAAAACATCTATTTTGGATTTAGAAACAAGGTTTGAAGTTGTTATTGATGAAAATCCTAATAAACCAAATGGCAAGCATATTTTAACAGGCGTAATAGATAGAATAGATAAATTACCAGATGATACAATTGAAATAATTGATTATAAAACAGGAAAAAGAATGCCTTCTCAAAAAGCTTTAGATAAAAATGATCAACTTTCTCTTTACGCTATTGGATTAAAAAGCCGTTGGCCAAGAACTAAAATTGAAGATTTACGCCTAAGCTTATATTTTCTTAAGTTCAATGAAAGAATAAATACCAAAAGAACAGAAAAAGACTTGGAAGAAGCAAAAGATAAAATAATAAATTTAATTCATCGAATAGAAAAAAGCGATTTTGAACCTCATTCTTCAGCATTATGTGGTTGGTGCGGTTATCGTAATATTTGTCCAATTTGGCGGCATTTTTATGAAGACGAGGAAAGCAATCATTTAAATGATATAGATATTAAAGAAAAAATAGATAAATACTTTGTTTTAAAAAAAGAAAAAGAAAAATTAGAACAAGAATTATTAGAATTAAAGAATTTAATTGATGTTTATTGTCATCAAAAAGGATTAAAGCGCGTATTTGGTGAAAATGGTTATTTTAGCCATACTGTTTATAACAAAGTTTCTTATGATATTCCTAAATTAAAAGAAATTTTAGAGCCATTGGAAAAATGGGAAGATATTATTGAAATTAATGCTAAAAAATTAAAAAAGGTTTTAAAAGAGATACCTGCTGATTTGAGGGAAAAAATAAAAGAAACAGAAAAAATAGAAGAAAAATTTAAATACTTATCCACCAACCATATAAGCAAAAAAGAAATCAAAGAGCAACTGCCTTAGTTGCATCTAGTATTATAAATATATCCCCTATTTTCAGCTTCTTGTTGGGTTTTAAAATAGATTCGATTTTCTTCTTTTAATGAATTAGACAAACTACAATCTACTGGATAATAATATTTTCCTCTGGAACTGGCTACAAATGAAAATTCTTTAGCTGTTATTGTAGTTTTATCTATTATAGGTTCATCAATGCTTGTTATTAATTCTTTTTCTATAATGATCGGTGGACGGGAGATAATATCAGCTCCAATAATAATACCAAGGGAAAAAGATAAAGTTATACTTAAAAATCCAAGGCTGAACAGCCAAAAATTCTTTTTGACAAATAGAACAAATTTTGTTAGAATTTTCAAACAGTGGGGCATAAAAATTTTAATTTTTAAATATGGCGCATGTTAAATCGGGTGGTTCAACAAAATTAGGAAGAGATTCAAGATCTAAAAGATTAGGAGTTAAAAGATTTGATGGTCAGATAGTAAAATCTGGCAATGTTTTAATTAGGCAAAGAGGAACTAAGTGGCATCCTGGATTAAACACTAAGTTAGGTTGCGATGATACTATTTACGCTCTTATCAATGGAATAGTAAAATTTTCTAATAGAAGAAAAAGAACTTTTACAGGCAAAACAAAAAGAATTAGTTTAGTAAATGTCATTCCTTCTGCTCAGAAACAATAGCTTTAATTCTTACCTTCAAGGAGGTTTCTATTTTAGGATATAGAATTAGACGCACATCATAAAGTCCCTCTTTTTTGAGGGGTTTTTTTAATTCAATTTGGTTTTCTAATAAATGAATGCCTTGGGATTCTAATTCTTCAATAATTCTTTTGCTATTTACAGAGCTATAAGCTTCTTTTCCTTTTTCAGGGAATTTAAGCGGAATTTCTAAAATAATCTTTTTAAGACGGGTGGCTAGTTTAAGAGCTTGCTCTTTTTGTTTTTTATCAGTTTTTATCTTCTGTTCTTTTTTTTCTGAAACCTTTTTGATAATATCTGAGTCAGCTCTTTGGGCAATTTTTTGGGGAAAAAGATAATTTATAGCATAACCATCTGCTACATTTTTAATTTCTCCTTTATTGCCTAAACTTTGGACATCTTTTAAAAGATAAATTTTCATAGGGATTATTAATTAGTGGTTAGTAATTTTTGTAATTCTGCTATAGCTGTTTGTAATTGTTTGTCTTTTTCTAAATCTATTTTAGAAAAAGTGCCAAATTCTTCCTCGTTTTTAACTTCAATATCAGGAATAAGGCCATTATCTTCAATAATAGTTTCATTGGGGGTCAGCCATCGTGATATAGTGATTTTAACGCTATTATTATCTTTTAAGGAAACTAATTCTTGTACAGATCCTTTGCCAAAGGTTTTCTCCCCAATTAATTTAACTCCCCTATTATCTCTTAAAGCGCCAGCTAATATTTCTGAAGCTGAAGCTGTGCCTTCGTTTATTAGAATAACTGTAGGAATCTCTTTAAGTAATGCTTGCCCAATTCTTACCCGAAAAATTTTTATTTCATCATTGCCAAAATCTTCTTTAAGAATAATATCTCCTTTTTCTAAGAACCAACCACTAATATTAACGACTGATTCTAAATATCCGCCTGGATTATTTCTAAGATCTATAATTAGTCCCTGTGGCCTGGTAAAAGCTATTTCCAAAGCTGTTTTATAGAAATTAAGGGTAAGAGGCTGGTTAAAATTATAAATTTTCAGATAAGCAATATTATTATCTATTTTTTCCCATTTTACTGAAGGAATAGAAATCTTTTTTCTAATTAATTCTATCTTCTTTGTTTCATCCCAGCTTGATCGATAAATAGTTAATATTACTTTTGTTCCTTCTGGCCCTCGTATTAGTTTAGCAGCTTCAAACGGAGATAAATCAATTGTTTCAGTTTCATCTATTTTAATAATTTTATCGTTTGCCCTCAATCCAGCTTTTTCTGCCGGAGTATCTGAAAGAGGCGCTATGACTATCAAAAATCCATCGCGTCTTCCAATTTCCATTCCTACACCATAGAATTCTCCGGATAATTCCTGAGAAAGATTCTCTGTTTGCTCAGAATCCAAAAATTCTGAATAAGGGTCTTTTAATGCGTTTATTATACCTCTGGTAGCGCCTAAGATTATTTTTTGGGCATCTAAATCATTTCTACCAACATATTTTTCTAAAATAACTTTCCATGTATCCCAAAAAATACTCATGTCAGTTTCTGTGATTTCCGCAGGTTTTTCTTTATTGATAATTTTTTCAAAAGGAGAAGGTAAATTAGCTTTCCAACCCCAATTTGCGCCTTGAGAAAAACCAAAAACCCATGCGCCTGCGAGGCAAATTATAATTAAAATTACTAAACAAGTTTTTCTATAATTGTTATTCTTTTTCATAACTTTTCAATAAATTAATAAATTTAGGGGGCATATTCGCTATTTTCCCTGGACCAGCAAAAAGGAAAACATCACCATCTTTTTGAAATTTGAAAAGATTTTTCAAAAAAGATGATTCATTTTTTACAAGATGTAATTTATTTTTACTTAGGGTTTTTGTTTTTAATATCTCTTTATATATTTTTTCGCTGTTAATCCTTTTAATAGGTTTTTCATTAGATGAATCTAGTGGTAAAAGAAATAAAATGTCACAATTCTTTATTGCTCGAGCAAAGTCTTTATACAGAAGAAAAATCCGAGAATAACGATGAGGCTCTAAAATGAATATAATTCTTCTTTTTGGAAAAACAATTCTTGCCATTCTTAAAGTACCTTTTATTTCAGTAGGATGATGCGCATAATCATCAACTATTGCAATTTCTTTATTATATAGGATGGAAAATCTTCTTTTTATACCAGTAAAGGTTTTTAAATATTGCAAGGCATCTTTTAAAGGAACATTGAGAATTTGTGAAGCAGAAATAGCGCCTAAAGCATTATAGATATTTTCTTTTCCAGGCAAAGAGAGTTCTAATCTTCCTTGAAATTTATTATTTATGAATAAATCCGAAAAAGTTTTTATTCCTTTATAATCAATATTTTTGACAAAAAGATCGGCTTTATTGTCTATCCCAAAAGTTAAAGATTTTCTTTTCTTTTGTTTTGCTATTTTTCTTAAAAAAGAATCATCATTATTTAAAACAATAAATCCAGACTGATTATTTTGAGAAAAATCTTCAAAAGCTTTTTTCAATAAAGAAAATTGTCCTTTGTAAGGACCATTAATATCTAAATGATCCTTATCAACATTAGTAATTACACAAAGAAAAAACGGAGTTTTTAAAAACGATTTATCGTGCTCATCTGTTTCCAAAACAGAATATTCTCCTATCCCCCATTTACTTCCCAATGGATATGTTTTATTTTTAGCCCCTAAATAAACCGTTGGTTTTAATTTTGCTTTTTCTAAAATATGGGCAATCATTGCTACAGTAGTACTTTTTCCATGAGTTCCTGCAATGCTAATAATCTTTTTTTCAGTCAGAATATCCATCAGAAAATCAAAACGATTCGATAAAGGAACATTCATCTTTTGGGCTGTTTTAAGCTCAATGTTATTGACAGGAATTGCAGAAGAATAAATTACAATTTCTGCTTTTTTTATATTATCAGCCTTATGACCAATATATATCTTTGCTCCTTTTTTTTCTAAAATTCTTCTTGCTGCAAAATCATTTTTATCAGAGCCTGATAATGAATATCCTTTTTCTAATAAGAGATTGGCTAAAGCGGTCATTCCTACTCCTCCAATGCCGATTAAATGAATTTGCTTTTTCTTTATAGCCATTTAGTAATTATATAGTTTAAACACTGTTTTTGTCAATTTTACCCCCACATCATAATGAGCACCGAGTGCTTTGCACTAACTAAACAGAGTATGTGCTCGTTTGGTGTGGGGGTTTAACAGCTGGAAATTACAGTAAAAATAAGATAAAATACAAGGTATATGGGACATCGTATATTTATTGCTTCACATTTACCAAATGATGTTAAGAAAATCTTTTTAGATTATCAACAAAAGAAACTCCACAATTTTGGTTTTCGGCTTATACCTGAGCAGGCCTTACATTTAACATTGGTCTTTATTGGATATGTTAGTAATGATAATATATTGAAAATTAATAAAGCTTGTCAAAATATTGCTTCCTTGTTCTTTCCAATAGAGGTTAAATTAAATAAAATAACTTATGGTCCAAATCCACACTCCCCTCGCCTAATTTGGGCAGAAGGCGAAATTTCAAAGAATTTAGACAAACTTCATAAAGCATTAGAAAATGAATTAATGGACCAGGGAATAAATTTTAAAATAGAAAATCGTTTATTCAAACCCCATGTTACTTTAGCGCGCTTCCAAAATGAAACAAAACCACCACGTCTATCAGAACTGGAAGAAAAAATTAATAAATCTTTTGTAATTAATTCCATATCTATTATAGAGAGCGAATTAAGTCGTTCAGGACCACAATATACGGATTTAGCCACATATACATTAAATTTTAAATAATGTTTATTATTAACGTAATTCCATTGACTAATATTCCAAGGCCTCAACCACAAATTTTTTCTTATTTTTATAAGTCGGATTTAATAAAAGGATCTATTGTTGAAATACCTTTAAGACGCAGGAATGTAATGGCAATAGTGTTGAATTCAGCGTCTGTGTCTTCAAAAAAAGCAACCTTAAAAAAGGCTGATTTTGTTTTAAAACCAATAAATAAAGTTATCTCTTCAAGGCAGATAGTTCCACCATTATTTTTTTCTTTAGCAGATTTTATCTCTCGTTATTATTTTTATCCAATTTCGTTGTGTTTGAAAATTATTTTACCACGTCGCATGAAATCTTTAATAAATTATGTAGAAAAACTAGAAAAAGATTTTCCAAAATATTTTGATCCATCAGTTTCAAAGACAAAAAAAGATAAAATAGAAAAAATAGGTTCCTACAATTTTTCTGATGTTATTAAAAAAATAAAGGCAAATCTTAAAAACAAAAAACAGGTGTTAATTCTCGTTCCAACTATTTTCTATCAAAATTATTATTTTACTAAATTATCATCTAAAATCTCTATACCAATTTTTATTTCCTCAAATGATTTAAAAATTAAAGAATTTAATTCTTTATGGACAAAAATTAATTCTCAGGAAGCGCAATTAATTATAGGACGGCGTTCTTCTCTGTTTCTGCCATGGCAAAATTTAGGACTTATAATTGTAGTGGATGGAAGCAATAATTCTTATAAATCGTGGAATCAAAAACCTTATTATAACGCCGCTTTTCTTATTAACTATTTAGCTTTGTATTATAATACTTCAATTATTTACTATAATGCCTGTTATTAAAATTATTGATCTAAAAAAGGTTAGAAAAGAGAAAAAACTATTTCAGGCTATTTCTCCTGATGCTTTTATTGAAATTCAAAAAGCCCTAAAAAAAAGAAAAAGGATTATTATTTTTATTAACAGAAGGGGGTTAGCAACAAGCATTATATGCCAGGAATGTGGTTTTGTATTTAAATGCCCAAATTGTGATATCCCCTTGGGGTTTCATAATAAATCTAAGCTTATTTGTCATCATTGTAATTATAATGTTTCTATACCACCAGTTTGTCCTTCTTGCAGGGGCTATAAGCTTAAAGCTTTGGGAATTGGTATTGAGAGAATTGCTGAAGAAATTAAAAAATTTATTATTCCAACGCCTATTTTTATGTTAATCGAAGGGGAAACTTCTGATGAACAAAAATCAGATATTTTCGATAAATTTAATCGAGGAGATATTAAAATATTAATAGGGACTGAAGCTCTTTTAAACCCTCAATTAAAAGCTGCCCATTTAGTAATAGTGGCTTCTGTTGATCCTGCGCTTTTCTTACCAGATTATTATAGCGAGGAAAGAGTGTTTTTAAACCTTTTAAAACTAAAAGCTTTGTCTAAAGAAAGATTAATAATACAGACATTAATTCCTGAGAATAAATTATTCCAATATCTTATAAAAAACGAAGGAAAAAAATTTCTACAAGAAGAAAAAAGATGGCGAAAAGATTATCTTTGGCCTCCCTATGTTCAATTAATAAAATTGACACTTTCTGACAAAGATCAAAAAAAGGGGGTGAAAGAAGCTGAAGAAACAAAAAGAAATTTAGAGCAAGCCATAAATAAGTTAATTCCAGAAAACCATCAAAAAGATTTTATTATTTTAGGACCTGCGCAAGCCTTTGTTTTTAAAGAAAAAAGCTTTTATAAATGGAATATTTTGGTAAAATATAAGTACTTTGAAAGTAAAATTAAAGAAGAGATTAACTCTTTGTTAGGACTCAATTTACTTTCACCTGTTTTAACTAAAAAAGAATTAATGCTCAGAAATAAAATTTTAAAATACGTTCCTTTAAACTGGAAAATTGATGTTGATCCAATAAATATATTGTAAGAACCTGCTTTACAGAACCTTGTTTTTCATTTCATTCAAAATAATGGAAATACTTACTGGAGAAAATAATAAAACCTTAAGACAAAAAAGCCTTCCTGTGAAGCATATTAACACAAATGTGCGTAGTTTGATTGAACAGATGAAAGATGTGGTAAGACAAAATAATGGAGTAGGATTAGCGGCAATTCAGATAGGAGAACCTACTCGCATTATTATTTGTGAAATAGACGATAAGTTTTATACTTTTATTAATCCTGAAATCATAAAGTTTTTTCCAGAAACTTCAGTAATGGAAGAAGGCTGTTTAAGCTTGCCAAATATTTATGGTGAGGTAGAAAGACCAAAAAAAATATCTCTAAAAGCCATTAATTTTGACGGCAAAAAGATAAAAATGAAAGCTTTTGGTTTATTAGCGAGAGTAATTCAACATGAATTAGATCATCTTGATGGTGTGCTCTTTATTGATAAAGCAAAAAATATAACAAAACAAATACGAAAAACAGCAGCTCTATAAAATTATGCGCTTTATATTCTTTGGTTCATCTAAATTTGCAGAAATAATACTTAATAAACTTCTTAAATCTGATATGAAGCCAGTTTTAGTAGTAACTACTCCACCCAAACCAAAAGGGAGGAAAAAAATTCTTTCCCCTACCCCTGTTTATAATTTAGCTAAACAAAATAATATCCCTGTACTTACACCAGAAAAATTAGAAGACGAAGAGTTTTTATCAACTTTTAAAGATTATAATCCGGACTTAGTGATTCTTACTGCTTATGGAAAGATTATTCCTTCAAAATTGCTATCAATTCCCAAAAAAGGAGTTCTGAATCTTCATCCGTCCCTCCTCCCCAAATGGCGCGGAGCTACTCCTATTCAATCAACTATTTTAGCAGGTGATAATGAAACAGGCGTTACCTTATTTTTAATGGATGAAGAAATAGATCACGGACCAATAATACAAGATGCAAAATACAAGATACAAGATACAAGAATCATTTATCCGGAGTTAAGTAAAGAATTGGCAGAATTAGGAGTAGATCTTATAATCAAAACTGTACCACTGTGGTTTGAAGGAAAAATTAAACCAATGCCGCAAAATCATTCTTTAACAAGTTATTGCCATAAAATTTTACCTAAAGATGAAAAAATAAATTGGGAAAAATCATCTATAGAAATAGATAGAAAAGTAAGAGCTTTAAATCCTAAACCAGGCGTTTTTACCATAGCGAATGATATAATTATCAAGATAGTTAAAGGTTATCCAATAGATGATCCAACTCTTTATACTGATAAGCCAGTGGGTTCTATTTTTCAATTTCAAGATAAATTGGCAGTTAAATGTGGCAAAGGGATTTATATCATTGAAGAATTAAAACCAGCAGGAAAAAACACGATGAATAGCGAAAGTTTCTTAAGGGGTAATAAATGGATATTAGAGATTAAATTATTATAATGCTTTTATTCTTTAAAAAATATGGTCATATAATTTTAAGCCTTTTTTTGCTTATTATTTTTGGGTTTTTTGTCAGTAATGGGCTAATAGAAAAAAAATATTTGACTTCATCGTTAATCCAACCAAATGCGGAAATAATTATTGATTCCTTTGATAAATCAAATTTAGAGCATTTAAATATTGAAATTCCGCAACATATTAATCTAACTAATTTTTATAGAACATATGGACAGAGAATGTTAGGTAATGAAAATATAAAAATAATCAGCAGAGAGGAATGGGGCGCTGATAATCGTTATTCTGATCCTCAATTCATAGAAGATTTCTGTCAGAAAAATTATTGCTATGAAGATAGATATAATCCTGAAGATACGTTTTCTGAAAAAGAATATTGGAGATCTCTTGAATTATTAATTAATTACAACCAAAATTTTAAATCATACGATAATTTTTTTCTCCAGAGCCTAAAAAAAGAAAATGGTTTTGTCTATTATTATCTGCCGGTAGAGGAAATTGTTGTTCATCATACTGCCGGAAAATTTACTACAAATTTTGAAGAATCAAAAAAAGAATTGCGAAAAATTCATCTTATGACAGCTGCTCAAAGAAAATGGAGGGATATTGGATATCATTATTTAATAGATGGTAATGGCAGGATTTACGAAGGAAGTTTGGGAGGAAAATATTCAGTCGGAATTCATGCTTATGGGCATAACAAAGGAACAGTGTCTATTTCTTTAATGGGTGATTTTCGCCCTGACCATGATAAATTAACTAAGGCAATGGAAAAAGCCTTTATTAATCTTGTTGAATATTTGATTACTGAATATGAATTAGATATTAACCAAGAAGAATTTTATCTTCGAAAGCCAAACTTATCTGGTCGGGAAATGAACAAAAATATCATAAAAGGACATATGGAATTGGATATTAGAGAAGAACCGACAGAATGTCCTGGAATAGACCCAGAATATCTCAGAGGATTAATCTATCCTTCTTTAAAAACTTCTGCGCTATATTGATAAACTTCCAAGTTCATCTTTTTCCATTCATTTTTATCTAATCCTGCTTTTTCGCATAAATGAGAAATAAACAATTCAGCAGAAGTTAAATCTTCCCAGACCTGCGGTAAAAAGGTGGCTTGATAACCTCCTTTTTTTATTAATAAACCTGGCTTGTATTTATCTAAATATTTAAGAAAAGAATCTGAACTGGTAAAATCTGGGAGTTTTTTTAATTCTGATAAAACAGAAATTTCTATTTTTATATCATTTAATTCATCATTTTTTAAAGGCGTAAAGCGAGCATCAAGCAAAGCGCTTGCCAAACAATTATCAATTACGCTTTGATAAATTGGTTTTTTACTTTCTAGATCGCCTATGCAACCTCTTAATTTATCATTTTTCCATAAGGTGACGAAAGTTCCACTTTTTTCTTTTAAAGTTTGCGGCAAATCATCTTCATTAATTTGAAGAATTCCTTCGTCTTGAAAGTATTTTTGCATAGCCCTTCTGACTAATTTTAAAAAGTATTTTTTATGTTCTTTATTCATAATATGCAATACTCGCATATCCTACAACTTGGTTTTTATCCCCACTAGTTTCTCCGGAATTCATAGCGCATAAGAGTTTAGGTTTCCATTGTTTTTTATCCGCAATATTTAATAAAATCTCAATTGATGTTTTTCCACAAGCATTACCATATTCATTAAATCGCTCAATATCATTTGCTAATATCGCGTCAATTGTTACTTTGTCTATCATCTTTGCTTCATTATATGGTAAATAATGGCTTAAGTCAGAGCTAATCAAAAAAAGAGTTTTCTCGTCATAAATTGATAACAAGATATCGCTAACTTTTCTATAATCAACAATATTGCCAGTTAATAAAGGAAAAATCTGAGAATCGTCTAAAACTGTTTGTAAAAATGGCAACTGAACTTCTAATGAATGTTCTGGCTGATGAATTTCAGATGATTCAATAATTTCTTTTTTGTTTTTAAGTTTTGGAAAATCGTCTTTTGATAATATTTCTATCTTTCCTAATGGTGTTTGCCAATATTCTTTAGCGCAAGAAATAAGATTATCAAATGAAAAATGATGGCTAGGTCCCAAGAGAAAAATCTTTTCATATGAACAATTTTCTATAAGTTTAAAAGCGTATGCGGCTATTGGACCAGAATATACATATCCTGCATGAGGAACAATAAGGGCTTTGACTGACAACTGATGTTTTTCTACTGTCGCATTATCCAAAAAACCCTTGATTTGTTGTTTTAAAATATCAGGATCATCAGGATAAAAACTACCAGATACAGTTGGATGTCTTAATTCCATATTCCTTTTATTTTTGTATTACATTTTGGGCATTTCTCGTTTTTCAAATTATTTTCTAAGACTTCCATACCCCATCGTTCTATGATAAGTGAATTACATTTTGGGCAATAAGTACTTTCATAATCAGAATTTGGTATATTTCCAGTATAAATATATCGTAATCCAGCTTTTTTACCGATTTCACAAGCATTAATTAAAATTTCTTGGGATGTGGGCGCTTGAGTAAGCATTTTATAGCATGGATAAAAAGCAGAAATATGCCATGGCAAGTCTTTGGAAATTCCTACCAGAAATTTTGCTATTTGTTTTAGTTCTTTTGTGGAATCATTAAATCCAGGAATTACTAAAGTAGTAACTTCTATCCAAATTCCCATTTTCCAGATTTTTTTAATATTCTCTTTAACTGGCTCTAATCGTCCCTTACAAGTTTTTCGATAAAACTTTTCTGAAAAACTTTTTAAATCTATGTTAATTGCGTCAAGATAAGGCGCGATAAAATTAAGGGTTTTTTCTGTCATAAAACCATTAGAAACCCATATATTTTTAATCCCCTCTTTTTTTGCTAATCTCATTGTATCTAAAGCGTATTCTGCCCAAATAGTAGGTTCATTATACGTATAAGCTATAATGGGAATATTGTTTTCTTTGCAATAATTTACTATTTTTTCTGGTCCCCATTCTTCTCCATAATGTTTTATGCCCTGAATTTTGTCAAAAGGTTTTGGGGCTTGAGAAATTTCCCAGTTTTGACAAAAATCACAATCAAAATTGCATCCTAAAGTTCCTAAAGAAAAAGCTTTCTGGCTTGGTAAAAAATGAAAAAGAGGCTTTTTTTCTATGGGATCAATATTTACACTTATAGCTTTCCCGTAAACTAAAAGATAAAGGTCGCCATTTATATTTTGACGCACCCCACAAATTCCAATTCTTTTATTGTTAATGAGGCACTGGTTATGACAAGCCAGACATTGAACTTTATTATCCTTTAATTTTTCATAAAGAATCGCCTTTTTCATATTTTTATACATTATACCAAAAATTTGAAAAATATTCCTACTATTGATAAATAACCAATAATCTGGTATAATCTAAACACATAAAATGGTTCCTTTACAATCTTAATTTTAAAATTCTAATTAATTTTTAGGAGGTAGAATAAATGTATTTATTGGATTTATTTAGAAAAAAGATTTTTCCTTTTTCTTCTATTTTCTCAAATTCTAGAGAAATAGAAAACAAGTACATAGTTTGTTTCTATCCAGAGACAATACAAAATCTCATGAGAATTAAATGGCTTTTAGAAAGATCTAAACCAGAAAGTAAAAAATGCTCCGAGAATAATAATGAATCCACGGCAGAACTTTTTAGAAAAGTTGTAGGTGTTGCATATACTATTCTATTTTATTCATCTAATGGATGCAAGGTAATAATAGAAAAAAGAAAGAAGAAGAATTCGAAAATTTGCTGGCGTAAATACTTCTCTATCTTAAAAAATAATTAATAAGAAATAAATTTTACTTAGATTAGAAGTTTAAAAGGGCACTTTAGTTGCCCTTTTTCATTTTTTTATTTTAATCTTTTTTACTTTTTTTACTTTTCGAATTCTAAACGAAGACGGCGTCCGATAAGCTGTTTTATGAGGCTTAAACTGTCTCGCCCAATTTTTCATTAATTCTTTATCCGTTTATTCCAATAGGCTCGAATTATTTTTCTTGTTCCATTATAAGTCCAATGATGAATCACGGGAAAATTATGATAAGCCCAAATACTTACGGCTTTTTCATAGCCAATATAAAATCCAATATGATAATGTTTTTCGCGTTTTTTTACCTGTTTATCAGCAAGTAATTTTCTTTCCCAAATTAAAACACTGCCTTTAGGCATCTTAGGGGAAGTAGAAATTTTTTCCCAACCTGATTTTTTTAAATCTTTTTCTGTGCCATTTACAGTAAGATGAAGACCTTCAATAAGATCAAAAAGCTTTAAAATAGAGCTGGCAAAAAAAGCGCATGAAGCTAAGCCATTATGAACAATATCCTTTCTTTTTCCGTTTACCAAAGCATAATAATTACTCCAAATTACTGATCCGCAAGAATTCTCTACTATCGCTAAATAGGTATCTTTCAAAAGTGTTTTTACTGAAAGTTTTTTAGTTTTAGACATGATTTTAATCTATTATATTGTATTTATTATATCATAGAAAATTCACACCCGCAGTATCTTTGACGATAAAGGTGATATTTTTTGGAAAGTTTTAAGCCAAGCCCGTATGCTTTATTAAAATCTATATCAAACCTTTTATATTTAATTTTATATTTATTTGCTAAAGATTTGCCATATTTATTAATAAATTCTGTATTTTTAAAGCGATTTACGTTTAAAGTAGTAGTAAATTCATCAAAATTATTTTTTTTGGCAAATTTAACGGTTTCTTCCAAACGAAAACGAAAACAACTTAGACACCTTTCGCTGTTTTCTGAATAAAATTCAGGCAATTGAGGCAATGATTTTTTAACATAATCTAACCACTTACTGTGTTCATATCCTCCTATAATCAATTTTAACCTATAAATTTCAGATATTTTTTCCACATCTTTTAATCTTTTTTCATATTCTCCTTGAGGATAAATATTAGGATTATAAAAATACAAAGTAATATCTTTTACTTTTTCTCTTAATAAATATTCAATTATTGGCAATGCGCACACAGCGCAACAAGTATGAAGAAGCATAAAATCAAATTAACAATTAACACAGAACAATTAATAATTAATTAAGCAATAATAAGGCGAGAAGATGTTGTTGAAAAAACGATAACGATTAGCGTGTTTTTGAGATAATATCTTCTCGCCTTTACTATCTATTTGCCATCCGTAATGTTTCTATTAGTCTCATCATAAATCTTAAATTATGAATACTTGCTAAACGCAAATAAAGAGACTCTTTAACTGAATATAAGTGATGAAGGTAGGCTCTGGAAAAATTTTGACAAGTATAACAATCACAGTTTTTATCAATAGGATTGTTATCATTCTCAAAGCGGTTGTTAGATATTCTTAAACATCCTTTTTCAAATTCTGACTCAAAACTATAGAGAGAACCATGCCGAGCTGTTCTTGTTGGTGCAACACAATCAAACATATCAACTCCCCTTTTTACAACTTCGATTATATCATAAGGTGAAGCGCCTAATCCCATAGTATAGCGAGGTTTATTTTCTGGTAAAAAATCCTGCAAATAATCTAAAATCTCTAATGTTTTTGGCATATTATAACCAATTGTTTCTCCACCTAATGCGATTCCATCAAAAGGAAGACTGGTAATAAACTTGGTTGATTCTTTTCTTAAATCTTCAAAAATTCCTCCTTGAATAATTCCGAAAATCAAAGGCGGTTTTTGTCCTAAGCTTATACATTTTTTACTAAGTTCTTGATGTTTTTTTAATGACCTTTCTGCCCAGCGATGAGTTCTTTCCATTGATTTTTTCGCGTATTCTTTGTTATCAGAATCAGGACTGCATTCATCAAAAGCCATAATAATATCACAACCTAATTTATGTTGAATTTCTATTGATTTTTCAGGTGTAATTAGATGTTTTGACCCGTCAATTGGGGATGAAAATTCTACACCATTTTCACTGATTTTAGCTAACTTCTGCCCTTCTTTTGCTCTATTTTTAGCAAAGCTCCATACTTGAAACCCTCCAGAATCGCTCAGAATAGGCCCAGACCAGCCCATAAATCGATGAATGCCTCCTTGAGCATTAATTAGATCTTCCCCTGGCTGTAAGTGTAAATGAAGCGTATTAACCAAGAGTATCTCTATACCAATTTTACTTAAATCATCAGGCCCAACTGCTTTAACAGTTGCTTGAGTTCCAGGCGGCATAAAAATTGGTGTTTTTACAATATCATGATTTGTTGATATTTCGCCCAAACGAGCTCTATCAACCTTAGATTTTTTAATAATTTTAAACATAATTATACGATAAACATTGCGTCTCCAAACGAGAAGAATCTATATTTTTTTACAATAGCTTCTTGATAAACTTTTAAAATTAAATCTCTATCAGCAACCACGTTAAACGTGGTATCAGTCGCGTTAAACGCGACAAAAGCGGAAACCAACATTAATAAAGTGGACTTAGGAAGGTGAAAATTCGTAATCAAAGAGTCAACAAACTTAAATTTATATCCAGGATAAATAAATAAATTTGTTTGATCTCGTTTCGGTTTTAATTCTAAGCTTTCATCTACACAACTTTCTAAAACACGAGCTGCAGTAGTTCCAACAGCAATAATCCTCTTGCCCTCTGATTTTGACTTATTAAGTATTTTAGCAGTATCTTTAGAAAGTTCAAAAAATTCAGAATGCATTTGATGTTTTGTAATGTCTTGCGATTTTACTGATAAAAAAGTTCCCAATCCTATATGTAAAGTAATAAATTGCATATCAATCCCCTTTTCTTCAATTTTTTTTAAAAGGTTTTTTGTAAAATGAAACCCTGCAGTAGGAGCGGCAATTGAGCCTTCTTTTTCTGCATAAATTGTTTGATACTCTAAAAATGATCTTTCAGTAGGCTCGGTAATATAAGGCGGTAAGGGAAATTGCCCTAAAGATAAAGCCTCCTGTTTTAAATCCTCACCTTCCATATTAAAACATATGATTCTTTCATAATTTAAAACCTCTTTTATCTCCCCCTTTAATAATTTACTAAATTCAATAATTTGCCCTTGTTTTAATTGAGGTTTCCCAATAATTACCCATCGTTTAGGCCATGAGATAAAATCAAAAATTTCTTTATTCTCAGGCCGAATAAGAAGAATTTCCGCTTTTCCATGGCTTGGAATTTTCTTTCCATATAAACGTGCTGGTACTACTTTACTATTATTAAATACTAAAACATCATTATCAGACAAATAATCTAATATCTCATAGAATTTTCTATGTTCTATTTTTTTACTTTTTCTATCTAATATTAAAAGACGCGAGTGATCTCGCGGCTCTATTGGTTCCTGAGCAATAAGCTCTTTTGGTAAATGATAATCAAAAAGCGAAATATCCATAAAAAATCACTCTTTACAACAATCCATTATACTTTTAATAATACCGCCTAATTTGTCAAAAACATTAAATTTTTTCCCTTTTGCTATTTCAATATTATTAGTTTCTTCCTCATTTCGTTGTCTAATATCCTTTACATCTATCAAATTTAAATTTAATCCCCAAAATATATCCCAAAGCGCATAAGCCTTATCAAATAAATCTCTTGCCTCTTTTTCTTCTTTGTTTCCCAGTTTTTTAGTTCCTACTTCCATTAGCCGCATACTTGCAGATAATAGATGCTTTGAAATACACCAAATTTCTCCATCAGGATTTTTAACAATCTTTGCTAATAGCTCTTTTCGAGAATCCCTTGTTTTATTAAGCAAGTCTAAATACTTTTTGTCTTTGGTTTTTTCATAAGTAAAAAAGAAATGTTCTTCCATGGAAATTAAATTCATAACAGCAATACCTAAATCTTCCTTAGATGATAAATCCAAAGCATTCCCTTCTTCTTTTAATTTCTTTATTTTATTAAATAAGTCTGCGACTTTTTGTTCTTCAATATTCATAATTTTTAATAATTAAATGCTTTAATCAACACATTGCTTCTATAATCATACTCACAATAATTAAACCAATAATCGGGATGATGACCTTTTGATAATAAAAATAAACCTTTTTATTGTGTTTATCGATTACAAAAAGATTTGCTTTATCTACGAGAAAAAGAGTTAATGCTCCCAAAACTGAACCACAAATTATACGAGGAAGTCCACAAATATTACAAACAGGATCTTGGGTTAAAGTTTTTAAAATTGGCAAAAATGACAAAAGATATGTTGCTATAAAAATAACCCAAAAACTATATGGAAAACTTTTACCTTTTTTGCTTAAAAATATATTAAATTGGATTGAAAAAGATAAAATAAGCGCTCCAATCCATAATCCTAAAGTTATATCATCTATACCAAGCCAGCGAGAAATTCCTAATCCACTAGCGATACCTATGGCACATATTGGTCCACACATACTACTATAATTTTTAATTTACAATTTTTAATTTTAAAACCCTAAAGAGTATTTTATATCATTTTTGCAGTTTTCTCAACCATTTATCAGCATCCAAAAGAGCCATTGCGCCCAAACCAGCAGCAGTAATTGCTTGTTTATACTTAGTATCGCAAACATCTCCTGCGGCAAATATCCCATCAACAGAAGTTTTTGTATTCTCCTTTACTTTGATATAACTATTATTATCTAAATCAAGCTGATTTTGGAAAATATCAGTTGATGGTTTATAACCAATTGATACAAATAATCCATCTAATTCTAAAAATCTTTTTTCTTTTGTATTTACATCCTTTATATAAACTCCTTCTAAAGAATCTTTTCCTTTAATTTCTGAAATAACAGTATTCCAAATAAATTCTATTTTTGGATTATTAAAAACTTCCTCTTGCAATTTTTTAGACGCCCTTGATTCATTTCTACGATGAATAATAAAAAGTTTTTTTGCATATTTAGTTAAAACAATAGCATTTTCCATAGCGCTATCGCCTCCTCCTACAACACCTACGATTTTATCTTTAAAGAAAAAACCATCACATACAGCGCAAGCAGAAACACCATGGCTAATTAATTCTTGCTCATTTTTTAAACCAAGCCATTTAGTAGAAGCTCCAGTAGCTACAATTACAGCTTTTGCCAAATATTCTTCATTGTCTGTTTTTATAACAAAAGGCTTTTTTTGAAAATCTACAGAAACCACATTCTTTTCTATCATTTCTACACCAAATTTTTTAACTTGTTCAATTATTTTTTTAATAAGTTCTGGGCCTGTCATTTTTTCAGGAAAACCGGGAAAATCATCAATTTGTTCGCTAAGCATTAATTGCCCTCCCAAAGGTAAACCAGTGAATAATAATGTTTTGAGTTTTGCTCTGCCAGCGTAAATTCCTGCTGTTAAACCAGCTGGACCACTGCCAATAATGATAATATCTTTAATATCCATAATTCTTTTATTTTAGCACTTTTAAGCTAAAAATAACAACTTTTCGCTTCGCCACGTCAAACGTGGCTTCGCTCAAGAACGTTGTTTTCTCATTTTATTCGAAAATAAAAGAAAAACAGGTATCAAAGACACCTGTTTTTCTGGTGATCCCCTCCTGCAAGCAGGAAGGGAAGCCCCACCGTTGACGACCTTGCGATCGTCAGCATAATTATAACAAATAAAAAAGCAAAAATCAACCCCAGCATGAAAATTGGCAATAGAAATTTTTGAATGTTAAAATAACTATTATGCAAGAAATCAATAAATTTATTAAAGACAAAAAAGTACTAGTAGTAGGATTAGGAATATTGGGCGGAGGCGTATCTACTTGCTTATGGCTTTTAAAACACAAGGCTAAACTTACTATTACGGATTTAAAACAGAAAAAGGATTTAGAAAAGTCGCTGAAAAGATTAAAGAGATATTCTGCTAAAATAAAATTAGTACTAGGCAAACATAATAAAAATGATTTTAGTGACAATGATATTATGGTTATAAACCAAAGCGTGCCAATAAGAAATAATCCGTATCTTAAAATTGCTAATCGAGCAAATAAATTAATAGAAAATGAAATGAGTTTATTCTTTAAATTTAATAAGAATCCAGTTGTAGCAATAACTGGCAGTTGGGGAAAAACCACAACGACTAATTGGGTAGGTCATCTTTTGCGCGGAAAATATAATGATGTTGTTGCTGGTGGAAATACGCCAGATAATCCAGTTCTTTCATTCTTAGATAAATTAAAAGCCGATAACCCAATAGTTTTAGAACTGCCCAGTTATTCATTAGAATTAGTAAAACTAAAATACAAAGCGCCCAAAATAGCCATCATCACTAATTTATATAGAGATCATTTAGATCGCCATGGTACTATAAAAAATTATGCCAAGGCAAAATCTCGTATTTTTCAAAATCAAAAAGATACTGATTATTTAATTCTAAGTTATAACAACAAATGGACTAAATTCTTTCTTTCTTTAAAGCCGCAAAGCCAAGTCTATTTTATTTCGCATAATCCCCTGCCTAAAAGTAAGAATGGAATTTTTTACAAAAAAGATAAAATTTATTATCAGAAATATCAAAAGAAAAGATTAATATTCAACGCAAGTAAATTTGCAAAGTATTGGGGAGAACATAATGTAGACAATTTAATGACTGCTATATTAGCTTCTAAGTTATTCGGTTTAACTTTTGCTCAAATTAAAAAACAAATTGTCTCATTACCTGAAATCAAATTTCGCCAAGAAATAATTTTTCAAAACAAAAAACTGCTTGTTATTAATGATAGTAGCGCTACATCGCCAGACGCTACTATTGCCGCTCTAAAAAGATTTAAGCAACGTAAAAATAGCAATTTTGTTCTAATCACCGGAGGAACAGATAAAGATTTAGAATATAATGAATTAGCTAAAGAGATAAAAAGGACTATGCTTCCTAAAAATTTAGTTATTCTTAATGGTTCGGCAAGTAAAAAATTAGTAAAAGCATTAAATAAAATAAAATACTCTAATCAATACTTCGTTTTTGAATCTTTAAAAGAGTGTTTTTATTATAGTCTCTATCAGAGAAAACAAAAGAAAAGAAACATCATTCTCTTTTCTCCTGCCGCAGCAAGTTTTGAAAAGTTTAAAAACGAATTTGACCGTGCTGAACAATTTAACAAATTAATCAAAAGATTAAAATAATAAAAAATAAAAGGGAGGTTGGTTCCTCCCTTTTTTTAATTTGTTTCAACTCTTTAACTAAAGTTTGCGATTAGATTTGCAAAAAATATTATAGTGCAGACAACAACACAAAAAATAAAGTATTGTTGAAAGAGATCTTCATGTCTTGGAAGTAGTACCAATATAATACCTATTGCCGCCATTGCTAAACATGTTATTTCTATAATATTCACAATCATCACCGCCTTATTTCCTTTTATTATTAAATAATCTTAAAAGAAGTGGAACGATTATAAATATTCCAATCGCATAGCAAGACATCCTAAACACAGCTTCACCAGAAGTTAATTCTCCCATATCTTTCACCTCCATCTAATCTTCGCCCCGCCTGCAAGTAATGTCATTATAATAAAAAGTACTATCTTTTTTATTCCTATCCAAACCACATTAAAAATCTTTTTCATTTTCAGTCCTCCTTTCAGATTTTTCTATTTTCTCCTTTTTTCTACCATTTTGTCCACCTTTTTTTAATCAATCCAAACATTCCAATAATCAATCCCGAAATAAGTAAAGTTATAAAAACTTTTAGGCTAGTGGCAAAAAAGAATAATATAAAGATTGTAATTAATACAATTAATATAATTTCGTTGCTTTTTACTCTTTTTTGATCTGCCACTATATCCATTACTGATTTACTTCTCAATTTATTCTTATCGCCTAAGTCGCTAAATGAAATTAAATTTTGCCATTTTATTCTTTTCATTTCTTCTCACTCTCCTTTTTTCTTTATTTTTATTTTTTCATCAATAGCTTTTCTTAAATGAGGTCTTATTATTTTATAGACATTATCCAAATCTAAACTATCAATTTTCACTATTTTTATATTGGAACAAAATTGTAGCGAAAATAAGTCTTTTACCTCTAACCAACCAGATGTCCTGGGACCATTTCTTGGTCCAAGCTCTTCTGTTTTACCCCTTTTACGATAAAGATAAGAAATTAAATCACAATTAAACAAATATGGAATCTGGCTATCTGTGTCAAGCTCAATTACAATAAGATTACAGACCATGCGCTTTCCATTCAATTTTCCATTGAATCGAATTACCCAATAAAATTTCATCATTTCTTTCTCCTTCTTTTTTT
Source organism: uncultured Candidatus Saccharibacteria bacterium (assembly GCA_964479005.1). Taxonomy (GTDB): domain Bacteria; phylum Patescibacteriota; class Minisyncoccia; order UBA6257; family UBA6257; genus DAOVIY01. The sequence continues at coordinate 238,410 of CAYZJA010000001.1, forward strand.
TATTTTTAATTGTCAAAGGACTGACGTTCTACCATCCTAATTATATAACATTATATAATTTAAGTCAATATTATATGAAACCATAAAAAATGGCCAAATAATGACCATTTTTTAATATTTTATATCTCTAATAAAATCTACGCGCTTGCTTTTTCAATAATAGCATCAGGTTCTTCAATTATTGTACCAAAGTCATCTTTTTTTGTTTCAACTATTTCACCGTCTAAATCAATTTTAGCAATATCATGATCATCAAATTCAATTCCTTTGTCTTCCATCCATGCTTTAAATTCTTCATCATCTGGCTCGCCACCACTATGCTCTAACCATTCTTTCTTTGTTATTTTTGGAATCCCTTTTTTTTCGGGATTAGGAGTTGGAATATTTTCAATACTACCCATATTTTTATTATTAATTAATCATTGTTAACAAGAACATACATCGACCATTAAAATTATATAAAAATCATATCATAATATACCTTAATGGTCAATATGAAAGTTGCCTTTATTTTGTTGCGCTTTCCCATATCCTTTTGATATAAATCGTACTCTTTTTTCTCTAATATCTATTATTTGATATTTAAAATAAAACCCTATTCCTCCTATTGTCTCACAATAAATCTTTAAAATTCCCCCGTTTAGTTCCTTTGGATTTTCTATTTCATCATTAGGTTTTTTTACAATTTCTATAGACAATTCCTCTTGTAAACCAATCTGATGATTTTGATATTTTACGATTTTAAAATTATCGCTCTCAATATATGTATTTAAAGCAACATCATTACCTTCATTACGAATCTGTAAAAAATAATCAGAATCAGCAATTAAATAACCATTCTCTTTAATCTTTTCTTGTTTATTCTTGGAGTATTCTTTTATACTTTTAATATCTAAAATTAAGACGGGTTCTCGCCTTTTGTTTTTAATAAAACGAATTGATAATAAAGAAATAATAATTGGCGCCATAAATTGTATGAATTGTACTAATCCAGGATTTTGGCTAAACCAATCTTTAATTCCCTCAATATACATAATATATTCTTTATTCTAATTATATACTGTATTTTATCAAAAAAAATGCTGTCGCCTTTCGAAATTAGATAGCAAGCTATTTAATATCTCTAGACAACAGCATCCCCATTATAGCAAATCAAAATAATTTGTCAAGCCCTACCCCAATTTTTTAATCAAGTTCTATTCCTATTGGACAATGGTCTGAATAAATAACTTTATTGAGAATGAAACTTTTCTTAATTTTTGGAATTATCATTTTTGAAACAAAAACATAATCTAACCGCCAGCCAAGATTTCTTTCTTTTGCATTGAATCTATATGGCCACCAAGTATAATTTTCTCCTTTTTTATTGAATTTTCTAAATGTATCAATAAACCCTAATTCAATTATTCTATCTATTTGCCTTCTTTCTTCTAAAGTGAACATTATATTATTTTTATTATCTTCCGGTCTGGCTAAATCAATTTCCTTATGAGCTATATTAAAATCACCAATTAATATAATGTTTTTATCTTGAATCTTTTTCAAATAATTAATGAGACGATTATAAGTTTTTAATTTGTAAGCAAGATTCCTTTTATCGTGCGCTCCGTGTGGAAAGTAAAGATTAATTAAAGTAAAACCAGGATATTTAAGCCTTAAAATCCTTCCTTCTTGGTCAAATCTTTTTAATCCTAATTTATACTCAATTCTTAATGGTTTCTTCTTAGTATAAACAGCTGCACCACTATATCCTTTTCTTTCTGCAAAATTAAAATAAGAATAATATCCTTCTGGTTTAATCAATTCTTCTGGTATTTGTCCTTTTTGTGCTTTTATTTCCTGTAGACATAATATATCTGGATTGGTTTTTCTCATCCATTTGAAAAAATTCTTTCTATATACCGCCCTTATTCCATTAACATTCCATGAAATAATCTTCATATTCTAATTCTACCCCTTTAACAGGCTCAGGGCAAACAAAAAATCGCCTCTTTCACCATTTTAAAAGTATTCCAATAAATTTAAAACCCCGGTTTTAAACCAACCGGGGCTCTTAAAATACTTTGATGAATATACAATTAGTTTGTATATTCTTTAGGGAAGATAATATGGCATAGAAGCAAAGCCGAAGAAGAAAACAAGACCAATGATAATACATGCTAACACACCTACGCAAACAATAATATCTTCTTTATTGTCGTAATGAAAGTTTATTTCTCCTAAACCTTCACCCCAGGACCAACCTTCAATCCAGTACCTCCTATTTCCTTCTCTGTATTCATACAAATCACTGTAAATAATCACTCCAAGTCCGCTAACAACAGCCGAGTATATTTTACTCAAGGAATAGTATCTATCTGTTTTAAGAAACTTGGATTCCTTTTTTCTAAGTTCAAAAAACGTATAAATAGTTCCTTCTGGTACCAATTCTAAAAATTGCTCCAAGCTGTCACACAGCACTGCATAATTTCCAAGAATACCAGCTTTTATTTCTTCTGAAAATTCCCCTTCTACACTATCAAACATATTCTCTATATTCACTTCTACCGCTCCATGAATTTTTTCTGACTTGAACATAATCTCTACATCTTTACTAAAGTGAATCAGAAAAACCACAGACCAAATTACAAAAATGCCTACTACAACTAAACTAATTATCATCCAGCATTTCAATCCTTTATTCTTCTTTCGATTACTCATTTTTCTTCCTCCCTTTTAAATTTTTTTATTTTATATTATTAAACTATTTACTATATAACTAACTACTAATAATTTATAATAATCAGTTATATAGTAAATAGTAAAAATATTGTTTTTCAAAGAACTAAAAATATCCTATTACAGGATATCATAAGTATAACATATTTTATATTGTTAGTCAATATATAATTTAGCTGGGGCTATGGAACGATGTTGGAACTTATTTCATAGAAAAATCACAATTTTAATTCTGAAATTATTGTTCTTCCAGATTCTTCTTTCTTTTTAAAAATTAAGAATTTGGGACTAATCTTCAAATTTGGATCATTTGATGTCTCGGGTTTTAAAAACTCTGCTATTCCCTGAATTTGGAGTGTACCTTCTCTTGTTTGATCATCTATGACTAAAGAAACTGTTTGATTATTTAACAGATTTTTAAACTTTAATGAATCAGGGTTAGTTGAAATATATATATTAAAATCATCATCAACTATATAATTAACTGTTGCTGCCCAGGGTCTATCTTCATAAGAAGTAGCCAACACACAATGCTTATGTTCTTTTAACCATTTTTTAATAAGTTCCTTTTCCATTGTTCATATTTTACCAAAAAATCGCCTCTTTGACTATTTTAATTTAGCTACCCCTATGAAACGATATTGGAACCCATTTCATTAAATAAAATGGAGGCTGAAGAAATCTTATTTCTTTGCCTCCATTTAAAAAAATTATTCCTCTATTACTTTTTTTATCATTTGTGCTTCAATCTCATTAGCTATAGCCGATACTATAAGTGCAAACGTGAGCATTCCGTTTGCAATAGTACCAGTAACATCATGAAAGAACAAATAATTTCCCATGGCCACCCAGAAAAGAGCTACTGTAAACATTTCTTTGATAAAAATACCCCTCCTTATTCCACCCTTTGTGATGCTCCCGTAGATAATCCGAAGCATTGTTTTACTTGGGTTTCCCTTATGAGTAGGTACTTCTAGAGCTAAAAATATAGCTACTGCAGGACAAAAGAGAATTCCTGGATTGCGTGTTGCCCAAATCAACAATATCAGAAATGAAACTATTGAAAGCACAACTCCTATTGCGTGAAGTACAGATATATATACTGGTCTATTCATTTTTTCCACCTCCTTTCAAATTTTAATTAATATTAAACTACCTGTTATATAACTGACCACTAATAATGTAATGACCAGTTATATAACAAGTAGTAAGTATATTGTTTTTCAAACAACTAAAAATATCCTATTACAGGATATTATAAATATAACATATTCTATGTTAGGAGTCAATACATAGCTGGTCCTATGGAACGATGTTGGAACCTATTTGGCTCTCCTTCATTGAATACGCTTATAACTTTAGATTGATGAACTATAGTAAAAGATTTATTTCTATTTGATAATTTAAATTTGAAAATTATGGAAATATCCAATTGAGCAATTTGGTTTCTATCTTTTCCCGTAGCACAATGTTTTGAATTTTACCTATCAGCGAATTTTGAGAAAAAATGCATCCGTCAATCCTGGTTGCCTGACAAATAATTGCTCTCATCGGCTGTCTATAAATCTCCTTTGGATGTAAAAATTGATAATCGGATAATTTTATTATTTCATTTACTTTATCCTCGTAAAGCTTAGTTTTAGATAAGGGAATAGCAAATGCCATACTCTGAGACCAAAAAGATTGATCCAGCCAAAGTATAATCGGTCTTGGTTTACCAATAACATTGCTCACTGTGTTATTTTGTCCGCAATAAGGACAAGAATAATTTGTAATAGAAAAATCCCTGCAACAGCGCGGATTAGAACATTTAATTGTTTCCGGAAATCTAGATATATAAATAATATCCCATTTGTGAAACATATTTTAAAATGGCAAATCTTCTTTTTCTTCCGGCTCTGATTCCGTTTTTTTTGCAACATCCAAAATATCGTCCCTTTTTGATTCTTGAACAATTGGAAGTTTATAAACTATATCAAGCAAATTTTGAAGACTAAGATTACCAAATGAATCAACGACTTCATCAATTATTAATAATTTTTCAGGGCCGAGCGATTTTAATAACTGTTCTTTTATAGAAACTTCCTTTTTTAAATAATATCTGGTATAGGATTTAGTTTCCTTTCTAGTTAAAGGAAACTTCTTTATTTCAATATACCCAATGTTAGAAAGATGATTAGTATAATTGTCTAATTCTACTGTAAACGGGCCGTGTAAATATTTTTTGTATTCCATCACGGTAATTTTTTCTTTTAATCTCCGCATTGCTAAAATATCACTCAAAAAAAGTAATTTTTGAAGATGGGTTTTACCGAGAATACCATCTAATCTTGAAATCAAATAAAAAACCACTGCGAGAGTATCTTTATCTAACTTAGCTTCGCTTTTGACCATAATATTGAACTTTCTTTATTTTAAGTATAGCCTAAAAAGAAAGTCAAGTAAACAAACCAGTAATAACTTTTCTTTCATAGATTTATTTATTTTGCTCTTTCTTCGCTGAATTAAAAATATTAGCTTCTATCTTTTTCATTATTCTTCCGCCAATAGATATATAAACGATAAAGGCTAAAACAATTGTTGTGATTCCAGCTATCCAAGAAAAAATAAAAAACGTAGTAATAATTAATATAATCCCTAAGATAATAAGGGAATTATTCCAAATCAAAACATTTGGTTTTTTAGATAGAATCTTCTTGGACCAAGTATTATTAACAGTAATATAGGCAATAATCAATATTGATCCTAACAATAGTAAATAAAAGATATTTCCAAAAAATTCAAACATAGATTTATTTTAACTTCTTTCGCCACGCCTAGTACCCATTGTTTATTCTACCAAAAAATCGCCTCTTTGGCGATTTCGATGTATCTCGGTCCCTCGATAAAAAAACTAGACGGCTGGGGGACTAGGATTCGAACCACTCGGGTCGTCCTATTGTCCCAACAATATCCTCATAATAGATAATCTGGAATAGGATAATCTTTAAATTCATTTAAAAGTAATTTTCCAAAAATCAATCTTGAAAATGCCTCTGCTTCCACTTTTGCTCCAGTTAAGGCATTATGGGGCCTTGGTTCATCAGGTAATCCTATATAATTTAAAATTTTATCTGAATTTAGATCTGTTTTATTATCTTTTATTGGAGGTTTGAGCCCTCTTTTAAGATAATGGGTGTAGCATAAAGAATGTAAATCAATGGTCCTATAACTAAGAGTCCATTCAATTCCATATTTTTGCATAGAAGATTTAAGAAAATCTCTATCAAATGATGGATTTTCGCCAGCCATTGTTTTGTCTTTAATATCTTCTGCCCATTTAAGAAAATCCTTTATTATTTCTTCTAAATTTCTTTTATTAGGATCTATAATTTCTGCGTTCGAAAAACCATTAATTTTTAATGCTTCTTCTGTCACTTCTGCGCCATCCCAAATTTTGCATTCTTGATAAAATTGATTTTCTGGATTAAAAAAATCTACAGCTCCAATGCTTACGATTGAATTTTTGTAAGGATCCAGTCCAGTTGTTTCAGTATCAACTACTATCATATGTTTTTATTATTTTTAAAATATGATTCAAAATTAACATTTTTTGCTTATTTAATGGCGGAGAGGGAGGGATTCGAACCCTCGATACCATTGCTGGTATATTTGCTTTCCAAGCAAACGCACTAGACCACTATGCGACCTCTCCATATTTACCTACCCAAATTTTATAACAAAAACTTGGGTAGATAAATTACTAGTCTTTAAATTTTAATCTTGCTAGCGTATTTTCCTAAAACAGGTAATTCTTTTGTTTTGTCTCCTAAAACATTAATAATACCCACAATAGATAATATTATCCATAACAAGCTAGCTAAAGGAGCAATAATCCAACCAAGAAAAGGAATTGCAGCGACAAAAGCTGTTATTACTTCAGCAATAAAAAGGACTAATCCTTGTTTAGCGTGAAAGAAAACAAATTCGTCATCTTTCTTTGTTAAAAGAGGGATAAGGCATAAAACTCCAATATAGCTTAAAATAGCTATTAATTTATTATCCTCAGCTTTTTTAGGAGCTTGTTCTGGTGTTTCTGGGGTAGATGTTTGTTCTGGGGCTTGTTCTTCTAAAGGTTCTTTTTGAATATCTTCGTCCATAATTTTAATTAATTTTGTTAAATTTTTTATTTCGACCTCATAAACATTTTAGCAAATTTTTCTTATTTTGTCATTAATATTAATTAAATAACAAATAATAACTAACAATTAAAAATATAAAATTTCTCAAGAAGCAAGTATTTGCTCCTGAACGACATTAGTGGAAGCAGAGATACAAACAAATGAAACGAATGATAGGGAAAGCCGAAACTGGAGCGGAGCCACGTTTGACGTGGCGGAGCGGAATTTCGGAAGGCTTCCAGAGCGAGTGAATATTGTTTGTCTCTGCTGGAATGCAGGAGAGAAGGGGGAAATACTTGCTTCTACACATCCATTTGTCTCAAAGCCTTTACCCTTTCTTCTATAAGAGGATGAGTCATCCAAAGCTTGCTTACTGCTTTTTTTCTAAAAGGATTAGAAATAAAAAGATGGCTTGTCGCATTTGAAGCAACTCGTAAAGGATTTGGATCCTGAGAAATTTTCTCTAATGCACGTGCTAATCCTTCTGGATAGCGAGTTAAAAGCGCTCCTGAAGCATCAGCTAAGAACTCCCTTTTTCTTGATATGGCTAGTTTGAGTAAAGTAGCTGCTAAAGGCGCTATAATAGCGGCTACGATGCCAATTACCAGCATAATAAGACCTAAATTACCTTTACTATCTCTATTTCTTCTTCCCCAAAACAAAGACCTGAAAAGCCAATCTGATAATAAAGCAATCATACCAACCAAAACCACAACTACTGAGGATAAAAGAATATCACGATTGCCAATATGAGCTAATTCATGAGCAATAACTCCTTCTAATTCAGATTTTTCCAATTTATCTAATAATCCTTGCGTGACACAAACAACCCCGTGTTTAGCATCTCTCCCAGTGGCAAATGCATTAGGAGAAATATCATCAATAATATAAATCTTCGGCATTGGCAATCCAGCTGTAATAGAAAGATTTTCCACTATCCTGTATAATTCTGGATTATCCTCTTTTTTTATTGGTTTTGATTTAGTTAAAGCAAGAATAATTTTATCAGAATGCCAATAACTGGAAAAACTCCAAAATACACTAAAAATAACAGCAATATATAAAATCAACAACGATTCAAAAATATAACTAAAAACCCATCCTAAGGCAATAATTAATATCAAAAAAACCGTGATTAAAAACCACGTTTTCCGAATATTAGAATCGACTTGTGTGTAAAGAGTCACAAATTAGTAGCGCAGCAATTTAAAATTTGACCTTTACTGCTTTGCGTTCTTCAGCTTCAGTAATTTCAAATAATGGCTCCGCTTTAAAGCTAAAAAGTTGAGCAAGCATATTTCTTGGAAAAACTTTTATGGCAATATTGTAATCCCGTACATTAGAATTATAGAATCGGCGAGAAGCTTGAATTTTATCTTCTGTGTCTACTAATTCTTTTTGTAATTCAATAAAGCTCTGATTAGCTTTTAATTCCGGATAATTCTCAGCAACAGCAAAAAGGGTTTTTAATGTTTGAGTAAATTGATTTTCCGCTTTTATCTTTTCTTCGCCATCAGGAGTACCCATAGCTCGCGTTCGTGCTTGAGTTACCTTTTCAAACACTTCTTTCTCATGAGCCATATATCCTTTTACCGCTTCAATCAAATTAGGAACTAAATCATAACGACGTTTTAATTGAACATCAATATCTGCCCAAGCTTCTTTTACCCGTTGGCTTTTTCTAATAAGAGAATTGTAAGCTAAAACAACGAACAAAGCGATTACGATTAAAGCGAACCAAAATATACTCATGTTTTTAATTTTTAATTTTTTAGTATTGTGGCATCATTGGCGCTTGTGGCATTCCAGAATTTTCCTTTTTCTCTGGAAAATCTGTAACAACAACTTTAGTTGTTAAAAGCATACTTGCTACTGAAGCAGCATTTTCTAAAGCGCTTCGAGTAACCTTAGTAGGATCAACAATACCTGCCTTAAACATATCAACAAATTCGCCTTTTGTCACGTCAAACCCTTCATTCTCCTGCCTTTTTTTAGCTTCTTCTAATATGACTTCACCACTACGTCCAGCATTTTCAGCTATTTGACGAATTGGCTCTTCTAAGGCCCTTAAAATAATATCAACTCCTACTTTTTCGTCAGCATCATCTAAATTAATATTTTCTAAATCCTTAGTACTTCTTAAAAGAGCTATACCTCCACCAGCTACAACACCTTCTTCTAAAGCGGCCTTTGTCGCTCTCACTGCGTCTTCTACGCGATGTTGTTTTTCTTTTTGTTCAACTTCAGTTGCTGCGCCAACTTTTATGACAGCTATTCCTCCTGATAATTTAGCCAATCTCTCTTCCAATTTTTCCTTGTCAAAACCTGAATCTACTGATTCTATTTGTTTTTTAATCTGTTTCATCCTATTTTTTATATTTTCAGCATCTCCACCTCCTTCAACAATTGTCGTATTCTCTTTATTAATTATTATTCTCCTGGCATGACCAAGATCATCTAATTCAGTTTTATCCAATTTAAGTCCAATTTCTTCAGAAATTATCTTGCTACCAGTAACAATAGCAATATCTTCCATTAATTCTTTTTTTCCATCTCCAAAACCTGGAGTTTTTACTGCCACGACATTAAATGTACCACGCAGTTTATTTAATATTAAAGTTGCTAGTGCTTCTCCACTTAAATCATCAGTTATTATAAGTAAGTCCTTTTTACCAGATTGAACAATTTTATCTAATAAAGGCAAAATCTCCTGAATATTTGTTATTTTTTTATCAGTAATAATAATATAAGGATTTTCCAAAACTGATTCCATCTTTTCAGAATCAGTAATCATATATGGGGAAATATATCCTTTATCAAATTGCAATCCTTTAACTATTTCTTTGGATAATCCAAGCGTTTTTGATTCTTCCACTGTAATTACCCCGTCTTTTCCAACTTCATCAAAAATATCAGCAATCATATTTCCTATTTCCTTATCATCAGCAGAAATTGATCCAACATTTGCTATTTCATCATGATTTTCCACTTTTTGGGATATACCTTTTAGCTCTTTAACGACAACTTTAACCGCTTTATCAATACCTCTTTTAATATTTAAAGCATCGGATCCAGCTGTTACATTTTTTAAACCGGCGGTAATTATTGACCATGCCAAAACAATCGCAGTAGTAGTACCATCTCCAGCTATATCATTAGTTTTTTCCGCAGCTTGTTTTAAAACCTCAGCTCCTAGATTTTCTGTTTTATCCTCAAGTTCTATTTCTTTAGCAATAGTTACTCCATCGTTTGTAATAAGAGGAGAACCAAATCCCCTATCTAAGATTACATTGGAGCCTTTGGGTCCTAAAGTAATCTTTACTGCTTGGGCTAATTTATCAATGCCTTTTTTAAGTGATTGACGGGCTTTTTCATCAAAAATTATCTTTTTTGCCATAATAAACTTATTGTTAATTTGTTATTTGTTTTTTACTCAATAATGGCGAGCACATCATCTTCACGAATAACAAGATATTCTTTTTCATCTACTTTCACTTCATTAGGTGTATATTTAGTAAATAGAACTTTATCCCCTACTTTTACATTCAAAGAAATTAATTTTCCTTGATCAGTTGTTTTTCCAGGACCAATAGCAATTACTTTCCCCATCATTGGTTTTTCTTCAGATGAAGCAGGAATAAAAATACCACTCTTGGTAGTTTTTTCTTCATTAAAAGTTTCTACAAAAATATGATCAGATAACGGTTTTATATTCATTGTTATTTTTTTAATCTTTTTAATTGGCAATCCCCGACTTTAATTGCTAATCTTATATTTTACTTAAAAATTATTTTTTGTCAATTTCTTCTTGCCTTGGTTTTTCTATTTCTAATGGCTCTGCCCCAATTTTTTTCCCTGAAACCTTATAAACATCTTTGTCTATCTTGCCAAACTCTTTATAAGCAGAATTGTACATATTTACTGTAGTACCTAAATGATTGCCCATTTTTTGCATATAGGTCTCATAACTAGTTAAATGACGAGCTAAATTTTCTACTCCTTTTTTAATTTCTTTAGCAGACTCCTCTATTTGTAAAGCTCTTAATCCTTGAAGAACAGTCTGTAAATACGCCAAAAAAGAAGTTGGCGAAACAATAATTACTTTCTTCTGTCCCATGGCATATTCTACTAAATCACGGGTATTGGCTTTTACAGTACCAATTTTGTTAATTAACAAATCATAATAAATCGCTTCGGATGGAATAAACATAAAAGCAAATTCCATTGTTCCCTCTTCTGGCTTTATATATTTAGCTGTTTCATCAATTCTGCTTTTTAAATCATTTTTAAAAATTTCTTCCAATTTCTTTTTTTCATTCTTATCGTTTGTCTCCAATATCCGATTATAATTTTCCAAACTAAACTTGGAGTCAATAGGAATAATTTTATCTTTAATGAATATTACAGCGTCAACCTTTGTACCATCTTTAAATTCATATTGCGTCTGATAACTTCCTGGAGGAAGAACGTTTTTTAGCACTGTCTCTAGATAATACTCCCCTAATACCCCTCTTTGTTTTGGATTTTTTAAAATATCCTGAAGATTTTTAAGCTGGTCAGCAAAATTAACTACCTGTTTATTTGTTTCGTCTAATTTTGTTAATTTTTCAGTTACCTCCCTAATAATTTTAGCGCTTTCTCCAAATTGATTACGAATTACATTAGGAATTTCTCCAAGTTTAGCATCAAGTGTGCGCGTAATTTCTTGTATTTGATTCTGTAATAAAAGAAACGATTGATTGTCATCTTTTTTGGCTTTTTCTTTCTTTATTACAAAAACATAAAAAATACCAGCTAAAAAAATACCTGCTAATACTCCTAATAAAATATAAAGATATAAAAAGTTCATTATATTTCTGCTTGTGTTTGTGCTTGTATTTGTATTTCTTTAGATTTCTTTAATTCCAAATAAATTAGATATAAGAACATGATACCAAACGGCATATAGAAAAGCTGAAAAACAGAACCTAATAAATTATTAACCGAGTCTAAAATAAAAAATATAAGACTAAAAACAATATTTAGTGAGATTAATCTACCAAATACTTTCCACCAATTACCTTCTACTAATTTCCAACTATGTTTTAATGCTTTCATGCCCCTTTTCCCTTCAACAATAAAAATATAAGAATAAAGGGTTAAATAGGTTCCCACTATAATACCTGGAATAACGAAAAAAAGACTGGATAAAACAACAAAAAAACCTACTAATATTACAAGCCAAAGATACTGGCCAAATTTTTTCCAGGCCTCCTGAAAAATCTCTTTTAATTTAGTTCCAACAGGTTTTACTGTCAATATTATAAAGGTAAGTCCGATAAATATTGTCCACAATACTATAGCTGAGAACATTCCAATAACTAATGGTGAGAAAAATAAAGCTTTCGCAGTTTCTGTAGCAGCGACGTCTTTTAATTTCAAAACCGAAAACATCATACTTCCTCCTAAGGACACTCCAAGAATTGTCATTACGACTCCAGAGATAAGCAAGATAAGTAAAATTGGTATTATCTTTTGCTTATAAACTCCAAAACTTTCTTTTATTAACGTAGTAAAATTTTTCATTATTTTATTATTTTTAATCTTTTTTGTATTCTCTTGACCTTGTTTAGAGAATAATTACTAATTACTTATTATAACAAAATTATGATTCATTTTGAAGAGCAGATTGTAATTCCCAAAATTCCCTATATACTCCATTCGGTTTTTTAATTAGCTCTTCGTGTTTTCCCATTTCAACTATTCTCCCTTTTTTCAAAACCAAAATCTTATCTGCATTTTTAATAGTACTAAGACGATGAGCAATAATAAAACATGTTCTATCTTTCATTAAATTATTTAATCCTCCCTGAATCAACTTTTCTGAAACTGAATCTAAAGCTGATGTAGCCTCATCTAAAATTAAAATTTTTGGATTTCTCAACAAAGCCCTAGCAATAGCTACTCTTTGTTTTTGACCAGTGGAAAGTTTAATCCCTCTTTCCCCTACTAGTTGATTATATTTTCCAGGAAATTTTTCTATAAACTCTGACGCATTAGCTATTTCTGCAGCTTTTTTAATTTCTTCATCAGTAGCATTAAATTTACCATAACGAATATTCTGTTTAATAGTATTATTAAATAAAACCACTTCTTGAGGAACAATTGATATCTGGCTACGTAAACTCTTTAATTTTATCTTTTTAATATTTACTCCGTTAATAAAAATCCCGCCCCGTCGAGGTAGATAGAATCGCTCTATTAAATCAATCAAGGTAGTCTTTCCTACCCCACTCTCACCAACAAGGGCAATCTTTTCTCCATCCTTAGCCTCAAACGAAATGTCTTTTAATATTGGCGTGGTTTTTTTGTAATAAAAATCAACATTACGAAATTCTACATTTCCTTTGATATCTAAATCTTTAGCTCCAAAAAAATCTTTCTCCTCCCCTATTTTATAGTAACCTATAGCCCTCCGAAAAGCAGTTAAAGATGTACGCAATTGACGGTATTGAGATGCAAGCCTATTAAGAGGCCTTGAAAGAAGTGAAATATACCCTATAAACATTACTAATTTACCTGGTGATAATTGTCCATTTCTTAACATTATTATTCCTAATCCTAAAACAGAACTAAAACTTAATACATTAATAACTTTTTGCCAAAAACCCATTCTAATCCAAATAGAACGCCAGTTTTTATCAATACGACCAGCTGAATTAAACCTTCTCGTATTATCCTTCCTTTCTAAGTCTTCACTGGTATTTGATTTAATTGTATGAGCATTAACTATTGAATCATATAAATAACCATACGCTCGTTCATAAGCTTGATGAACTGATATTTGAGCTTTAATAATCTTTTTTGTATAAGCAATGGTTACTATGATGAAAATTACCATAGCAACTAATAAAATTGTACTTAACCGCCATTCTGCCCAGAAAAGAATTGATAGAGCAAGAAAAAAGGAAATGATAGTAGGGGCAAAAGAAAACAAAACATTCTCAATTAAGTTGTAAAGGCTTGAAACACCTCTGTTAATTTTCCGTAAAACCTTTCCTGTCTTTTGTTCTTTATGAAAAGAGATTGGTAAATTAATAATGTAAGCATAAAGATCAGTAGTCAAATAATTAGCTAAATCAACAGTGATTTCATAGCTATTTTTTGTACTATACCTTTCTAAAACATTTGCTATTAAATTAATGCCTGTCCAAAGAAAAATTAATTGTATTATAAAAACAAGTGAAGAATTAGGATCAATTGCCAAGTCAACCAAACTTCCATAAATATAAGGAACAATTGTAATTAAAATACTTGATATTAAGATAGCAAAAATTCCCCAATAAAATTTTGAAGGATGTTTTATTCGGCTTAAAATAAATTTTAAATCCTGTTTAATTTGAGTCATTAAAAATTACTCCTCGATTTCCTTTTGCAGTTTTTCCAAAAGTTCTTTTGCCTGCGCAGAAACTTTCTTAGGAGTCCTAATCCTTATTTTAACATATAAATCCCCTTGGCCTGGAGCGTCAAAATGTTTAACCCCGTTTCCTCTGATACGAAAGATTTCTCCAGATTCTGTTCCAGAAGGAATTTTTAAAAGAATCTTTTTCTCTCTATCTTTTAATGAACTAAGAATTTTTACCTCTTTTTTAGTTCCAAGCACTGCCTCGGTAAAACTTATGTACAAAGTCGTATGCAAATCATCGCCCTTTCTTTCAAATGCCAAGTGTCGCCTAATTATTATTCTAATGTATAAATCCCCGCTTAATCCATCCAATATCCCAACTTCCCCTTCTTTTCTTATCCTGATTGTTTCTCCATCTCTTATTCCAACAGGAATATCCACTTTGATCTCTTTGTTGCCATAATAACGGCCATCACCTCCGCAAGTTTTACATGGCTTTTCTGGAATTTTTCCTCTTCCTTTACATTTTGGGCATTCAATTATTTGAGTAAACTCTCCTAAAAAGGTCCTGCGTAATTCTCTAATCACCCCTTCTCCTTTACAATTTGAACATTCTTTTAACTTGGAATTTGGTTCATATCCTTTGCCATTACAATGTTCGCAAACAAGATAAGTTTTAAAGGAAATATCCTGTCTTGCTCCAAAAGCCGCTTCTTCTAAATCTATTTCTAGATTAACCTCAATGTCTCTCCCCTTATTTTGATATGCGCTTTTCCTTTTTCTTGTAGAAGTAGCTGCTTCTTTGAAAAAATCAGAAAAAATGTCCCCAATATCAAAGTTTCCAGAAAAACCAAATGGCGATTGGGATCCGCCTTCTTGCCATTCAAATCCGGGAAATCCCTGTTGAAATCCAGCTCCTGCTCCCTCAAATACACGGCCAAATTTATCATACTGGGTTCTTTTCTCTTTATTAGATAAAACCTGATATGCTTCGTTTATCTCTTTAAATTTTTCTGAACTACCTCCTTTATCTGGATGATGCTTATGAGCTAATTTATAAAAAGCTTTTTTGATTTCTTCTGGAGAAGCTGAGCGCGAAACACCTAAAATATCATAATAATCTTTCATATTTATCAACTAATAATAATTTCTTGTTTTTCTACTCCAATACGTTTAATTTTTAAGTATTTAAGAGATAAAAGAATTTGAAGAAAAATCCAACTAACTGCAATTAAAATAATAGAGAATATAATATTAAAAAATCTTAAGAAACTTATCATAAATAAAAATACCAAAGCGCCAACTCCAATTTTTAATAAAGGAGAAAAAGTTTGCCAACGGGATTTTAATACTTCTATTATCAAAGACGACAATTTTTCCTTACCAGAGACAGGATATTTTAAAAATTCAGAAAGCTTTGATTTCGTTTGTTGTAAAAGAGGTTGATTAACTATTGAATTAAAAACTCCTAAATCTGGCGTTTGTTGTTCAATATATTTTCCTAAGATATCATCAATTGTTCCAGATAGCTGTAAATTAGAAAAAGGTTGTATAGCTCCTGCTTGAGAAAACATAGAATCCAAAGCTTTAGTTCCTTCTTGTTCTATTAATGTCGTATTTTTCTGAAAATAAGCCAAACTAGATAAAGATATTACCAAAACTAAAAGAATATAAAAAGAACTTTTACCAACTATACGCATCCATTGAAGATTTATTAAGGAGTTATATTCAGTTTTTATTCTTATTCTTGATAATAAAAAGAGGACAAAAATACCTCCCCAAATAAGCCAGATAATTTTACCAAATTGATGGCTAAGAAATAATGGAATGAATGCGCTTGCGCTAATAATTAAATTCCAAAACAGAAAATCTTTAATCGGAAGTATTAAAAAGAATATTGGAAGTATACCTAACCCCATAATCCAAAAAACACAAAATCCAATTAAATTAGCGTTGCTAACCCCTTGTAATAATCCAATAAAAAAAAGAGACCCTAAAGCAAAACAAGCTACAATTAAAATACCTATGATAGAATTTTTAAAGAAAATTGTTCTATCTTGATAAGCTAATTTGTAACTGTTTAAAAAATTAGGGTTCTTAGCCATTGAAATTAAAATTTTCTTGCTTCAATCATACCATATCATTGTTTCTCCTCAAAATCAGCATCTTTAGCATCTTTATCTTCCTTATCATCCTTGTCATTCTTATCTGTTTCTTTTTCTTCTGATTTAGTTTTTTCCTCTTCTTGCTTTTGTTGTTGGTAAAGATGAGTTCCTACTTCTTGTAATGATTGCGACAATTCTTCGGTTTTTGTCTTTATAACATCAAAGTCATCATTTTTCAGCACTTCTTTTAATTCTTTGGCTTTATCTTCTATTTTAGCTTTTAAATCTGCTGGAACTTTTTTACCTGCGTCTTTTAAGGTTTTTTCTGTAGTATAAACCAATGATTCTGCATTATTTCTTATTTCAATATTTCCCTTTTTCTTTTCATCTTCTTCTCTATGTAATTCTGCTTCTTTTTTTAGTTTTTCTACTTCTTCTTTTGACAAACCTGAAGATCCCTCAATGTGAATGGATTGCTCTTTTCCAGTAGCTTTATCTTTAGCAGTAACATTTAAAATACCATTAGCATCAATATCAAAAGTTACTTCAATTTGAGGAATACCGCGAGGAGCAGGAGGAATGCCATCTAATATAAATCGCCCAAGAGATTTGTTATCAGCAGACATTGGTCTTTCTCCTTGAAGCACGTGGATTTCTACTGATGTTTGATTTTCTGCTGCAGTGGAAAATATCTGGCTTTTAGCAACCGGAACAGTAGTATTTTTGGAAAT
Organism: uncultured Candidatus Saccharibacteria bacterium; assembly: GCA_964479005.1. GTDB lineage: Bacteria > Patescibacteriota > Minisyncoccia > UBA6257 > UBA6257 > DAOVIY01. The sequence continues at coordinate 255,508 of CAYZJA010000001.1, forward strand.
TAAAACAGTATTCACTCCACCCAACGTTTCTATGCCCAAAGAAAGAGGAGTAACATCTAAAAGTAAAACGTCCTTCATTTCGCCACCTATAATGCCGGCTTGAACAGCTGCCCCAATTGCAACTACTTCATCTGGATTAATTTCTTTATTTGGTTCTTTGTCAAATAATTTTTTCACTTCTTCTTGAATTTTAGGCATTCTTGTTTGCCCACCAACTAAAACTATCTCTTCTATATCAGAAACCTTCAGTTTACACTCTTTCATCGTTTTTTTAGTTAAATCAATTGATTTTTTAATATAATCATCAACTAATTCTTCTAATTTGGAACGGCTTAGACTATAAGAGAGGTGCTTTGGACCAGAAACGCCAGAAGTGATAAACGGCAAGTTAATTTCCACTTGCATTGTTGAAGATAATTCTTTCTTTGCTTTTTCAGCCGCTTCTTTAATTCTTTGTAAAGCCAAAGGGTCTTTATGTAAATCTATATTTTCATCACGTTTAAAACTTTCTATAACCCAATCCATTATTTTTTGGTCAAAATCATCTCCCCCTAAATGCGTATCTCCACCCGTTCCTTTAACTTCAATGGTCTCAGGAGTAACATCAAGAATAGAGATATCAAAAGTTCCTCCTCCAAAGTCATAAACAACTATCTGATGATCTTTCTTTTTATCCAAGCCATAAGCTAAAGCAGCTGCTGTTGGCTCATTTATTACTCTCTTTACATTAAAACCAGCTATTTCTCCAGCGTCCTTTGTCGCTTTTCTTTGGCTATCATCAAAATAAGCGGGACATGTTATTACTGCGTCTGTAATTTTTTCTCCTAATTTTGCTTCAGCGTCTGTCTTTAATTTCTGTAAAATCATAGCTGAAATTTCCTGAGGTTTATACCAACGTTCGCCCATTTTTATTTCTACTCCGTTATTGGCACCTTCTTTAATTTCGTAGGAAAGAAGATCCTTGTCTTTTTGAACAATTGAATCAGAAAACTTCCTTCCAATTAATCTTTTAACAGAATAAACCGTATTTTGAGGATTTGTAATAGCTTGGCGGCGAGCCAATATCCCAGTTAATCTTTCACCTGTCTTAGAAAAAGCTGCTACTGATGGAGTAGTTCTTTCACCTTCAGCATTTTCAATAATTTTGGGTTGGCCACCTTCTATAGTAGCCATTGCTGAAAAAGTTGTTCCTAAGTCTATACCTAATACTTTTGCCATAATATTTGTTTATTATTTATTATTAATTATTAATTGTTACTTATTATTTATTCTTTGCCTTTGCCACTATCACCCGACAAGGGCGAATTACTTTACCATTAAGAATGTATCCTTTTTCTAAAATTTCTGTAATTGTATCAGGAGAAAATTTCTTATTTTCTGTTACTGCTACCACTTCGTGAAAAGCTGGATTTAATGAATCGCCTAATTTAACTTTAATTTTCTCAATACCCTCCTTATCTAAAATATCCTCTAATTGACTTTTTATTAAATAAATTCCTTTAAGATAATGTTCATTTTCTTTTTTATCTTTTTTTTGTTTTAAAAAACTTTCAATGGCTAAATCAAATCCATCCAAGACAGCAATTAATGATTTGATAATTCTCTCATTAGAGAACCTTACAATCTCTTTAAATCTTTCTTTTTCGTCTTTCTTATAATTAATAAAATTAGCTCTTTCTTTTTGCCATCCTTTTAAATACTCGCCTTTTTCTTTTTTTAATTTTTCAAATTCTTTTTGTTTTTTGTCATCAGTCATATTTTTTAAAATTATGATGTTAAATTAGTAATTGCCCTTAAAATAGCTATATTTCTTTTATAAGGCATCCTTTTAGGGCCTAATATTCCTAAAATCGCCCTTGGTCTGGAAACAACGCTAAGTAAAGAACTGAATTGATCAGACCGCACAAAAGGATTCTCTTTCCCTATTAGGATAAGCGGATTTTCATCAATCTTTATGTTTTTTAACTTTTCATCCAATTTTTCCAAAGATTCGGCTATCTGTTGAAAAAATCTACAAGTTAATAATTCTTCTTCAAGCATTTCCGCAAACATATACTTAAACCCTTGTTTGATTATTTCATCTTCTTCAAATAAATAACAAAAACAAAACGAATGGCTCTCTTCTGATATCACATCTAATAATTTCTTTATTTCTTTTATAAAATCGATATGCTCTTTTGGCTTAGGTTTAATTTTTAATACCTGACTCTTTAATTTTTCTTCCCATTCTTCTAAAGAATCGTTTTCGTCCTCAAAGACATTATCAATAAAAAATTTCCAGGCCTTGTCTGTTGGTATACGCCCGCTTGAAATATAAGGTTTATATAAATAACCTTCTTGAGTAAGTATTACAAAATCATTTCTAATTGTTGCTGAACTTACGCCGAGACGATATTTAGCATTCAAAATTTCAGAAGCAACAGGTTCACCAGTACGGGTATATTCTTTAATTAAAACTTTTAGAATATAACTGTTTCTATCTTTTAATTTTATTACCATATTATTTTCATTCTCTATTTTACTCATTAGCAATCAAATGTCAAGAGTGCTAAGCGAGATAAAGGTTCGGAATATTGTTTCAAAAACACGCTAATCGCTATCGTTTTTTTCCACAACATTCCGAACCTTCTTTTATATTTATTAAGAAGCAAGTATTTGTTCCTGAACGACATTAATGGAAGCAGAAGTACAAACAAATGAAACGAACGAAAAGGAAAGCCGGAACGAGCGAAGCCACGTTAGAAGTAAACTTCTAACGTGGCGAAGCGGATTCCGGAAGGCTTCCAGAGTGAGTGAATATTGTTTGTCTCTGTTGGAATGTAGGAGTGAAGGAAAAATACTTGCTGAATTGTTGTCCCCTGTTTTTCCACGATTGAGTTTGCCTGACTTTATACGTCATGATAAAATGAAGCTGTTGAATAATTTAAAACATATGAGACAAATATTTAAAGGAAAAATTACTTGGGTAGATATTACCTGCCCTGTTCAAGAAGACATTGAATATCTTCGCAAAAACTATCGTTTTCACCCTATTATCTTGGAGGAGCTTAAAACGCCTTCCCAGAGAAATAAAACCGAAGCGCACGATGGCTATATTTTTTTAGTAACTCATTTCCCATGTTGGAACGCTGTTGAAAAAAAATCTTCCCCATGGGAACTGGATATTATATTAGATAAAAATACTCTTATTACGATTTGTTATGAAAAAAGCACGACGATGCGTGAAGAACTTATGGAAAAAGTTTATACAAAAGATTTTGAGAATTTATATCTTAGCGACACTATAAAACTTCTTTATTTTATTATTGAATATTTTTTGGATTTTGCCATACGGCAAATTTATCACATTCAGAAAAAGATTAATGATGTGGAAAAAGACATATTCCAAGGAAAAGCAGAAGACGCAATTCCTAATATCTCCTTCGTAAAAAGAGATGTTCTGAATTTTCAAAGAATATTTAGGTATTTAAAAGAAACTCTATGTTCTTTATCCAGGCAAGGACCACGAATTTTTGGAGAAAATAAACGTATTTATTTTGACGATTTAGTCGGTGATAGCACTAAAGTAGAAAATCTTATTGATAATTTCAAGGACACTATAGAATCATTGGAAAATACAAATAATTCCTTGATGGAACATAAAATCAATCTCTTAACCAGAATTTATACAATTCTTTCTCTTGTAACCTGGCCTACTATATTAGTCACTAGTATTTATCAAATGAATACTAGTTATTTACCTTTTACGGGTTATCCTTATGATTTTTGGCTTATCCTATTAATTGCTTTTATACCATCAATATTAATCTTTTCTTACCTTAAAAAAAGAAAGTTTCTATAAGAACCTGCCTTGTTTCACTCGGCAGAACCTTGTTTTTCACTACACTCAAAATAAATGATTTATTTTTACAATACCCTCACTAAAAAGAAGCAGGTTTTTAAACCAATAAAAAATAAGCAAGTTGGGCTTTATACTTGCGGTCCCACTGTTTATTCAACAGCGCATATTGGGAATTTAAGAACATACATCTTTGGGGATATTTTAAAAAGAGTTTTATTGTATCAAGGGTACAAAGTTAAACACGTAATGAACATTACTGATGTCGGACATTTAACTTCTGACGCTGATACAGGTGAAGACAAAATAGAAAAAGCGGCAAAAAAAACAAAAAAATCCGCTTTTGAAATAGCCGAATTTTATACTAAATCTTTCTTTGTTGATTGTAAAAAATTAAACATTCTCACTCCAGATATAATAGCCAAGGCAACAGATCATATTAAAGAAGACATTGAGCTCATTAAATCTTTAGAAAAAAATAACTTCACTTATCAAACTAGTGACGGAATCTATTTTGATACTTCTAAATTGAAAGATTATGGAAAGTTAACCGGAATGAATTTTAAAAAACTTAATAAAACATTAAAGGCTGGCGCAAGAATAGAATTATCTCCAGAGAAAAAGAATATTACTGATTTTTCCCTTTGGAAATTCTCTCCTAAAAATTCCAAAAGACAAATGGAATGGGAATCACCTTGGGGACGTGGTTTTCCAGGATGGCATATTGAATGCTCTGTCATTAATTTAAAATATTTAGGCAAAGCTTTTAAAGGAAAAAAACTTTTTCCAAAAAAAGCACAAACAATTGATATACATACTGGAGGAACAGATTTAATACCAATTCATCATACAAATGAAATAGCCCAAGTAGAGGCTGTAACAAATAAAAAATTTGTAAATTTCTGGCTTCATGGAGAATTCCTTGTTTTAAAAGACGCACGAATGGGAAAATCTGAAAGTAATGCAATTTTAATTAAAAACATTGAAGAATCCGTTTTTTCTCCCCTAGCATTTCGTTATTTAGCTCTAAATAGCCATTACAGAACATTATTGGAATTTTCTCAAAAAGCATTGGAAAATGCCCAAGAAAGTCTGAATAATATTCATAATTTTATTCTAGATTGCTTAATTGATAAGAAAAGAATTCAAAAAAAGAAAACGCCAACTTTTTCATTAAATCAAATCAAAAAAGAATTTGAAAAATCAATTAATGACGATCTTAATACTCCAAGGGCTTTGGCTGCTTTCTGGAAACTAATAAAAGATTATTATCAAATTAGAAGCAATCCAAAAGAAATCTACCAAATAGCCCTGAGTTTTGATAAAGTATTAGGGTTAGGATTAGATAAAATCAAACTCGTTATTCCGCCAAAAAAGATAAAAGAATTAGCAAAAAAAAGGGAACAATTAAGAGAAATGAGAAAATGGGCAGAAGCCGATAAAATAAGAAAAATTATAGAAAAAGCTGGATTTTTGCTAGAAGACACAAAAAAAGGTACAATTATAAAACCAAAACTTTAATATCTAATATATGGCCGAGAAAAATATTACTGAAGGAAAACTTCCACCTCAAAATATAGAGGCAGAAGAATCAACATTAGGATCTCTTATGATAGATAAGGACGCGATTGTTAAAATTGCTGATGTTTTATTCCCTGAAGACTTTTATCAACCCCAACATCGCATTATCTATAAAGCCATTTTAAACTTATACCAACAAAATGCCCCAATTGATGTTCTTTCATTGTCTAATCGCCTAAAAGAAAAAAAACAATTGGGTGAAATAGGAGGAGCAAGTTTTTTAACGTCTTTGGTCAATAAAACGCCTACAAGCGCCCATGTGGTTCATTATGCAAATATTGTTCACGAAAAAAGAGTATTGCGTGATTTAATCGCCGCTTCTTATAAAATTGCTGAGTTAGGATGGCAAGAATCAGAAAATATAAATGAGGTTTTAGACAACGCAGAACAAATCATTTTCTCTATTTCTGAAAAATCTATAGCGCATGAATTTGTGGCTTTAAAAGGAGAACTGGTTAAAGCTTTTGAGAGAATAGACCAATTGCATAAAGGTGGTGATAAATTACGGGGAATAGCTACAGGATTTCATGATTTAGATCATTATCTTGGAGGTTTACAAAAATCTGATTTAATTATTTTGGGAGGAAGACCTTCTTTAGGAAAAACATCTCTCGCTTTAGATATTGCGCGTCATGTAGCTTTAAAAGAAAAAGTTCCCGTAGGAATATTCAGTATAGAAATGTCAAAAGATCAAGTAGTTGACAGATTAATAGCAGCTGAATCTACAGTTGGTTTATGGAAAATAAGGACGGGGCGCCTTTCTACTGATGAAGATATTAATGATTTTACCCTTATTCAGGATTCTTTATCTCGCTTGTCCGAAGCCCCAATATTTATTGATGACGCTGCTTCACCCACAGTAATGCAAATTCGAACAATGGCGCGTCGACTACAGGCAGAAACAAATTTAGGATTAATCATTGTGGACTATATCCAACTAATTAGCCCTTCACTTTCTCGTGAAAGCACCGTCCAGCAATATTCTGAAATTTCGCGTTCCTTAAAAGCTTTATCAAGGGAATTAAAAATACCTGTATTAGCCATTTCACAGCTTAATCGTGCTGTTGAAGCAAGGCCATTATGTATTCCCAAACTCTCTGACTTAAGGGAAACTGGTAGTTTAGAACAAGATGCTGATGTAGTCCTTTTTGTCTACCGTGAAGACCGTTATAAAGAAGATTCTGAGAATAAAAATATTGCTAAAATTATAATTGCAAAACATCGTAATGGTCCTTTAGGTCATGCAAATCTGTTCTTTAATGAACAATTGGCAAGTTTCCGCAACCTGGAAAAAGATGAAAAGTTTCCTGGCCTAGAAGGAGAATAACAAAAATGGATTTACCAAAACCAATAAAAGATTTTGTAAATATATTTTCAAAACTCCCGGGCATGGGACCACGCCAGACTGCGCGTTTGGCTTTTTGGTTATTGCATCAAAAAAAAGAATCGCAAAATAATTTTTATCATGCATTTATTGATTTATTTTCTAAAACGCAGGTATGCCCAAATTGTTTTTTCATCACAGAAATAGAACAAGGAAAAAAATCTTTAAGTAATAAATTATGTAAAATTTGTAATAATCCACGAAGAGACAAATCAGTTATATGTGTTGTGGAGAAAGAAACTGATCTTTTGTCTATAGAAAAAACAAACAAATATCATGGCCTTTATCACGTCTTGGGAAGATTGTTATCAGAAATTGATGAAAATAAAAAACTGAGGATAACTATTCCTCAGCTTTTACTTCGTATTAAAAACGCTCAATCCTCGAATAATCCAGTAAAAGAAATAATCCTAGCCCTCAGCCCCACATCAGAAGGTAATTTAACCACCTACTCTTTGGAAAAATCTATTAAAGATTTGGATGACAAAATTAAAATAACAAGATTGGCTCGCGGACTTCCACAGGGAGGGGAAGTGGAATTTGCCGATGCAGAAACTTTAATAAATGCTTTGGAAGGAAGAAAATAAAACTATTTAGTTTTTTTAATCAATACTTTCATAAAGGGCTGTCTATGTCCTTTTTTCTTTTTGTAGCGGGTTTTATGGCGATAGCGGAAAACAATAATCTTTTTAGACCTTCCTGATTCTTCACATTTTGCAATAATTTTTGTGCCTGAAATATAGGGCTGACCTATTTTTACATTGCCTTTATCATCAATCATAAGAAGAACTTTATCAAAAATTATTTCATCTCCTTCTTTTACGTCTTTTATTTTTTCTATTTTAATTTTTTGTTTCGGAGAAATTAAATATTGTTTTCCTCCTGTCTCAATAACTGCCAACATAATAATATGATTTTAGATTTTATCGGTTTAAAAAATAAATTTGCGCGCTAATTAAAAATACTAGAACAGCAACTCCTATATTAGCAAAAAAAAGTAATTTACTCAAGTTTTTATGAGAACTTTGGAATAGTTGTGAAAGCCAATAATTTATATAAACAAAAATGATACCCAAAACCGGAATTTGCCAAAGCAGATTTCTATTACCTAAAAAATTAATGCCAAAATCATTAGAACGAAAAATTACTGGAAAATTAGGTCCGGTTTTCCTATAGACCAGCCAATTTAAAAAGATTGATATAATAAAGCCCGTACCCAATAATAGCCAACTTTTTTGCGATATCTTTTTCATATGTGCCGTCACCGGGATTTGAACCCGGGTTACATGGATGAGAACCATGCGTCCTAAGCCGAACTAGACGATGACGGCAAGTAGAAAAAATATAACATAAAGCCAAATTTTGGGCAAATCTACTTTCTTAATTCCTCGGTAATCTTCTCCATTTCCATTGAATGAGAACCTTTAATCAATACCAAATCACCTTTTTTTATTATTTTTTTAATTGATGTTTTTGCTTCTTGGCTATCTTTAAACCAAAAAGTTTCTATATTAGAATATTCATCATCAATTATTTGCTTTGCAAAAACCATTTCTTCCCCAACAGCAATAAAAACTTGAGCTATATTTGCTATGTCTTTTCCAATTTCTATATGAGCCTGATTTGAATTTACTCCTAATTCTTTCATATCCCCTAAAATAACGATTTTTCTTTTTGCAGGAACTTCTTTAAGTAAATCAAGCGCAACACGAACTGAATCTGGACAAGCGTTATAAGAATCATCTAATAGCCAGCTGTTATTTATCCCACGCATAAATTTTGTTCTGCCTTTCATTATTTTATAATTTTTCATTGCTTCGCTAATCTCTACCAAATTCATGTCTAAAGATAGCCCCACAGTAGCGGCGGCGGCTAAAGCATAAATTTGTCCTTTTCCAAAAACACCTTCAATCCTCACTGGCACAAAACTACCACTAGATTCTAAGCGAAAATTCATTCCTATATTTTCTAAATCCTCTGTGTTAATTAATTTATATTCTGTTATTTTAACATCAGAATTTTCAGAAAAACCGTAAGAAAAAACTTTAGCAACGGTTTTGTCTTTTAAATTTAAAACTAACGGGTTATCGGCGTTTAAAACAATCGCATCATCCAAAGATAAACTTTGGGGCAAATAACTTATTTCTTCAATCAACTGATTAATATTTCTATAATACTCTAAATGAACAGGCGGATCTCCAATACTAGTAACTACACCTATTTTAGGCTGAGCTAAATTAACTAAATATTTTATCATGCCAGGAGCATCTTCAGACATCTCAAGAATTAATATTTCTGGATATGTTTTTGTTTTAAAAATAAACAGCCAAAAAGTATGAAAAAAATTATAAAACCAAAGCAAAATATTTCGTTTAGCATCTTTGCCCCTAATTATAGTAAGAGGCATTCCTATCTCTGTATTTAAATTAAAAATATTTCTTTCGACTCTAAATCTTTTTCTCAGAACAGTATAAATTGTTTCTTTTGTGGAAGTTTTTCCAACGCTTCCTGTTACGCCAATAATAAGAGGCTTATAGCGCCACAAAATAAGCTTTGCAAGATATTTAAGTATGTATTGAATAAATTTTCTTTTCATAATCTATAGCTCGTCTGATGGAATATTATATTAATTTATTGTTCCTCATCTGGAGGAACATTATATTAATTTATCAAAATTTGATAAATTAATTATTATTCCTCGTCCGGAGGAATATTATAATAATTTATTAAAAATTGTTCAACTTCTCTAAAAGCTAAAGTTACTGTATAACTAGCAGCTTCTTTGCCCCATTGTGGTCTATCCATTTTTACTAAAACAATATATTTGGGATTTGAAGCTGGAAAGAACCCCACAAAGGTGTGAATAACATCATCAGAATACCCTTTTTTATCTTTTAGAGCCACAAAAGAAGTCCCTGTCTTGCCAGCAAGGCTATAGCCTTTAACTTTAGCATTCCCACCAAAACCATTTTCAATTACTCCGATTAACATTGAGGTTAAGGTTTCTGCGGTTTCCTGTTTTATTACTTGAGGAAAATCTGATAAAGATTCAGTTAACATTAGAGTAGTGCGATTACCGGCTTTGTCTCTTGTACTTTCCACTAAATATGGAGTAACTAAATGTCCTTTATTCGCTATTGCCGTATAAGCTTTAAGTAATTCCATAGGCGTAACAGATATTCCAACTCCATAAGAAGCAGTTGCAGAATATGTGGGATTGGATTTTGGATATTCTAAATTAGATAAATCACCACTGACTTCTAAAGGTAAATCTATTCCCGTTGTATCTGCAAAACCAAATTTTTTAAAATATTTTCTTAAATTCTCACTTCCTACTTTCTCAGATACAAAAATTGCTCCGGTATTTATAGAACGCTCTAAAACATCGCGCATTGTAGACTTTCCATGAACTTCATTTCGATAATTAGTCAAATGAAAACCACCCACTTCATAATACCCTTTATCAATATAAGTAGTATCTGGAGTAACTTTATCAATATCAAGACCAACTGCCATAGTAAAAGGTTTTATCACTGAGCCAGGTTCGTATCTTTCTTCTGTAGCAAAATTTCTAAAAATTGAATAATTCTCTATATCAGAAAAATCATTAAGATTAAATGTTGGTATATTGGCTAACGCTAAAATTCTTCCTGTTTTTACTTCCATTACAATAATTGTACCTTTACTTGCTTCCCTGTACTTTATCAAATCCTCCAAAATTCTGTCAGTAGCAAATTGAATATTTTTATCTATAGTGGTTTCAATTGAAAGTCCTTGAATAGTTTTTTCTTCTTCAGAAAAGTTGGAACGAACTAAACGCCCCAAGGCATCTTTAATGCCCATAAAAATGCCTTTCTTGCCAGAAAGAATAGTATCATAATAAGATTCCAATCCATAACGCCCTTTAATTAATCCGTCGTCCGTCTCTCCTACAAATCCAATTACTTGGGCAGCAGAAGAACCTAATGGATAATAGCGATAACTCTCCTCTTCAAGATAAATACCTTTTATCTGCGCGTTCTGAATATTATCAATCAAATCATCGTCTTCAATTTTTTTAAGAAGTGGCTCATATGGATCATCTGCTTTATTTAAACGTGAAAATATCTGCTCATAAGACAAAGGAATTATTTTTGATAAAAGCTCACTTGCTTCTTCTGGGTTTTCTATTTCTTTTGGAATGGCGTAAAGAGAATCATATTTTTTATTAATGGCAACAGGAATATATTCCTTATTTTTATCCTGAAAATAAATTAAACCCCTATTAGGGGGTAAAATTGTAGTTGTATCATGAAGAGCTTCTGCCTGATTTACAAACTTTAAATTCTCTTTTACCTGAATGTTATAAAGCCGATAACCTAAAAATAGAAAAAGAATAATAAATAAAAAATGAATAACGGAAATTTTTCCTTGAAAAGATTGGCTATTTCTACGAGTCCTTTTAAAAAAATTCTTATTTTTTCTTCTCATAGAAAACTTATTATGAGTAAAACGAATAACAAGGTTCTGCGAGCAAAGCGAGTAGGTTCTTATTTTTGGGCTAAATTATCATTCATCAGATTTAAGTAAGAAATATGCCCTACTTTTATAAAACCATTGTCTTTAGCCCATTCTTCTATTTCTTGAGAAGAAGTGATAAATGCAGATTTTTCTGTTAAATAATCAAGTTCTTCTTGATTCTGGCTGATCTCATTTTTTAAATTATGAATCATGTAATTAAGAGAGATATTTTTCCCAAAAAGCACTAGCCAACAACTTCCAATCATTAAAAATGGAATTAAAAGAAGAATAACTAATTTAATATGTCCTATATACTCCCCTGCTTCATTTATAAAACATTGCAATTTTCTTTTTTTGCGAGAGCTATACTTTCTAGCAGAGCGCAAAACAATTGCATGTTTTCTATTATTTTTGTTGCAATTATAGATAGTTGTCATGAATGAGATTAAATAATTAATAGTAATTAAGTAATTTTGTAACTCATAATTTACAATCATTCATAATCTTTCAGCAACGCGCAGTTTAGCAGAACGAGAACGTGGATTATTTCTAATTTCTTCTGGGCAAGGATTTATTGGTTTTTTAGTGAGTATACTCAATTCTCCAATTTTAGCTTTTTCTCTAAAGATATTTTTTATAATTCTATCTTCTAAAGAATGAAATGAAATTACTGCAATTCTTCCTCCTGGTTCTAATATTTTAATAGCCTGCTTAATTCCACTTTCTATTATTTGCAATTCATTATTTACAGCAATACGCAAAGCTTGAAATGTACGTGTGGCAAAATGTATTCTTTTCTTGTCATAATTCTTTGGGAGGGTTCTTTTTAAAATATCTACCAACTGTTGAGTTCCAACAATCCTTTCTTTTTTCCTCACTTCTTTAATCGCTAAAGAAATACGACGCGCATACCTTTCTTCTCCAAATTCTTTTAAAATTTCTTCTATTTTCTCTATATCCCAAAAATTTATAATCTCTGCAGCTGTTAAATCATTCTTAGGATTAAAGCGCATATCCAATGGTTCATCTTTCAAATAAGAAAATCCCTTTCCTGATGCTTCTAAGTGCCATGAACACATTCCTAAATCAAATAAAATTCCGTGAACTGGCTTAAAATCATTTTCCTTAACAATCTTTTCCAAATTAGCGTAAGAATCATTTACTAAAATCAATCTATCTTTTAATTTTTCATTTTTACTTTTTATTTCAGCGATTTTTCCTATAACTTCTTTTGATAAATCTATGCCTAATAATTTTCCATCTGGTTCGATCAATTTAAGAATAGTTAACGCATGCCCTCCTTGACCTACTGTCGTATCAATAAAATTTTCGTTTGCTTGCGGGTCCAGATAATCAATTACTTCTTTTAGAAGGACTGGAACATGCGCCATAATTTTATATTCCTAAATCTCCTAATTTTTCCGCTATATCACCAGATTCTTTTTCTGTTCTCTTTTTGTATTTTTCCCATTCTTTTTCATCCCAAACTTCTAAACGATTATAAACACCTGCCAAAACAATTTTCTTTTTTAACCCCACATATCTTCTTAAATAATCTGGAACAAGAATCCTCCCTTGGCTGTCTAACTTAATACCCATTGCACCAGCAAGCATTAGCCTGGAAAAAGCCCGAGAATTAGATTGGCTCAAAGGTAATCCTTTAATTTTTTCTGCCATTTGTTGCCAATCTTTTGAAGAGAAAATAAAAAGACAATTATCTAATCCTTTTGTAATAACTCCCCCTCTAGAAAGAACCTTCCTCAGCTTAGAGGGAATAGCTATTCTTCCTTTTGGATCTATTGTGTAATAATATTCTCCAATAAACATAATAAATAAATTCAAAAGTTTTCCACAAAAAACATATTTATCCCCACACTTATCCACATCTATCCACTTTCTTCCATTTTACTCCCCATTGACCCATAAAGTCAAGGAGGAAAAATAAAAAATCCTCTATTTTTAATAGAAGATTTTTCCGCTTAAATAAAGCAAAAGCTACAATATATTAATTAAAACCTAAAAACTATCCCCATATTATCCACAAATTATTTTTATAGCTTTACCATTTATCAAAGCATCTGATATTTTCTTATATGCTGATAATAATATTCTTTGAAAAGTGCTTTGTGATGTATTCATCTTTTTAGCTGCTCCATGTTGGTCTAGATCTTTTATATTTTTCAATCTTAAAGCTTCTACTTCTTCAGCAGTTAATTCTACGATTTCTAAAAACCTCATTGGTATACCTTGGGGTTTAAAATAAGTTATATTTGTATTAAATCTAATTCTTCGACAAAGTCTTGGTCTTGGCATAGTTAAATTATTAAAATAATTGAGTAAGGCTATTCCAGCCCTTTTCAGTAAAAAGGGCTGGATCATAACCTTTTTTGTCCTTATTTTTGGCTCTTTAGTTCAGCGAGGCGTTCTTTAATAGCCTTTAATTCATCTTCTAAAGCTTCGGTTTCATCAATCAACATCTCAGTTTCTTCTTTTTTTGTAATACGGGTTGAATATGGTGAATTATAGCCCCAGGATCTACCAAATCCACGTCCAAATCCGCGACCTCTTCCCCATCCCATTCCAGCGCCACATGGACCCATACCCCAGCCAGTTCCAGGACCGAAGCCTGAAGGACCAGTTCCATCAAATCTTGGCATATTTTTATCTTTTAATTTTAATTTATCGTTATAAGATAGTCCGACCTTTGTACTAACTATCTGTTATGAGTATATACCCATAATTATCAAAAGTCAAGGGCTAATCTCTATAATAAAAATACAAGGAATTACTCCCTGTATTTTTAACTTTTTATAATTGATTCTAAAATTTTACTGCTGTTCCATAAACAAGAAGTTCAGCTGACCCTGCCATAATTGCAGAAGTTGTAAAACGCACACCAATAATTGCATCAGCGCCTATTTCCTCAGCGCTTTTTACCATCCGCCTTAAAGCTTCTTCTCTCGCTTCATTAAGCGCTTCGGTATATTCTTTTATCTCTCCGCCAACAATGTTTCTTAAACCAGCAAGAATGTCTTTACCTATATGTTTAGCTCTAATAGTATTACCTTTTACTAAACCAAGAGTTTCTTTAATCTCTTGGCCAAAAATTTGATCAGAAGTAACAATAATCATGCTTTTATTATATTTTATTATTTTTATTATCTTTAACCTTTTCTATAATTAAAGAAACTATCATCATAACCATTCCTAAAATTAAACCAATTATCCCCCATTTTATTAAAAAAGGAACAGTAGAATCTTCTATAAATTTATACATACCAAATCCTATTAATACTAAGAAGCATAAACAAAAAATTGATAATCCTAAAATTTTTAATATTTTCATTCTTATACAGTTTTATTTTTACTGTAATAATTATAACACATAAATAATTATAACGCATAGCAGTCTGAATACAAAAAGAGCCTTTTCGGGCTCTTTTCGTATTCAGAAGAAAATTTAATTAAAAACTTTTCTTCATTGGCTTTGCTTCATCAACTATGATAGTTCTTCCGTCTAATTCTTTACCATTGAACATTTCAACGGCTTTTTTTGCATCTGCTTCAGATGACATTTCTACAAAACCAAAACCTTTTGATCTTCCAGAAAATTTATCTGTGATAACAGCTGCGGATTCTACTTTTCCAGCTTCAGAAAATAATTTCTCTAAGCTCTCTTGAGTAGTATCATAGGAAAGACTGCCTACATAAAGTTTGTTACTCATCTTTTGAACTTTTACTTAGCTTAACTTAATTTACGACCTCTTAAAGTATACATCCAATATCCTAATATGTCAAATCAATGCCAAATAAAAGAGATGCCATTATCCCTGAAAATTAGTAATATTTTCGAATAACAGCACCCCCATTATAAAACATCTGGTTCTTTATTTCACACTCTAACCCTTATGCTCCCTTGGGTCATCTCCATAGGTATATTCTGTTTGAATCTGACCGTCTTCCCGATGAATTATTATCTGACTGGGTTCATTTGCTTTCGCTATTTCCTTTGCTCTCTCAATTGCTTCTTCTTTATTGCTAAATAAGCCCACGGGTTCGTCTATATTTTCTTCTTTGATTTTCCAATCCTTTTCTTGTCCAGGATTGGGAACTATGTGATAGACTTTTCTTGCAGCCATAAATAATATTTAAATTATTAAGATTTTTAATTTAATTAATTAGCTCTCAGTCGACCTATTGAAAGAAATAAGAGCTCTTGGTCTATTTTTATTATAACATATCAAGCCCCTCTCTGACACCAAAACGGAGTAATTGAGAAAAAATAGTCGGATCTAAGGCGTATACAACGGCAAGAGCGGTAACAAAGATAATTATTGCTAACCATTTAGTATAGCGACCCCTGGTGCGAACAAATAATATTAACGCCAAAACAGCCATAAGACCCGAGCCAACGACTTTAATATCGCCAAGTGGAATAGTATACCCAGCCACACTCTCTTGTGTAGTCCCTAAAAATGCTGCCAAATCAAAATTAATGTTAAAAGCAATAAAAATTACCTCAGCAATAAAAACGATTAAAAGCCCCCAAGAAGCCCATTTGGTTGACTTCCCCTCTGTTCGATAAACCTCATAAATCACTGCGGGTAATAAGAATAGAATTGTTATAAGGGGATTTGATTTAATAATCCCAATTATAATCCCTAATAAAGCAAAAGCGCTAAGGATAAGACAAATTAAGGTAGCATGTTTGTAAGCTTTAGCCATTTTATTGATATTTTAAAAAATTAATTTATCTCGACCTTTCAATTATTCTAATTATAGCAAATTTTTAATCAATAAGAAAACAAAAGAGAGATCCAATTTGAACCTCTCTTCTCTTATATGCCTGAATTAAATATCTAATCTAAATTCAATTCCATGATCTTCGAAACCAAGGTATTTATACAATCTATGGACTTCGGGCCTGGAATGTCTACTTGTTGCAATTATTTTATAACATCCCTTTTTCTTTGCCTCATTAATCACTTCATTAAGTAATTGAGTGCCTATACCTTGCCTTCTTAAACTTTCATTAATATACACATCTTCCAAAAAACCAAATGGTTCTTCATGAAGATTGTTTGAAAGAATGAATAAAGAAGCCCTTCCTATTTCCTTACCATCAACTTCTGTAGAAAATCTTATGCCTTTAACCTTAATTTCTTTCTTTCTAACTTTCGTATTAACTTTCATAATCTCACCTTCTTTCTTCAGTATTTTATACAATGTTTTCAAAGAACAAAATCTCCTTTTTTCTTTTTAATAAATATTACAATAGTCCCTATGATACCAATTACAAACCCTAAAGGACAAACAAAAATTGCAATAATGAAAAATGCTATATGAAGAATTTCCATAAGCAAACTTAAAACACTAATTTGGCTAGTTATGATAGCTAAAGCATAAAAAACATTATGTAAAAAAACAAAAACAAAAAACCCTGTCGCTGAAATTCCTGTTAGCATTAAAAACCTTTTAAGCACTCCGCCTACCTTTTGTTTTAAGGTCAAAAATATCAAAGCAATACCCAACAAAGAAAAGATAATAAACGGCAATAAAAAAATAATGGAACCACTAATTAATTCTCCAACTACTGGAATAAAAAATTGACTTACTATTAAAAGGAAAACTCCTATTAATGCCCAAAATGTTAATACTATAGATTTTTTCATTCTGTATTCTGTTTTTATAATTTTTCTTTTATTAGCTTATTTATTATAACACCTTGGCTAATAGATGCCATAATCATAATTAAAGCCAAGATTAAAATATATTTCCAGCCAAAATAATAAATAGCAGCCGGCAAAATAGGTAATTTGATAGCCCGGTTATATAAAAAACAAGCAACAAAACCATAATCAAACCCTTTCTTCCTTAAATCTGCCAATAAAGGATACCATATATAAATTGGGCCCTCTGATAGAATTCCCCCTATAACAGCAAAAAACCATTTGTTTACACCCCTTTTATCAAAATACTTAAAAACAAATTTTGGAGTAATAAAATAATTTGTTAGCACCATTAAAATCCAAACAAGGAAAAATATAGGAATAATCTTTATTAAAATCTGGCGAAAGAAAATTAAGCTGGAAATATATAGGTTTGGATTAACAAAAAATAAAAGGAGATAAAGCATCACCATAAACATAAAGAAAAACCAAGTTCCTGAAATCTTTTTAAATTGCAACATCAGACCAGATTTAATATTAAAACCGTAGTAAAAGCTACAATTATTGATAAAACAAAAGCGCTAAGATTGCGCCAAATAGCGAATCTTCTTCCTAAAATTATAGATTCAGCAGGAATTTGAATAAAACCGACAGTTACCCATGCAACTAAGAAAGCAGTAACTGCAATTAAACTAATCCCCTGTTTAAGCATTTCCCCTCCTAAAATATAGCTAATAATAGGAGTGCCAGCAGAAATACTACCAATAATACTGCCGATAAAAGAATCAAAAATAATATTTTTGTTAAAAAATTTTGTATAAAATGATTCAGGCACAACTGTTGTTAATAGGCTAACAAGTAAAATTGTCCCTAAAATTAAGGGTAAAACTTTTCCTAATGATTCAGTTGCTTTAATAATAGATTTTTTCATTTTACCTAAATTATACTTTAATCTATACCCATCCTAACACCATTGCCAATCCCAAAACAAATATAATTAAACCAGTAATTAAGTGCAAATACCTTATGTTTTTATCTTTCCACCCACTAACATCTTCAATTTTTGCAAAACCAACATATATTATTAATGTTATCAGAATCATAGGTAAGATAAAAATCAAATTATACAAAAGTAAGAAAGGTATTGTTTTAATTAACTCTAAAGTAGATAAAATACCACCTGCTATAACATAAGGACCTATTGTGCAAGGCAAAAGAAAAACAGTTACGAAAAGACCAGTAATAAAAGCTCCCTTGGGACTAGTTATACCTGAAATTATTTTTTTAACTTTTGGTCTTATGCTAAGAGGCATTTCTGTTAAAAAACTACCAGCCTTGTATCTTATAGCATCTTTTATGTTTAAAATTCCTAAAATAATAGCGGCATAACCAAGAATCTTGTACAACAATACCCTAACATTAGTTAACGCTTCAATAAGTTGAAAAGATTTTATAATAACTAATCCATAAAATAAATACATAATAAAAACTGAACAAGCAAAGGCAAATCCAGCAAGTAGTACATCTCTTTTTTTCTTTGGATTATAGGTTAAAATCGCTACTAACATTAAAGCCAAAACAGCCAAAGCGCAAGGATTTATCGCATCAACAACCGCAAGAGAAAGAATTTTTGTTAATGTGAGCTTTTTCCCCGGGACACTTTTGGAAGATATATCTATAACTGTAGATGTAGTATCTTTTTGTATATTCGCTTGTTGCACATCTCTATCTATCTCTTCTCCATTCCATTGAAAAATCCAACCATCTAATTGAATAGCATTATCAAAATATATCTTTTTTCCAGAAAGAAGAACTGGCCTTGGTTCTATAATCTCATAATTAATCTCTTCTGTATCTATAACAGAAGTAATATCGTCTATCGTTAATAATTCTTTTAATATCTCACTATCACCTTTTCCACTAATCTTTATCAAAATCTTCTGATTTTTCCATATTTTTGGTTGGCCCTCCAAAGAAGTTATATCAAGATTATTAAAATCAACCGAAGAACCGTCTATTAAAGGACAGTTATTATTATCAAATTTATTAATTGTTCCGTTTATATTTTCAATAATTGGAGCGCCTCCAATAAGATAGTTGTCCTGATTAAATATTATTAAAGGTATACCTAGCCCAGAATGATATTCAGAATCGTATTCAAAAAGTAAAGGCGCATTTACTTGTTGCTGATAAATTTCATATTCTATTATAACTAAGTCAGGATATTCCCTTAATAAATCAATAAGAACAACTGGATCTGTTTTAGCGCAATACGAGCATCCAATCCCTGTAAAATAAACAGCGCAAATAGCGTTTTGCTCATCTTTTGCTAAAGCAACTGGCAATAAGCTGCCAATAAATAATAACGTAAATACAATAAATAATAACTTCCTCATTTTTTTAATTTCTTCTGTTAGAAAATATTAATTTATAAACTGCAAAAGATATCCAAATAGCTTGAAGAATTAAAAAAGGAATACTGTTTAAAGCATAAGCATAATAAGCTAAAAGCCCTGCGCCAATAATATTAAAGATGTTATAAATCAACGAATCTTGCGTAACTTTCTTAAATAAGTTTAGGGCAAAAGCAGTTAACAAAAATATCATTCCAATGGCTCCAACTATGACAGCAAAATTAATCATCCAAATTAATCTTCATCTTCATTAACTTTTTCTTTTTCCTTTTCCTCGGTTTCCTTCTTTATAATCCGCCAGTGAAAAAGGTACAATGGTAAACCAATTAAAATCAGGGATAAGTTCAAAGACGCATCTCGATGTCTTCGTGCCGTAATTGGATCAACTTTTGATCTACTTTCCTTCCAAGTATTATAATCAGCTAACCAACTTTCAATACCAGTCTTCTCTTCCTCAGAAAGACAGATATCTTTTCCTTCTTCTATATCCTGTTGTATATTTTCAATTTTTAGAACTGAAAAAGGAGCTGGCATTTGTTTACTAAGAATTCTACTTTCTTCATCGGCTTGAGTAAAAATAAAAGCCTTAAGGCCCATGTTAAGAAAATTAACACTACCAATAATCAAAAGGACTAAACCCAATAAAGCAAAAATATAAAGATAAATTGTTCTAACCAAGGTATATTTTTTCATATATTTAATCTATCGCCCCCATGCATCTCCAATTTATTGATGCTTCTTTTGTTATAACATCAATAACACACGCAGGATTACAACCTTCTTTTTCAATATCCAAATCTATCCACCAAGTCCCAGTATCTTGATTACATATACTAGGTTCTTTAAGCCTATCGCCGCATTCACTATTTATAGCAATTTGTTTGGCATCAGCCAAAGTTAATAATTCTTGTGTGTCTTTTTTGCTGCAAAATTCTTCTATGAATGTCCTGCCGCCAGATGTTTCACATTGGCGAGGATAAGATTCAAGAATAGGATTACCGGCCTCTACACATTCTTTAAAAGTAATTAATTCGTCCACAGTATGATCATCATTAATAACAGAATCATTATTTCCTTCTGGTACTGTCCCAACATCAGGTGTTGATGTTGAATTATAAACCCAATAACCTAATATTGCGATTATTATTATGGCAAGAACCATGATTATTGTTTTATATGTTTTAGGCATAGTATTTTAGTTTATTAATTTTAACCCTTTATCTATTATTTATCTTTTTCTCCTCTTAGTAAACTTTTACCAAATCCCTCAAAAGATCTCAAAATTTCTAAAGGTACGGCAAAAATAATGGTATTTGACTGATCAGAGCTCAAATCATTAATTGATTGAAGGGTTCTTAAATGAAGAGCGCCATTAGCTGATGATAATACGCCAGCAGCTTTAGCCATATTGTTTGCGGCAATTACCTCCCCTTCTGCTTTAATAATTATCGCCCTTTTCTCTCTTTCTGCTTCAGCTTGTTTACCAATTACTCTCTTCATTTCTTCTGGTAAGGTTATGTCTTTTAACTCAACGTTATTAACTTGAATCCCCCAAGGATCAGAAGCTTTATCAATAATACTTCTTATGTTTTCTGAAACTCTATCTCTTTGAGAAAGAAGTCCGTCTAAATCCACTTGACCTACAGCATCCCGCATTGTTGTTTGAGCTAATTGAGAAATAGCATAGTAAAAATTCTCTACCTCTAAAATTGCTTTATCAGCTTCTCTAACTTTATAATAAATAACTGCGTTTACACTAACTGAAATATTGTCTTTTGTAATCGCCTCTTGATTTGGCACATCCACTGCTTTTACTCTTAAATCTACTTTCTTGTAAGACTGAACAATTGGCCAAACCAATCTCCAACCAGGATTCATTAAACCAGCATATTTTCCGAACATAAACCTAATCCCTCTTTCATATTGGTTTATCTGCCTAATTGAAGATAAAAAGATAATAACGATTGCTACAATAATTATATTTGCCATATTTTTTAAATTAATTTAATGTTTAGACCTTTCATATATTCTACCCCTTCGGCAGGCTCAGGGCAAGCAAAAAATCTATGTTTATGGAAATTAAAAATCTTAAATAGTATTAGTCCTATCCAAGAACTCGGTCCCCAATGGAATGGTGTAAATGGCATACTTTTTCCTTTATTTTATTAAATGCTACCAAAAAAAAACTGGTAGATAATTTAATCTGTGTATCGTTTTTTAATATAACTTAAAATCTCTAAAGCCCCATGACGATTGCCTCTCCCAACTGGAAAGTAACAAGGCAAAACTTTGTATATCTTACCTAAAACATTAACTGATTGAATGGGCTGATAAGAATTACCTCTGATTCTTTCCAAACAATCTTTTAGACGAATGTCTTTGCCTGCTATCATCCTTACAGGAAGCTTTCCAAAGGCAATAATATATTTTGGCAGAACTATATTTATTTCTTTTTGTAATAAGAGAAAATCTTGCTTCATTATATCTTTACTGGGGCTATCTGGATTATATTTAGTACATTTAACTAAATTAGTGATATAGACATTATTATTTATCAAACTTTGCTCAATCCTACTTTCATCATGAATCTGCCATCCTTTTTTGTAAATATCATCTATTATTTTTTTATCTAAAAAACCTGCTTCTGATAAAAAACGGTAGAAATAACGAACTCCTATAAAAGGATATCTTCTCTTTCCTTTATAATCTTTATGACTTGATAGATTAAGATGGGTTGGATTAATAAAAAGAAAAAGAAATTGGGGATTTTGGAATTTACCACCACCTAAAATATGTAAAAGTGGATTATTTTCCTTTTTACACCTCTTACAATTATCAAATTCCTTATAAATCTTTGATAACTTTTGTGGAATTTTCATATTATTTGTATTCTATCAAAAAATCGCCTTTAAGGCGATTTTTGTTAACTTGAGTTACTATCTATCTCTTTTTATAAATTTTACTGCTTCTATGTTCTATGCTTAAAATCTTTATAGAGTCATCTGTTTTGTAAATAATAATACGCATATCGCCTTTACGAATACGAAAAATATCCTTTCTTCCTTTTAATTTTTTCAAGTCTAAATTGCGAAAGTTATTTCTTTCTATCCGAAGAAGAATACTCTTGAGTTTTTGTCTTTCTTTAAACCCTAATTTATTTAATGCTTTCTCAATCTTATCCATGAAGTATAGTTATAGGCGTTGAAGCAATTCTTTCAGACTAATTCCTCCTTTTTTAATTTTAGTAAAGTCTATCACTTCTTCCCAATACTCTTCGTCAATTGGAGAAATTTTAAATAATGGTTTTGACTTTTTAAAAACCATAAAAGAGTGCCCTCTTTTAACTTTTTGGGCATATTCTTGCATATTTTCTCTCAAACTTTTAAGATTAATGATATTTTCCATAATTATAAGTTAAACTTAAACTTACCTTAAGTTTACCTTATTAAAATGCTTTGTCAAGTTTTTATTATTAAGTGTATTGAACTATAAAATGTACAAATTAAATTGTCTGGCATTATTTAAATTTTTTTAAAATTTGAAAATCCTTTTGTAAAACTTCTTTCATATTTGGATTGTAAGTTGCTACAGCTGGATGGTAGAATGGAATAATTTTTATACTTTGGAAAAGAATTTTTGCTTCAAAAACTTTTCCGTGAATTTTGCTAATTGGTTCAATTACATCCTTCAAGCCAAACTTCTCCATTAAAAATTCCATTGAATATCTACCCAAAGAACAAATAACTTTTGGCTTAATCATTTCAATTTGTCTTTCTATATAAGGAACACAAGCTTCAATTTCTTCTTTCTGAGGGTCACGATTTTCAGGAGGTCTGTCTTTTAAAATATTGGTAATGTAAACATTTCCTCTTTTGATACTGACTGAATCCAAAAGGTCATCCAAAATTCTTCCTGCTGCTCCACAGAAAGGTCGGCCAGTTTTAGCCTCCTGGAGTCCTGGCGCTTCACCAATAAATATTATTTTTGCTTGATGATTTCCTTCCCCAATTACTGGATAGAATCCACTTTTAATCCGTTCTTCATAAAGAGAGCATTTTTTGCAATTTATAACCTCGTCCCTAATTTTTCTAAGCTCTGTTTCTAAATCTTTCATAATTTAATTAAACTTTAATTGTTTCTCCTGCTTTTTTATTGACTCCTCTTTTTGCCAATAGAAATGCCTAACCAGATACCAAGACCAAATAGTTCAATACCACCTAATATGGCATCGATTGTTGGTGAAAAAAAGTAACCTGTGTCGGACATTAAAAATCCAATTAATTGGACAATAACTATAACCACTATAATTGCTATTATGATGCATGTTTGTTTTTTCATAACTAAATTATATCACAAATTTGGGTCGGCGACCGAATTAGATAGCTCCGGGAACTGGACGATGTTAGAACCTGTTTTATGTAGAAAAACGGGACCACCAAATTTCGTGCCAGCGAAACTAGCACGCTGCAGTTCCCCACTAAATCACTTAATTATAAGAGGACCAATTTCTTCAGTAATGAACGGCGTTGACTCACTGAAATTATCTCTATTTATTAAAAGGAATGAGTTAGCAACTCTTTTACTTTCTCTGTCAAACTCAATTACTATCAAATTTTGACTGTAAATTCTGATAACAGTTTTATTTGAGTTTAGTCCCAATAAAACGAAGGATTTCTGATTTAATGCTTCGCTCCTCCCCATATTGAACGCAATTGAAAGTAAAACAAGAGATAGAAATAAGAATTGAAAAATTGAACGACCTATTTTTTCAATTATTCTACTGAACAAATCATTGGATATAACTTCTCTTTCAATTTTTTCTTGTGCTAAAAATTTTTCTTCCAATGTTTTTTTATCTTTTTGGAAAATAAATGGCCACAAAAACTCAATCATTAAAAGAACTGCTGCCACAATTAAAAGCCATAACGATTGTTTCCATGCTGTTTTGTAGATTAAAACCATAATAACTGCGTACGCCGTATACATTAAAGCAAAATTTCTACTTCTGCCAAGAGCCGTTTTAGTATTTAATAATCCCATTTGTGAAAAGATATTAAGCACAGTCAATAATAAAAACATCATTCCTAAGGTTGCTACCGCAGCAATTAAGATATTTGTTAAATTTAACTCTATTAATTGTGTAGGAATATGAAAATAACTTAAATATCCATACTCATAAAAGAAGGCCATCAAATAACCAAGTAATGAAGAGATTGCGACTAAGACAGCACCTGAAATAAAATTATAATTTTTATTCATTGTCTAAGATTGAATATTGGATAATTTTTTAACTAGCCTATCATTTAATAAAAATCTTCAAATTATAGTTATGTATTTAACCAATTAACTATATAAATAGAATTCCGGATAAATATTGAGCTAGCATGAACAATAAACAAGAGATCAAAATCATTATATTTAATACCTTAATCGTTTTTATTATATTCAGACTAAATAATATACTAAGAAAAGTATAATAAGACATGTAAAGCATGACTAATAGAGAATAAAAAGGTTTACCGAGTATAAGGATTGTAAATATGTAGCCTAAGACGCCAGCCATTATGTCTAAAAGTATCAAAATTAGTTTTTTCTTTTGTGGATACGCTAGTTGTAATTTAAGAGCGAAGTATACAAGAAAATAAACAGTTATAATAGCTATAGCAACTGAATTATAAAGGAAAATTAATCTTAATTCATTAGCAAAAACACTCTTTATAAATGAAAACAAACTACCTAAGAATATAATAATTCCAATACTTAATATTATGCCACCGATTGCATTCTCAAAAAGATTATCGACTGAGGTTTTGGCATATCTAATCCAGAAATCAATAATGCAGTAGCCAATAAGTAACCCAAAAATTAACAGCAACAGGCATTGCAACATTCTCAGCGATTCAGTTTGATACTGATTTATTTGTAGAAATAAACTAGCTATGATGCCTGTAAATCCAATTATATCTATTAGCCATTTTCTATCAGAATAATATAATTTGAAGATTTCTTTTGGTCTAGATATTATTTCTCCCATTTTCTCATCACGTCTCATATAATTTATATTAATTGATTAAAATCATTCTAATTTCTTATTTATAATCACCTATTGGAATAAACAATGTTAGAACCTGTTTAGTGGATTCAATTTAAAATTTGTCCTAAACCTTTCCAGGCTTTCAGTAAAAAATTAATTAATCCTAAATAATATTCACTCAAAAGAAAACCAAAAAGAACACTGAGAATTGCGACTTTAATTATTAAGTGAATATTCTTAAGTTCTTGCTCTTGTTTTTCTGTCTTATATCCTCTTTTTTTATAATCAAATAACTCCGGCTTCACTTTTAACATTAGTCCGTAAATTTTTTCAAATTCTTCTTCTATCCAGTTAAACCTATCAATATCTTTCTGCACTTCTCCAAAATCAGGTATAGCTACTGAATGTTTAGTTATTTTTTCCACTAATTCCTGGTCAATAAGAAACTTAACTGTATAAACAACATCCTCTAATGGCTCTAACGAATTTTTATTATATTTGTGAAGAGGAAGTCCCTCTTTTAATTCTTTTTCTACAAAATAATTTAAACCTTCTTCATTCAATAAACGATAAACAAGGGCTTCTCTTTTTTCTAATAATAAATTAATAAAATCTTCGTTTATCTTCATATTATCCATATTCTACCAAAAAACCGCCTCTTTTACGAGACGATTCTTCTTAAAAAAATCCGCTCTGGGAACTGGACGATGTTAGAACCTGTTTTGGATAATAAAAATCTACAACATATAGTAAATCTTCAATTATCTTTGGGAATTTTTATTGTCTTTTTCCCTCTTTCCTTTCTCTTTTTTTTTGACTTTCTTCCACTCAATGCCCATTCAAGCCATTCTTTTTTCTCTATTCCAGACTGCCTGATCATTGTTCTAAGAGTTAATTCTGGATAAGACTTCGCATTTGTATTAAAATTTATTTCTACTATTTTATCATCTCCACTACTAATCCAAACCTTCCAATCATCATGAGAACCATCTTTAGATTTAAAAAAACTAAAACCGTGAGATTTTAGAAAATTAATAACATCTTTATATGACCAATTACGAAATCTTCTTGGCATAACTTAAAATTAAGCCAAACAACCAACCAAAGCAGGAATGGAGTTAGGGTTGTATTTAAGTTGCTTAGCCGATTCCAACCTGACTCGTGTAAGCTTTTGTTCTTTAATCTTTTTCTGAAATTCAAAATATTTATCCCAAAACTCTTGGGGTGCATAACGATTTAGTAAATCATCAGAAAGTTGTTTTCTGCAAACAGTTTTAAGATGAAGAATAGCTGCCTCTTCTACACTTTTCATTACTTCAATTGAGTTGTCACCTTCTTCAATAATATCAAAAGTAAGACAGACTCCAACGAATTTATCTCCACTTGAATAACCAAAAAATTCCATTAAACCTCTTCGTTTAGTGTTTTTAGGTCTCAATATTTTCATTTTTAAAAATTAATTAAAATAGATTGTTTAAAGTATAACAATACAAGTCAATAAGTCAATATCTGATAAATCGTCAGAAAATGTCCTTAAGAAGGTATGGCTGGACGAAGTTAGAATTCATATTTCTTTAGGATTCCAATTTCCATCTTTATCGAAATCACTTGTTCAAATATTTACAAAATGGGATTTTTCTTTTCTAGTAAATCCTTAACTGTGATTAGCCTTATTTCTAACTCCTTCTTATTTTTAATCCTTGCTACTTCCTCGTAAGCACCCTTAGTAAAACTAAAAGCTACAATATAACCCTTTTTATAATTTGCCCTTTTTAGGGCAGTCTCAAAATTATCTATAACATTACGCCCTACTTTATCAGACTGCTTTACCTGTATTCCTGCTTCTTCAGTTAAAACACTCCTTGGGTAATAACCATCTAGCCCCATATCCCCAACTTTCTTTCTGCTCGCATTAGCCCTCATTTTGTCTATCACTACCCAGTTTTGAAACTCAAAAGGTTCTAATTTTTTTACTTCCTCTATTGTAGTCGGCATACCAATCACTTCATAATCAATACCCTCTATCGTTCCTAAAGTTTTTCCTAATCTTCGTTGCATTATCTTGATTGCTGTTGGTGAAATATCTATTCCTATCCACCTTCTACCCAATCGTTGAGCTACAGCTACTGTTGTTCCGCAACCACAAAAAGCGTCTAAAACTATATCATTTTTGTTTGAGGACGCCTCTATTATTCTTTTTAAAAGTGCTTCTGGTTTTTGGGTGGGATAACCTACTCGCTCTTCTGCCATTGGATTTATTACGGGTATATTCCATACATCTTCCACCATTTTCCCTAACGGATTACCTTCCCACTTATAGACTTTCTTTTTTCCACCTGGTCTTCTAATAGCGACTTCGTCTTTTAGTTCTCGGCAGTATTCTTCCTTAAGACTCGGTTCATTATAATTAAAAGTCCAATTATCTCCTTTTGTATAAAAATAAATTGTATCGTGTTTTCTTGGAAACCTTGTTTTACTTTGTCCGCCGCCCTTATAAGCCCAAATAATCTCATTTCTAAAATTTTCTACCCCAAATATCTCATCTAACATAATTCTTATATGAGCGTTGGCATGCCAATCGCAATGTATGTAAAAAGAGCCTGTAGATTTCAATATCTCATACAATGCTTGAACTCTTGGTTTAAGCCAACTAATATAATTTTCTGTTCCGCCCTCCCATCTATCTTTAAAACTTCTAATCTCCGCCTCATCGCCAAATACAACTTCATACTGTTTATGAGTAAAAAATGGCGGGTCAATATAAATCAGATCTATACTCTCTTTAGGAAGTTTAGCTAACTCTTCTAAATTATCGCCGCAAATAAGTTTGTTAATCTGCCAAAGTTTATTCTGATTAGACATAGTAGGGATGGGTTTTAATTTTTATGCTTATATTTACTGGCTGGAAACACAAAGCTCCCCGCCAACGACAACCTTTCGGTCGCCCTATACCTTTCGGTATAGACCCATCCCTGAGCTCTGACGAGGAGCTTAATATCAGGGATGGGTTTTTTATGCCATATCCTATATTAGAACTTAGGCAACTTTGATTATTTAGTTTTTACAATTAAAGAATAACATAAATTGATAAAAAGGGAAGCAGAATTGTACCCTCGTTAATTATATTAATCAATCACCATTTTAGCTTTATTTAGTCATATTTTATTGCTAAAATAGGGTTGAATAAGACATAATTATATTATTTATATGACTGACAAAAAAATGCAAGGATGGCTCTCAGAGGCTAAAAATCCTAAAATAGAGCAAACAATAAGACTTCTAAAAATTAATAAAGAATTTTTAAAGGATGTAGCTGTTTTACGAAAAAAATGGCCTAGTTTTATAGAAAAACATAAAACAGCAATAGATAAAATTATAATAGAACTAATAAAAATGGCTTATCAAGGATTCTTGAAGAAAGAAAAACCTTCCGATGTCGTTGAAAAAGCAAAAAAAAAGAATTTATTTCGCTCTGAAGAGCCAACTAAAGAAAATCTCTTTACCGCCAACACTAAATTTAATCAAGATATATTAGATCTATGTGAAAAATACAAACTCTATCCTATTAGTCTTTGGCGATATAGGGTAGCTATTTTTATTGTAACTAATGATTTTTCTATTTCTAATAAATTAGCAGGAATGGATTTAGCAAAATATTTATCTCCAGAAGAAATAAGCCAAATTCCTGAAGATATGAATTTTAGTCTTAAAATCGAAAAAAATAAAGATACCAAGGAACTAGAGTTATTCATTCAAGTATATGAAACTACATCTTTACGAGATTTGAAAAAATATTGGCATATGGTAAAACATTCTCAAGATAAGCTAAAAAAGGCCAAAAAGATAGACAAAAGATACTATCCTAAAAAAGGTCTAGAAACTGCAGAAAAGTTATTCACATTAGATAAAACTAAATCAAAGTCTGATTGGGAAAAACATGATGCTATATATGGAGAACCTACTTCTTCTAGTAAAAAAGACGGGGAAAAAGAAACCAAAAAAACTAAAAATTTAAAAAGAATTAGGTATCGATATAAATAGATTTTTAAATTCGTAATTTGGGCTCATATCTTGAGACCAGTTTAAATTAGCAATTTTGTATAATAACTCCAGAGATAATCTGGAGTTTTATGTTATTAAGCAAAAAAGCAATTAAGGAATTTAAAACGATCTATACCCGAAAATTTCATCAGGATATAGATGACAAAACTGCTCAGGAAATGGCTAAAAGGCTCCTCCTGCTCTTTAAAATTGTCTATAAGCCCCCAACTAATAAACAATCAACTAAATATGACTAACGATAAATCTTATAATAATCTTAAAAAATGCCCTCGTTTTGATAGGTGCAATCAAAATTTATGTCCTCTTGATATAAGGCTTTCATTAAGAATCGGAGGATCTGCTGAAAAATGTCGCTGGATGAGACCCCCTTCGAAGAAAACTATTCATGGTAAGGTCTTTATATCAGGAGGGCAGGTTATGCCAGATGGTTTATTGAATTTTGTGCCTGAGAGCAATTTAGAGTGGCTTAATACCCCCTCTAAAAAAAGATGGTTAGAAATTAAAAAAAATGAAACAAAATCCTAATACTAAATTGAAGCTTAGACCTTTACGTCTCAGGGGTGTCCCTTTTGCTTGGCAGGATACTAGATTAATCCCAAAAATCCGAGAGCATTTTCATAAAGAAAAGCTTACAACTGCCCTTGCTTTATACTTTGTTTTAACAGAACTTGCTAGTATTGAAGGAAAAGGACAAGGAAAACATATAAATTGTTTAAAGGCATATCTAAAAACAATAGCAGATCGTTGTGGTAAATCGGTATCAACAACCAAAAGATATCTCAAGGATTTTAAAAAATACAAAATTATATCCTGGAACAATCGTCGTAAAGGATTGATGAATTTATCAAATGAATGGTTATTACTTCATTATTACCAGCCCACTAATGAACGTACCTCTATTCATAATGATAAACCTGTTATAAAGAATTATATAAAAAGAAGTTTTATTAATAATAAAAGGAATTATAAAAATGATAAAGATAAAGGGTTCGTTCCTATTAAGGAAATCATTGGCCGGAAGTATAAATAAGCTTGTAAATTTAAGGGGGGGTATAGGGGGGTTCGCGCGCGCGAGGAATAATAAAAGATTTGCATAACAGTTGCAGTTGATTTTCATAAAGCAAAAGAGATATAATAAAATATTGACCCAGATACCTCACAGGGAATCAATCTAGCGATAATGTCCTTAAAGGGGCGGTCTATACCAGTATTGCTGGATCCTTGTGAAACAGTGGGGCTGGGTCAATTATAGGCCGTCCCTTTAATTCTAAATTTATGGAACAAATAACATCAAAAATTAAATATTTTCTTTATGCAAGAAAATCATCTGAATCTGAAGATAGACAGGTAGCTTCAATTGATTCACAAATAAAAGAATTAACTGGGGTAGCTAAGAAAGAAAAGCTAAAAATCATTGATGTTCTCACTGAATCTCAGTCAGCAAAGGCACCAGGAAGAAGCCAGTTTAATGATATGATCCAGAGAATCTCCAAAGGAGAAGCCCAGGGAATTTTATGTTGGAAGCTGGATAGATTAGCCAGAAACCCTATCGATGGCGGAAATATCATGTGGTTACTTCAGAGTAATACAATAAAACATATCAAAACATACAATAGGGATTATTATCCTACTGATAATGTTTTGATGATGAGTGTAGAATTTGGCATGGCAAATCAGTTTATAAGAGATCTGAGTGAAAATACAAAGAGAGGGCTAAGAGCAAAGGCAGAAAAAGGATGGTATCCTACCTATGCCTCTTTAGGTTATATGCATAATCCTTTAAAAAGAAAAGGAGAAAAAGAAATTATTAAAGACCCGGAAAGGTTTGATCTTATAAGAAAGATATTTGATTTAATGCTTACTGGTTGCTATACACCGCCTAAAATTTTAAAAATCGCTACTGAGAAATGGGGATTAAAAAATAAGCAAGGAGGAAAAGTTGCCAGAAGTACTGTTTATAGAATACTAACTGATCCATTTTATTATGGTCAATTTGAATATCCAAAAGAAAGTGGAAATTGGTATAAGGGCAAACATAAACTTATGATAACTCTAGAAGAATATGACAAAATTCAAATTTTACTTGGGAGAAAAGGTAAACCTCGATCTAAAACGCATACTTTCGCTTTTACCGGAATGATTAGATGTAGCGAATGCGAAGCAATGATTACAGCCGAAGAAAAAATTAAAATACAAAAAAACGGAAATATTCATAAATATATTTATTATCATTGCACCAAGAAAAAAGATTCTCATTGCTCCCAAAAATCTATAGAACAAAAAGAATTAGAAAAACAAATCCTGGATATTTTGGGTGGAATTGAAATTCCTCCAGAATTTCATCAATGGGCAATGAAGTGGATACAAATTGAAAATAAAAAAGAAAGTAAAGCAAGGAACCAAATTATAGTAAACCATCAAGAAAGCTATAAAAAATGTTTAAAGAGAATTGATAATCTTATTGATATGAGATCTGCTGAGGATATAACGAAAAAAGAATTTCTGAGAAAAAAATCGGAGTTAAGTCAGGAAAAGATTCGATTAGAAGAATTACTCGCGGATACAGGAAACAGAATTAATAAACAATTAGAGAAAGCTGAGGAAGCATTTTTATTTGCTGAAAAAGCTAAAGAAAGATTTGAAAATGGAGACATCAAAGACAAAAAAGAAATTCTAACAGCCCTAGGTTCGAACCTCATTTTAAAAGATAAAAAGCTAAGTATAACAATACAAAAACCACTTTTCCTTATTGAAAAAGTGGCCAAACAGGTTAAAGCAATTAATCAAAGGTTAGAACCTCTGAAAAACCGCATAACAAATAACGAATTGGAGGAAATCTATCTTCAAAATCCTACGTTGCTCCGCGGGTAGGATTCGAACCTACAACCTACTGGTTACACCTAATCTCTAAGTTTCCTTAAAGGGTGGACTATATCTTCACCTTGTCTGTTTAAAACAGATTTAGGTGTCTCGGTATCTAGTCTCTACGGCGCCCCCGTGTTATAACACAAGGTTCCCACGGTATTAGCATAGTTTGATATTATCAAACTTTAGCCTTCACCGTTATCCCGAGATGTTCATTCCAAGGTTTCCCCTGAAAGCTGCGAAATAGGAATCATCCACAGCCAGACGCTCTACCATTGAGCTACCGCGGAATGTTTTGATTATACTATTATTTTTTTGATTTATCAAATAGATTATTGGTTTTGGCAACTATTGGGCCTTTTGATTTGGAATAAAGTGATTTTTTCCGTTTATTATATGGAACTTCTGCTGGCGAAGATAAAAATTCTACTGCTATCTGACAAATATGCATATCAGGGTATAAAGCCACTGGCAAATTAGATTGATTGCTAATTTCCAATGTCAAAGTCCCCTCAAATCCTGGATCTACAAAACCAGCTGTATGCACTAAAATTCCCATTCTGGCTAAAGTGCTTTTGCCTTCTATCTTTAAAACCATATCATCTGGCACTTTTACATATTCTTTAGTGCTAACTAAAATAAAATCATTGGGATGTAAAATAAAAGATTCCCCTATCTTTACTTTTTTAGTAATAATAAAATCTTCGTCTGGCAACCTTTTTTTAGTATCTAAAAGGCATTGCTTGGTAACATTAAATTTTTTAAAAATCGGCCCTAATTTCAAATCAATAGAAGCAGGGCCTATTTGACCCTTACTTAAACTCGGTTTAAAAATTAACTTTTTACTTTTTATTACCTTTTTTATATCTCTGTCTGAAAGAATCATATTATTTTTAATTTTACCTTTATATTTAGAAATTATCAACCTATATAAATAAAGACAGCGCAGATAGATATTATCTTTATTGATTGATAATTCTATCTGCGCCCTTAGTCTTAGGTAGATATAGGTATGGGTATTACTTTTAAATTTCCTGAAAATACTCCCCTTTTTGCTGTTCTCATATTTCTTATTATTACCCTATTTTCACAATCACCATATTTAGTTCCTGTTTTGTATACATCATTATATTTACTTATACCACCAAAAACCCTAAACATTGTTCCCTGTTTTAATTCAAGCAGTTTCATTTTCATTTCCTCCTTTATATTTATTTAATATACCTAAATCTTCTATTTTTTAAGATAAATTTCAATGTGCAATCTTTCACTAATCCTAGTATCATTAGGATAGCACATTGGTAATACATTGTCAATAGCTGCGGGACCTGGATTCGAACCAGGATATCATTCTCCAGAGGAATGCGTCCTACCATTAGACGATCCCGCAATAATTTCTTAAAGCTCTTGGCTAATGCATATTTCAAAAGGCAATGTTGGGATTGGTGTTCGCCTAAGTTGTACCTGAATTTCAATAAATCTTCCTAATAATTTCTCAAGATAAGGAGTATTAAAAAACTCTGCCTGCTTAAATAAAGTTGTCATTTCCTCAGAAGTTGTATCCTTTTCCAATAATTTCCCCAGTGTTGGAGAAATTTTAAGCAATAAAACTTTTCTTAAATAATTCAACACTTCTTTGTTAAAAACCTCCAAATCATAGCCTTCATCGTAAATCTTGCTAATAAATTCCAATGCTTTTTCTTTATTCTTCTTTGCCAAGCAATCAATAAATCTTTTTATTTTTTCAAAATTAATAGCCCCTACTAATTCCTCTACCGCTTTTTTTGTAATATTTTTTTCTGTTACTAAAGATATTTGTCCTAATAATGATTCTGCATCACGTAGATCCCCTTCAGAATAAAGAGTTATTAATCTTAATGCTTCCTCTTCAAATTTTATTTTTTCCTGTTTGCAGATATAAATGAGACGTTTAATCGTATCATTTAAATTTAATTTTTTAAAATCATAGCGTTGAACTCGAGAAAGAATAGTCGCAAGTAGTTTATCTGGTTCTGTCGTAGCTAAGATGAAAATTACGTACTCTGGCGGTTCTTCCAGGGTTTTTAACAAAGCATTAAAACCTTCTTTGGTTATTTGATGCGCTTCATCTATTATAAAAATTTTATATTTGGAATTAATTGGTGGAAATTTGATATTTTCCCTTAAAGAACGAGCATCTTCAATCCCACGATTAGAAGCAGCATCTATTTCTATCAAGTCCAAAGAATGTCCAGCATTAATCGCTTGACAGGACTCACATTTATTACAAGGCTCAAATTCATTGGATTTTCGGTTTTGGCAATTTAAGGCCTTAGCTAATAAACGAGCTACTGTTGTCTTTCCTACTCCACGGGGTCCGGAAAAAAGATAGGCATGAGCAATTTGCCCTTGTATAAGGGCATTAGATAAGGTCTTGATCGTATTTTTTTGATTGATTACTTCAGCAAAAACCTTGGGACGATATTTGCGAGAAAAAACAAGTTGAGCCATAATTTGTATATTGTAGCAGAAAATAGAGGAGTTTAAAAGAGATCCTTCGCTAATGCTCAGGATGACGGGAGAAAACCAAGTATTTATAACCGAAAAAGTTGATTAAAGTAGTAAAGCTAGCAGCAGCTAATGCGCTGATATTAGCCCAAATATAAGAAGAAATTCCGCAAATTGGTCCAACAAGATTCACTAATGCAGAAGCCAAAACTATATTAAGACCAAAGGTGATTAAAGTAATTGTAAAAAACTTGGAAAATTCTTTTTTTTCAAGTTTGTTTCCTCTCTTAAAAGTCCATCTTTTATTCCAGATATAACTATTTATAACGGCACAGGCAAAGGAAATCGCTATAAATATTGAATAATAAAAACCAGAGGTAATTCCTGTTAAAAACATTAATAAATTTAGAATACCGAAGGCAATGACAAAATTAGAGAGTCCAACTAAAATAAATTTTATAAATTGGATAGAAAACACAATAAATTATTTATATCCTTTGCGGATTTCTTCTTCAATTTCATTACGAGGACGAGCATATTTGGAAGAAGAAAGTTGTTTTAATGATTCTTGTTTCTTTGTATCAGAATCTATTGGTTTATTTATTTTTACATTAAATGCCCGTGAAACCTGACCTTGAATTGTTAATTTAATATAAGCATCAAAATTATCAAGATTGATTAAATCATAAGCACTGAAGACCGGAGCAAAATATTTAGCCAAAAACTCAGAATCTTCATTTCCTATCCGAAAAGAAATAATCGTTCCCACATTACCAAAAACAGATTTAAGAATTGGCTCTTTTAATTGTCCCAAAAACTGATTGGCAACCGTTAAGTTAAGGCGATATTTTCTAGCTTCTGAAAAAATTGTGGAAATTGTATCAGTAGTAATATTCTGAAATTCATCAATGTAGAGATAAAAATCTTTCCTCTGTTCTTCTGGAATGTCAACGCGGGAAAATGATGCCATCATTAATTTTCCTACAATTATCATTCCTAAAAGATAACTATTTATATCCCCTAATAATCCCTTGGAAAGATTAATAATTAAAATCTTTTGTTCATCCATAGCTTTTCGAAAATCAATGGATGATTTCTTCTGGCTGATAATAGGCCTGACTAAATCATTAGCCAAAAAAGGATTAAGTTTGGAATTGATATAAGGCGCAACATTAGCCAAAGCTAATTCCCCACCGGCTTTTTCCGCTTCTTTTTCCCAAAATTCCTTTACCATTGGATTGGGTGTTTTTTCTAATAATGATTTGCGAAAATCAGGATTTATTAGAATACGCGGAACATCATTCAAAGTATGAGTTTGTTCAGTGTCATCAAGTAGAAGAAGCAACGCATTACGAAAATACTGTTCAAAAACAGGGCCCCCTACTGTTTTTAAATCATAGAGTTTATCTAAAATCTCAAGAAGTTCATTAGTCACAAAAGATTTTTGAAAAGGATATTGCCTATCCCATTCAAGCATATTTAAACCAAATGATCTTTCAAAATCCCCAGGATTAAAATATATAACATCTTTGTGCCTGGATTCTGGTATCAATCCCATTAAATACTCAGCAGTATCACCGTGAGGATCAATATAACAGGCACCCTTTCCAGCAACAATATCCTGAATAAACATATTCCTCATTAAAGAAGTTTTACCTGTTCCTGTTTGACCTATTATGTAAATATGGCGTTGTCTGTCTTCGTCTAGAATTTTAACTTCTTTTTCTTCCCTCTGAAAGATATTTTTTCCTAAGATTGTCCCCTCTTTTGGTAAATTCAAAGGCACTGGAGCACTACGAGCGCTTAACCATTTTAAGCGGGAATTTTCCAAAAAAGGATGCGGAAAATGAAATAAAGTAGCAATTTCTAAAGAATTCAATAAAACCGCTTTTTTCCTCCTAAAAAGCCGAAAAGAAAAATCATAAACTAATTTCTTTAATCCTTGTTTTGTCTTTATTTTTCTAATTGTCAAACTATTACCAGTAGGATTAGAGAGAGAGCTAAACGAAGCCTCTAAATGGGATAATAGTTCTTCAGCGCGTTCTTTAGTAGGCGCTGACGCCAACAAACGAACATTAAGAAAGAAAAGTGGATATTGAGATTTTTCATCTATTAACTTGATTAGATTTTCATCAACGGGTTTGGGTTTTTGTTCTTCAGATGATTCCTTTTTTAATGACCCTTTTATTAATGAAGAAGATTTTAATATTGCTTCGTCTAAGCTCTTGCCTTCTAAAAGAGCCTTTTTAATTCCAGTAAATTTCTTTTTCGTTCCAATAGTATCTGGTTTTATTACTATCTGGAAAGCCGCTCCCTCGCCCCGTGGAATTATTTTAGTAAAGGCGTTAACAACAGTTGATAATGGGTCCTGGTCAAAAGACTTAAAAGTTTTAATTGGTAAAACAAATGGTTCTTTCAAAGTAAAATCTGACCCGACAACTTTCCCCTCAGGAGAAAAGATTGTATAGTCGTCTACCGGTTCGATTTTCGCCGTTGGGAACAGGGACGAAAGAGTTTTTTCAAAAAATTGCGTGTCTTTTTTCAAACAAGCCGCGTAAAAACAAATTTCTTGGGAACTATTATGAACTGCTATTTCAAAAATAAATTCTTTTTTATATTTGCTTAAGCTTTCCAATGCTTGCTCGAAAAC
The DNA here is from genome assembly GCA_964479005.1 of uncultured Candidatus Saccharibacteria bacterium. GTDB lineage: Bacteria > Patescibacteriota > Minisyncoccia > UBA6257 > UBA6257 > DAOVIY01. The sequence continues at coordinate 292,992 of CAYZJA010000001.1, forward strand.
AGAAACAAAATCAACAAAAGTTTTTTGTTTCCCCTGTTCTGCTCCGCCAGCTGGAGGAGGAAAATCTCGTGGAATCATTATTAAAAACAATTGGTAATTCAAGCTTTTTTTAATCTCCAAATGAAAAAATCTTTTTCTGATAAAGAAAAACAAGAAAATTGATAAAACTAAAACAAATAATATCCAAAACAAAAACATTTTTTAAATTAACTTTTTAGCTTTTAATACTTGGTAATATCTATCTGCCAAAGAATCGCGTAATTTATCAATTAAAAAAGCATTTCCGCTTTTTAAGGCAGTGCTAACAGCTTTACCAATACTTTCTTCTACTGCTATGCCTATAAGCTCAGAAAGCTTAATATTGGCTTCTTCTATAACCGAATCAGAAGATTCATCAGATTCATCAGTCTGAGAAACAATTTTAGAAGGAAAAGGTACCTTCATTTCTGTATCAGGCTTTAAAACATCCATACCAGGAGGCATTTCTTTTAAAGAATCTTCCATTATTTCTTCAATGGTTTCAGCAACTAATTCTTTTTCCTCGGGAATAGGCAACTCTTGCCGAGTTAATTGCTCTTTTTTAACTTGTATTCGCTTTTTAATTAAATCTATTTCTGTTTTTTCCATTGAATATATTATAACAAACTTTCGTTATCACTCAAGAATGTTGAAATTAAAATGTAACCATTTTAATTATAGCAAAAGAACTGAATAATTTCACTGCGTCTCACTGCATTTGAAGGTAGACTTTTGGAAGGTATCGGCAATCTATGTATTCTAAATTACTAAAATCATCCTTCAGCTTTTGCTTTTTTATTTCCATTACTATCTTAAGCACTTCTGAAAAATCATCGGTTAAGCTATAAAGGACATGAAAACCCTCGTTAACAACTATCTTTATGCTTGAAAAATTCTCTTCTTTAATTTCCAAAAAATCAATTGAGATTGGACTTTCTTTATCCCCGGCAAGAATAAATATTTTATCAATCTTTTCTAATTTATCTTGAGAAATAACTTTATCGCCCAAAAATCTTTTTTTTGTATCAAGAATTACTATTTTTTTTAGAAAAGAACCCTGTATTTCCAGAGCTTTTTCAAAAATCACCCCGTTTTTATCCATATAATAACAATTATCCTTAATACACCATAAAAAATCGATTGTTCTTTGTTGAATATCAACAGCCAAAGTCGCTTTTCTAATATCTGGCCTTATATCTATTTTTTCTATTTCTGGATATTGCTTTAAAAGAAGGCCTTCTAAATCAGAGAAAAAGAAGGCTGCATAGCTTTTGTTGTTTTCAAGATATTGCGGAAAAATCTCATAAACCAAAAAGGGCGTAAAATATCGATTATTTTGTTGAAGAATTAATTCGATTCTTCTGGAAAATGACTGATTAAATCCCTCAATAATTATCTTCTTTATCTGAAAATACGGAGAAAGAAAAATAAACCAATAAACAAGGCTAAAAAAAGAAATAGTAAAAAGGATAATAAAAAATATTTTAATTCTCAACCAGTAAATTCTTGAAGCGCGGCGATTCTTCCTCATAAAATTTGTTATTAAGAAATAACTTTTATTCTGTTCATGTAGGGCCAAAGAACTTTAGGAATCTTTATCTTTCCTTCTTTGGTTTGATAATTCTCAATAATTGCTATTATTGGTCTTCCAGATAAAGCAGTACCGTTTATAGTATGGACTAATTCATTTTTACCTGTATTTTTATTTTTAAACTTAATATTCAATCGTCTAGCCTGAAAATCAGTGCAGTTGGAAGTGGAATGAGTTTCTCGATATTGGCCCTTGCCATCATTCTGCCCTGGAAGCCATGCTTCTATATCATATTTAGCTACAGCAGGATCACCTAAATCACCAGAGCAAATTTGTAATACCTGATAAGGAATTTTTAAATCTTTCATTATTTCCTCTTCTATAGAAAGCAAAAAATCATGTTCTTTTCTTGAATTCTCTGGTTTAGAAAAAACAAACATTTCTGTTTTATCAAATTGATGAACTCGTAAAATTCCTTTTGTATCTTTGCCATAAGAACCAGCCTCCCTTCTAAAGCAAGAAGAAAAAGCTACGTAGCGACGAGGTAAATCTTCTTCTTTAAAAACCTCGTCCATATGCATCGGTCCAATCATCTGTTCTGATGTACCTACTAAATAAAGATCGTCTTTAGGCAGATAATAGACTTCCTCTGCTCCCCTGTCCAAATAACCCATCCCCCAAAAAGGACGAGGCTTTATTAAAACAGGAGGAATTATTGGAATGAACCCTTTTTTAGTTAATTTATCAAAAACAAATCTAATTAAAGCAATCTCCAAAATAGCTGCTCCCCCTTTTAAAATACCAAAACGAGAGCCTGATATTTTTGAAGCTCTTTTTGTATCTATAATATCTAATTTTTCCCCTAATGAAAGATAGTCTTGCGGAGTAAAGTTAAATTTTGGCTTTTTTCCTATTTGTCTGATAACTACATTTCCTCCCTCGTCTTTTCCTTCAGGAACATAATCTAAAGGGGGGTTAGGAATAAGAGCCATTGTTTTTTTATATTCTTCTTCTACCTGCTCAAATTCTTTTTCTTTGCCAGTTAAAAAAATTTTTGCTTCTTTTAAAACTTTCATTATCGCATCCCTGTCTTTTTCTTTCATAATCTTTTTTTCAGCAGTATTCTTTTTTGCTCTGACTGTTTCTATTTCTTGTAATAAATCTCTCTTTTTTTTATCTAAGTCAAGAACTTTATCCACTAAAGAAACATCAGCACCTTTTTTTCTGATGCCCTCTTTAATTTTTTCTGGCTGCTCTCTGATGAATTTGATATCTAACATATTTAAAATTTACTTTTTGGTTTCACCCCGTTAGAAATTCTTGGCAAAAATAATTTTTAAAATTATTTTTGCAATCATCTAAATATCTCTAAATATTATATCTTTTACTATAGATTACTTTTACTTATAAGACTAATTTCTAACGGGGTTTCATAAATGGAAAAAGAATTACTTCTTTTAATGAAGATGAGCGGGTTAGAACTGCTATTAATCTGTCAATGCCTATGCCCAAGCCAGCTGTTGGCGGCATACCATATTCTAATGCCTCAATATAATCTATATCCTGTGGATGAGCTTCAATATCCCCTTTTTTCTTCATTCCTGTCTGCTTTTTAAACCTCTCTTTTTGATCTATTGGATCATTTAATTCAGAAAAACCATTTACTATCTCAGAGCCAAAAACAATAAATTGGAAACGCGCTGTTTTTTCAAGATCATCAATCTTTTTCTTTGCCAAAGGAGATATTTCTAAAGGATGATCAATGATAAAAGTTGGTTTAATAATCTTCCCGCGTAATTTTTTAAAAATAATGTCTGCTATTTTTTCTTTTGAATCTATCCTATCTACAAAAACACCCAATGATTTTGCTTTCTTTAACCATTTATCTTTATTATCACGAAGATTTAATCCTATTTCTTTCTCTAAAAATTCTTCAAAACCAACCTTTCTCCATATTTTTTTAAGAAAAACTTTTGCATCAGGAATATCTTTTTTAAATTTCTTCACCAAAAATTTAAATAATTCTTCGATTAATTTCATTAAATCTTCTCTGGTCTTATAGGCGCTATATAATTCCAACATAGTAAACTCAGGATTATGTTCCCTATCAATGCCCTCATTTCTAAAGCATTTTCCAATCTCATAGACGTTTTCAAATCCACCGACAATGAGACGTTTTAAATAAAGTTCTGGCGCTATCCTTAAATAGATTTTCATTTTTAAAGTTTCCAAGTGTGTAACAAAAGGATTGGCAAATGCGCCACCATATAAAGGCTGTAAAATTGGTGTTTCTACTTCTTGATATTCTTTTTTATTCAAAAATTCCCTTATTGAAGAAATAATTTGACTACGAAGAATAAATCTTTTCTTCACCTCCTCATTTTCCAATAAATCAAGATAACGCCTGCGAAAACGTTCCTCTGCGTTCTCTAATCCATACCACTCCTTTGGTAGCGCCCTCAAGCTTTTAGATAATAATTTAAAATTTTTTACTTCTAAGGTTTTTTCTCCCCTTTTTGTTTTAAAAAGAATGCCTTGCGCTTCTAAAAAATCGCCTAAATCAAAAAAATCCTGAAAGAATTTCATCTTGTCCTGACCTATCTTGTCTTGTTTAAATAAAAGCTGAATTTTTTCAGTTTGGTCTTTAATATCTACAAAAACAGCGCCACCATGTCCCCTAATTCCCCAAATTCTTCCTGCTAAAATAATTTTCTTTTTATTGCGAGACCAAATAGAAAAATTATCTAATGCCTGAATAATAGAAAATTGACGATGAGTTTTTTCAGGGTAAGGATCAATACCTAATTTCCTCAGCTTTTTTATCTTTTTTATTCGTTCTTTTATTAAATCAGATAACATAAATTCAAGATACCTTTAGTATCTTATATTTTACCGCATGAAAGGAGGTAAAATTCAAGATACCTTTAGTATCTTATATTTTACCTCACCTTGAGGGGTATTTACAAGTACTATCTCTCCTTTTTTACAACTTAAAAACGCCCTGCCTAAAGGTGATTCATTAGAAATTTTACCTTCAATTGGCTTAGCTTCATGGGACCCAACAATAGTGAGCACCTTTTTATTTCTAGGTTTGGTTAAACTTTTTACCTCGATTGTTGAACCTAATTCTATAATAGAATTATTAGAAGCATGACGAATAATTGAAACATTTTTAAGAAACATCTCTAATTGCAAAATTCGCGTCTCTAAAACCGATTGCGCGTCTTTTGCCTCCTGATAGGCTGCGTTCTCTGACAAATCTCCAAGCTCTTTTGCATCCTGAATTATTTCAGCTATTTCCTTTCTTTTTTTAGTTTTTAATTCTTCCAATTCTTTCTTGAGAACTTTATATGCCTGAGACGTAACATAGTTCTTACTCATATTCTTCATTATTTATTATTGTCTGCTTGTTTATTCTATTGTCCCAGTACCACTGCAAAACATCTTCAATTATCGGCAAAGTGGCAACTACTTGACTTGGTGGGCTTTCTATTAAGACAAAAACGGTAATTTCAGGATCTTCATAAGGAGCATATGCTCCAAAAAGAGCGTGATATTTTTCTTCCCCTTTAGAAATAAATTTAGGAGATCCACTCTTCCCTGCTACCTGAAAAGGAAGATATTTTAAAGACATAGCCGTTCCTGAGTTTATAACTTCTTTCATCCCCTCTTGGACCACTTTTAGATTTTCTTGGGAAACATTTAATTTTGCTAATTCAAAATTGTTTGTTTCCTTTACTAAATGCGGTTGCATTAAAATACCGTCATTGGCAATAGTAGATATATAAGCAGCCATTTGTAATGGTGTCAAGGCAACACCACCTTCTCCAATTGAGATATTGTAAGTATCCCCTAATTTCCAAGACGGATCATTGGGTCGATGTTTTTTTAACCATTCAATATCAGGCAATACTGATTTGGCCTCTCCAAATAAATCAATCCCTAATTCTTTATTAAGATTAAATGCTAACCAATATTTTTTAATTTTTGCCAAACCTAAACCGGAAATCTCTTCCCAACCACCTCCTACTGCCCAAAAATAAACATTACAGGATACAGCGATTGCTTTTCTCATATCCACCCATCCATGATTCTTCCAATCATTAAAAACATATTTTTGTTGCGGGTCATAAGGACTTGTGACAACAATTTTGCCATCAGTAAATATTTCTCTATCAGGGTCAATAATATTTTCCTCTAAGGCGGCCAAAGCCATAAGTGGTTTAATTACAGACCCAGGAGGATAAAGACCGCTAATAGCGCGATTGAAAAGCGGGAGTGAGGAACTTTGAAGATATCGGTTTATTAACTCACTAGGCGAACCTTTTGTAAAAATATTTGGATCAAAGCTTGGCACACTTACTAAAGATAAAATTTCCCCTGTTTTAGTATCTAAAATAATACCGGCAGCGCCTTGAACACCTAACGTTTCAACCCTTTCTTTTAAAGTATTGTAAAATACTATTTGTAAATCTTTATCTATGGTGGTTATAATGTCCTCACCTTTTTTAGGCTCAATAGAACCCAAATCTTTTTGGATATTAAAATTAGCGTCAACCTCAATTATTCTCTTTCCTGCTTTGCCCTGTAAAGTTCTTTCATAATAAGCTTCCAAACCATCCTTGCCAACCATACTGGCTAAAGGATAATCTTTGTATTTAAAAATATCTTTCGGAGAAATCTTACCAATATACCCCAAGATATGGGCAAATGCATCTTTAAACGGATAATGTCGGCTATAATCAGAAATAACACTAAACCCTAAATTACTTTTTATTGTTGTTTCAAAGCGCCGCACTTCTTCTATATCCAAATTTGATTTAATCAAAATGGGTTGAAAAGAATAAATTGTTTGATAATCCTTGAGCAATACATCAATTTCCGCTTTTTCTATATTAAAAACGTCAATAACCTTTTCTATAATATCTACCCTTTCTTGTTCTTTTTTTGGTAAATTTAATGGAATCATTACTAAACTAAAAGATGGGCTATTAAAAACTAATGGTTCTCCATACCTGTCATAAATTATTCCGCGAGGAGCGCTAATAATATAATAATGGGTACGATTATTTTCCGCTCTTCGCTGATAATTTTCTCCTTCAACTATTTGGAGATAAAAAAGCCGCAAAAGAATAATTGAAAAAAGAACCAGGCATATTCCAAAAACTGCCTTTATTAAAAAGGAGGAAATTGGAAACTCTAACCTCTCTAAGTTTTTTTCTCTCGCTTCTTCGGCTTTTCTATCTAAGAGGACTTCTTCGGGGTCAAGGAGGTGTTTTTCTCTTTTTATGTAAAAATCTTTCATTTAATTTTTTTAAACAAAAAGGATAAAAGAAAGTAAAATGTTGATGTGATTAGAAACTGTTGGAAAATAATAAAGCTAATATACGGAGTTTTTAAAACTAAATTTGTTATTAAAAGACATAAAAAATATATAAAGATTATTGATTCACCAATAATTAATCGTGAGAAGAAATGAGATTTTTCCAAAAATCGAGTTAATAATACGCCTGCGCCCAAAGAAATCAAGAGAACAATAAGATTCATTCCCCAAAACAATCCAGAGAGGGTATCAAGAACCATTGCGGTTAAAAAGATTAGAAAAAATAGATAAAGTAATGGAAAATAAAAAAGAAAAAAAATTAAAAAAATTAAAGCAATATTTAAAACCGGGGAAAGGAAAAGAACCATTCCAAAATATACTTGAACAAAGATAACAATGAGGAATAAGAGAAAATTTAATAGATAACGCTGAATCATTGTGATAAAGGAATAATATTGGTAATAATTAAAATATGTTTATTTTAAAACAAGTAAACATATTTTAATTTCAACGTTCTTGAGCGAAGGGAAAGGTTGTTATAATTAAAATTGAAGATATTTGGGAAAAATTTAATAAAGGCTCCAAAATAAACTCTTTCAAAGAACTGACATCAGAAGACGAGCCGAATTCTTTAACTTTAGCCACTAAAAGGCCTTTAAAAAAATTAGCATTTTCAGAAGATGTGATTAAAATATCCCCAATTTTAATATCTGATTCATATGGAACTAATTTTAAACGAAAATTTCCTTTTATATCTTTTTCTGCTATCGCCAATGTAGACGAACGCAAGTCTTCCACACTAATTTTCGTTTCAGGACTAAATATTGATTCCCCGCGACAATAATTATTAAAACATTCAATTAGTCTCCCGATTAGAATTTTATCTTCCAGAATCACGTTCATCCCCTCTTTCAATCCTGTTTCAGTTCCTTTGTTTATCCAAAAAGAACCGGTCAATCCAGAGGGATCCATTAAAATAATTTTGGCTGACACTAATGACCAGCCTGTTTCATCTTTAATTTTTAAGGCGTTTTTTAAAAGAATGTTCTCTTCCTCTGTCTCCTTAAAATTTTGCAGTTGATTAATAAGTTTAATATTTTGATATTCAAGCCCTGATAATTGTTTTCTTAAACTATTAAAATGTAAAAGGTCATTCGTCCAATTTTTAAAATTAAAAAGATAATTTCCAATTAATCCTCCCCTTTCCAAGCCATACACTAATTGAGGTTTTAAAGTTTTTTCCTGAGAAAAATAGAATTTGAACAACAAAATACTAGTGATTATTAAAATCACTAGTAAAAGTAGAAAATGAAAATTATTCTTTTGTTTCATAATATCACAAAGGCGGTTTTTCTCTGCTAATCGTAGTTAAAATATCTTTTGACCCTTCTAAATCTTCCAAAATTATTCCAATACCTCTGATTACTGAAGTTATAGGGTCATCAATGATTTTTACCGGTAAATCAATGGATTCTTCAATTAATTTATCAATTCCGCGGAGCAAACTCGTTCCTCCTGACAAAATAATACCAGTCTCCATAATATCACCGATTAATTCTGGAGGAGTAATTTCTACCGTGCTTTTAATCGCATCAATGATTTTAATCAAAGACGGGGTAATGGCTTCCCGAATATCATCTTCTTTAACCTTAATTTCTTTTGGCAAACCGCGAGTAAGATCACGTCCTTTTATTTTCATTTCCTGATTACTGCCTAAATCCAAAGCAGAACCTATAAAAATTTTAATCCTTTCAGCGGTTTTCTCTCCAATAGATAATTTAAATTTATCCCTAAAATAATGAATGATATCATCGTCTAATTTATTTCCTGCTATGCGCAAGCTTTTTGATACAACTATACCACCCAAAGAAATAACTGCCACTTCTGTTGTTCCACCACCAATATCCACAACAAAAATACCTTGTGATTCTTTAACTGATAATTGGGCGCCCAAGGCAACGGCAATCGGTTCTTCAATCAAATAAACTTCTTTACCTCCAGCGCTTCTGACAACATCTTCCACTGCCCGTTTTTCTACCTCAGTACCGCCTGTAGGAACTCCTACCACCAAACGAGGCCAATCTAAAAACTGCCCAAAGAATCCTTTTTTCTTAGATTTATCCAAAAAATAATTAAGCATCTTTTCCGCTACTTCAAAATCAGAAATTACTCCATTATTAAGAGGCTTGATGGCGCTAATATGCGAAGGGGTTTTTCCAATCATTTCTTCTGCTTCGTGGCCAACAGCTAAAATTTGATTAGTCTTATTATTCATAGCCACTACTGTCGGTTCATTAATTACAATACCCTTCCCTTTTACATAAATTAAAGTTTTGGAAGTCCCTAAATCAACCCCAATATTGCGAAAAAAATTTTCTTTAAAACCTTTAGCCATAATAAATAACAATTAGCAATAAACAATTAACAAAAGCATTTATTATTACTAATAGTTAGTTGTTAGTTGTTAGTTGTTAGTTGTTTTATCAGTTTACTTTCTTTTAATTATTTTGTCAAAATCATTTAATTTTAATAATTTCACTTTACAATTTCTTCTTTCTCTCAATTCAAACTTGCGATTCTTCATTGTTTTTTCGCTAATTACTACCCTGTAAGGCAAACCTAATAAATCTGCATCAACTAATTTTTCTCCACTTGAAACACCATCCCTGTCATCATAAAGCACCTCAATTCCTCTATCTATCATCTTCTTATAAAATAAATCCGCCTGTTTTTTAACTATCCTATCTGTTCTTGCATTTCCACTGGATAAACTTAATAAATGATAAACAAATGGGGATACTTCTTTAGGCCAAATAATTCCATTTTTATCATAATTTTCCTCAACTATTACTCCTAATAAACGGCTAATTCCAATACCGTAACAACCCATCATAACATTTTTATTTTTTCCATCCTTATCCCTGAATTTTAAATCAAATGCCTGAGAATATTTATCTTTTAACTTAAATATATTACCTACTTCAGAACCTTTAAACATTTTTAGAACATTACCACATTCAGGGCATTTTTTAATATTTTCTGCAATTTCTTTATTGCGGCAAAATTTGCAGGAAGAGCAATAATAAAATTGGTCTTCGCCTGCCGGTGTTATAACCTGAAATTCATGGGAAAAACGTGAAAAAGTCCCTCCTGACGCTTCTACAACAAAAGTCTTTAACCCACATCTTTTAAAAATCCGCTGGTATGCTTTTTTGACTTTTTCATAATACTTTTCTAAATCTTTCTCATTAGTATGAAAACTATACAAATCTTTCATTATAAACTCTTTCCCTCTTAATATTCCCGATTTGGAACGTGGTTCATCGCGAAATTTATCAGAGATATGAAACAAATATAATGGCAAGTCTTTGTAAGAAAAGATAAAATTCTTTACCATTGGCGTTATTATTTCTTCATGAGTAGGAGCAAGAGCAAACCATTGTCCATATTTGGATTGCGTTTTAAATAAAGCCTTGAATGTATCCCAACGCCCAGTTTGTTCCCAATTTCTTTTTGGATTTAAAAGCGCCATCAATATTTCTTGGCCTCCAATAACTTCCATTTCCTCTCTAACAATTCCCTCTATTTTTTTTATTGTCCGCAAACCTAAAGGTAAAAAATTATAAATACCACTTGTTAATTTTTCTATGAAATTAGTTCTTATTAACAAGGAAGCACTGATTGCTATTTCCTCTTTAGAAATCTCTTTTCTTGTTTTAAAATAAAATTGTGATTGCTTCATGATTTACCTATTTAAAATAAAGAAATTAATATCTTTAATAGTAACAATAAAAAGAAGAACAATTAACAAAGAAAAACAAATATTATTTACTATGATCTCCGTACGCTGGGCTATAGGTCTTCGTCTTATTTTTTCTATTATTAAGAATAAAATTCTTCCACCATCCACAGCAGGAATAGGAAAAAGATTAAAAATCGCAAAAGCGTAAGAAATAAGCCCTAGAATATACAAGCCATATTTCCATCCCCATTGAAATCCTCTGGTGGTTATTGCCATAATTCCAACAGGCCCTGTGAGTTCTTCTATATTACCATGTTTAAATAAATTAACAAAAACCCTGCCAAGACCAGTAAATGTTTCCTGAGTAATAAATCCCATAAAACGAATAGCCTGCCATGGGGCCTCAAATAAAGAATATTTTAGAATTCCATCATCAGTAAGGATTACGCCTAAATAACCTTTTCCTTCTGGGGGAGATTCTCTTGGTATAATCCCTATTTGCATGGTTTCCACGCCTCTTTTAATAATCAACTGAATCTCTTGTCCGTGAAACTCTTTTGTCCTATTCTGCACGTCTTCGATGCCTTCAACTTCATAATAAGAACCTTCGCTTCGCTCAGAACCTTGTTTCTCACTTTGCTCGAAATAATCGTCTAAATGCTCAATTCCTAAAATAATATCGCCAGACTCTAATCCAGCTAAAAATGCCGGGGAATCTTTCTCTATTTCCCTTATGGTTATCATTGAAGGAACATCCTGTTTATAGGTTTTTGGTAAAGCAAATGTTGGCATTCCAATAGAAAAAAGAATCGTAAAAAGTAAAAAAGCTATCAAAATATTATTAATCACTCCTGCTAAAAGTATCAGTGATCTCTTGCTTAAACTTTTTGATGAAAAACTATCAGGGCCATTATGCTCTACAATTTTTACAAATCCACCAAATGGAATAGAATTAATGGAATAAACCACCTCATTCTTTTTAAAACTAAAAATTCGTGGAGGATAACCAAGGCCAAATTCTTCTACTTTAACGCCAAAACGCCTTGCTAATAAAAAATGCCCCACTTCATGCAATATGATTATGATGCTTAAACTAAATAAACTAATGAGAAAATAAAACATTGCCAATTAATTTTATACGCGATACGCAATACGGATTTAAGAGTTGAGAATTTCGTCTGTTTTCTGTTTTTCTTGATTATCTAAAATTTTATTAGTCTGCTCAATAACTTTTTCTATTTCTTCTTTCAAACGGAACTTTTCATCTTCTGATATTTCTTTTTTATCAAATCCTTCCTTAATCTCCCCAAGCAATTTATCCCTTATCTCCCTTAATTTAACCCGGAATTCTTCTTTTTTTGCGCCAATAAGCTTTACTAATTCGTCTTTTCTTTCCCTGCTTAAAGGTGGCAAAAATAACTTTATCTGTTTTCCATCTTGAGACGGCGTAAGTCCTAAATTTGAGGTTTCTAATGCTTTTTTAACAGAAACCATTAATCCTTCATCCCAAGGCTCAATAATAATAACATTAGGAAGTTTAATTGATACTGAAGCAATATGCTTTAATGGGGATAATGAACCATAACAATCAACTTTAATATCATCCACTAAAGCGGTGGTGGGACGGGAAGTGCGAAAACACAAAATTTCGCTAAAGAAATCCTCTGATAATTTTTTAGTTTGTTCTTTAAATTTTTCTATTAGCATTTTCACAATTGGAGAAAAATATTCTCCATTAAAAGTTGCTTATTAATATTGGTATCTGTTATTAAATAAATAGCTTTTAAAATACTGCTCATTAATTTTATTTTCTTCTCAGGTGTTATATCTAATTCCTTTGAATACTTATCAGACCTCAATACTCTTAGCCATTCTTCCAAAGTACTCCTTAATTTTCCGTTATTTTCCGTTATTTTTTGGAAATAAACCGATTGTTTGGCAAAATCCTGATTAAGGATCTCTATTAAATCTTTTCTCTTTTGATCTAATTCCTTTTTATAATCTTTATCTAACAGCTTTATAACTTTTCCAATTTTTCCATCAGCTCTTTCTGTAATTTCTTCTGCTTCGGTTATGGATAAAGAATAATGTTTTTGTAAAAAATCAACAATTTCTTTATTTGCCGCCATTGTAAATCTTAAAGGTAAAACCCTGGATCGTATTGTTTCCAAAAGCCTCTTTGGAGCGCTTGAAACTAAAATAATAATATTATTATCTCGTGGCTCTTCTAGTGTTTTTAAAAGAGCATTTTGGCAATCTTCTGTCATTTTATCAGCCTCGTTGATAATAAGAATTTTCAAAGAAGAAATTTGTGGATGATAAAATAAGAATTTTAAACCATCACGAATCTGCTCTATCTTTACGCTATTCTCTTCGGGCTCAATAACCATTAAATCAGGATGATATCCTTTTTTAACCATCTCACAACTGCTACATTTTTCACATCTTTCCCAACCATTTCTATTGCTACAAAGCAATGTTTTACTAAACACTTCAGCTGTTGTCATTTTCCCAACTGATTCTTCCCCCCAAAAAAGAAGATTCTGAACCAATCTTTTGTCAGAATCAAAAAATCTCTCCAAAAAAGTTATCACACCATCATTCCTAAAAAAAACCATAAAACAAATAACAATTAGCAATTAGCAAATAACAAAACACGTAAAAGCTTAAAGGTTCGGGAATGTTTGCGAACCTTATCTGTAGGTAGTAATACTTTTTTTGTAAAGATCTAAATTATCCAAAATAACTCCTGTACCTTTAGCCACAGAATAAAGAGGCTCATCAGCAGTATAACTTGGTACCCCTGTTATTTTTGTAATTAATTCATTAATATTATTTAATAATGCCCCTCCGCCAGCTACAATCATTCCCCTTTCCATAATATCAGCAGCTAATTCTGGCGGGGTTTCTGATAAAACAGACCTTATGGTTTGAACTATTTCTTTCAAGGGACTATCTATTGCCTCGGCAATTTCATTGGAATTAATTATAATATTCTTTGGTAATCCTTCTGTCAAATCCAATCCTCTAATTTCCAGCTCGTTTTTATTTTTTGTGGATAAAGCTGATCCAATTTTAATTTTTATTTCCTCTGCTGTTCTTTCTCCAATTGCTAAATTATATTTTTTCTTTATATAATCAGCAATAGCTTCATCCATTTTATTCCCAGCCACTCTTACCGATGACCAAGCTACTATACCGCCCAAAGAAATCACTGCAACTTCTGTAGTGCCTCCTCCAATATTTACCAACATATTACCTCCTGCAGAATTTATCGGAACCCCTGTTCCTAAAGCCGCTAAAATAGGTTCTCTGGCAACATACGCTTCTTTGGCGCCAGCTTGCCTTGCCGCTCCAATAACAGCTCGCCTTTCTGTGGATGTAATACCTACTGGAACAGAAATAATAAGATCTGGCTTAAATAATTTCCAAGGCCCTATAACTTTATCCATAAAATATTTTAACATCGCCGCTGTAACCTGATAATCAGCAATTACCCCGTCTTTTAATGGCTTGTATATTTTAATAACACCTGGCGTTCTTCCCAGCATTTCACGGGCTTCTGCGCCTATAGCTAATATCTTATTATCATCAACAGCAATAGCCACCACTGATGGCTCATCTATCACTATTCCTTTTTGTGGAATAAATACTAAAGTATTTGCTGTTCCTAAATCTATTCCTATTTTACGAATAACCATATTATTAAATTATTGTTCTATTCTTTTTATTGCTGCCCCTAATCTTTTTAATCTTTCATCAATCCTTTCATACCCCCTGTCAATTTGGTAAGCATCTTTAATTACTGTTTTTCCTTTGGCTAAAAGCGCGGCTATAACTAAACTGATGCCTGACCTAATATCCAAAGAATTAATATCCTGCGCATATAATGGAGTTGGTCCGGTAATCAATGCTCTGTGTGGATCTGCTATAATAGCATTTGCGCCCATTTTAATCAACTCGTCAATATATTTTAACCTACCATCAAACATTGTATCAAATATTAAACTTGTGCCATTGAGCTGAGTTGCCAAAACTCCAAAAGGAGACTGCAAATCTGTAGGAATACCAGGATATGGCTGTGTTTGAATCCTTATCCCATTCAAATTATATGAGGGAAGCATTAATATATCAAAATATAATCCCCTGCTAAAGCGTATATTTATTCTCACTCCAATCTCCTCTAATTTCTTAATTACTAAATCCAAGTGATCTAAGCGAACATTTTTAATTAAAATCTTACTTCGTAGAGCAGCTGCTAAAATCATAAATGTTCCAGCTTCAATAGGATCTGGAATGATTTTATGAGAGACACCGGAAAGTTTCTTTTTTCCTGTTATTTTATAAACATGTGGTGAAATAACTTTAATCTTAGCGCCCATTTTTTTCAAAAAAACAACTAAATCTTCTACGTGAGGCTCTAAAGCCCCAACTTTTAATATAGTTTTTCCAGGTGTTAAAGATGCTAACATCAATATATTTTCGGTGGCAGTAACGCTAAATTCTTTTAAAATAACTTCGGCATTATGAATATTCGCGCCATTGTAATAATAAAATGTTGAAGTTTTTCTTACTTTTACTCCTAACTGTGAAAGAGCGTCCAAATGAGCGTCAATAGAACGGACTCCAATCAAACAACCTCCTGGTTGGGCTAATTTAAATTTTTTAAAACGATGCAATAAAGAAGGAATTAAAAGAACAGAAGCCCTTAGTTTTTTTACTGAAGATTGGTCAATTTTCTTTAAATTTAAATTTTTCGGATTTATCCTCACCTTCCTTTTTGCTAACCATTCTACTTTACACCCTAAACTTTGAATAATTTCCAAAAACCTTTTCACGTCTTCTATCAAAGGAATATTATTAATAACAGAGGATTCTTTAGTTAAAAGAGCAGCTGCTAAAATAGGCAATGCTGCATTTTTTGAACCCCTAACTTCTATCTCACCTTTTAATGATTTGCCTCCTTGTATAACAAAACACTCCATAAGATTAAGTTATTTTCTTATTGTTTTTCCATATCTCTCTTCTGTCAATATTCCTTTATGATAAGCTAATCCTCCATTAATGATCACTGTCTCTATGCCATCAGGATACTGAAAAGGATTTTTTAATGTGGATTTATCATTAATCTTTTCAGGATTGAAAACAACAACATCAGCCCAAAAATCTTTTTTTAATAACCCTCTATTATTCAATCCTACTTTTTTTGCTACCTTTCCAGTAATTTTATGAATTCCTTCTTCCCAAGATAAAAGCTCTTTTTCTCTCACATAGTACCCAAGAAACTTAGGAAAAGTACCAAAAGTCCGTGGATGAACCCAAATTCCCCTTTTTCCACTCTCTATATCACTAAAACCGCTACTAGAAGAAACTAAAGAATATGAAGATTTTAATCCATGTTCAATATTCTTTTCTAAAAGATTTTTTGTAAAAATAACTATTCTATCCTCGCATATCTCAATAACTTTTAACAAAGATTCTTCCAAGGCCGTATTGAACCCATTAGCGATTTCTTCCAATGTCTTGCCAGAAAACCACCAACGCTTACCACTATCAGCTATAAGAATATCTTTATAAAGATATTTTTTTCTTTTAATATCCTGAATAATTTTTTTTCTCATAACTTCGTCATTAATGTTTTTCAAAAGAACCTCTCTGCCCCCTATTGCTGCCCATTCTGGAAGAATTAAATAAAGTATTTTAGTATTACTATCATAAGGGAATAAATCAAAATTAATTAACTCAGTTCCTTTATTTGCTTTTTTTATTATTTTCAAAGCCTCTGCAAAATGCTCAAAATTAGGCTTGCCTTCAGCAAAGAAGTGGGATATCTCTACTGGCAATTGCCCTTTTTCTGCAACCTCAACTATTTCTTGAACGCTAATTAAAAAATCTTCGGCTTGATTGCGAAGATGAAAAGCTAAATATCCATTTTTGTCTTTTACTGCTTTTGCTACTTCTAAAATCTCGCTAATGCCAACCATCTGTTCTGATGCATACCCCAAACCAAAAGACACACCCAAAGCGCCTTGTTCAATACCCTGACTAACTACTAATTTTAGTTGTTCTAATTCTTCTTTAGTTAAATTTCTAAATTCCCCCTGAGTAAATTCTGAACGTAAAGTCCCCCATCCTATTAAAGTGGCAAAATTAACTGCCAACTTTTTTTCATCTAAAAAACTTAGAAAATCTTTGATTTCTCTCCAGTTTATATTTATACGATTTGGATCAGCCCATCTTCGTATAGAAGCCAAAGAACCAGAAATTAAAGGCGCTAACGATGCTCCGCTGTTTCCACATATAATTGTACATATGCCCTGACGAATTAAATTGTCTGCGCTAGGCAAAGTAAAAATATCTAAATAATGATCCGCCTCATTATCAATATCTATAAAACCTGGGCAGACGAATCTATCTTCTGCATTAATTTCAGTTTTTGCTATTTCATTTTTTAAATCGCCAAATTCTACAATCTTTCCATTTTTAATTCCAATATCAACGCTTTTGGCAGTCGCCCCACTCCCGTCAAACACTTTTCCATTTTTAATTAAAATATCAAACATAAATATATTTTACAATAAAGTAACCTTAAAGTCCATTTAGTGCTTAATCTTGATTTTTTACTAATTCCAAAAGATTTTTAAATAAAAAGGCCACGCATAAAGGCCCTATTCCACCAGGAACAGGAGTAATAAATCCTGCTTTGTCTTTTACTGAATTAAAATCACAATCGCCTTTTAATTTACCATTTTCAGAAACAACTGCAGCATCAAAAATAACCGCTCCCTTTTTTATCAAATCGCCAGTTATTAACCCCGGTTTTCCAGCGCTGGAAACAATAATATCTGCTTTACTTATAAATTCTTCTAAATCTTTTGTTTTGCTATTAGCCATTATTACTGTTGCCCTTTGGCTGATAAACCATAAATTGACTGGCTTTCCAACCAAACGCCCTCGCCCAATAATCAAAACGTTTTTGCCTTCTATTTCAATTTGATATTTTTCCAATAGAAATTTAATACTAGCAAGTACTGGCGGCAATATTTCTAATCTTCCAGTATAAAAAGTTCCTAAATTTCTTTCACATAAAACATCTGGGTCTTTTTGGGACAAAACCGCATTTAAAACAACTTGCGTGTTGATTGAAGATGGTAAAGGTAACTGTATTACTACTCCCCGGTTAAAAGTAACACGACAAATTTCCCCAACTTTTTTTCTTAAATCTTTTGTTTTAATAGAATCCTCATATTGATACATCCTCGTATCAATGCCTATTTCTTTAGCTACTCTTTCTTTTTGTTTGATAAAAGATAAAGAAGCAGGATTATCCCCTACTAAAACAACAGCTAAGCGGATTTTTTTAGGAATCTTTTTCCGCTCCTCCTTTAATTCCTCTATCATCTCTTGAGCTAATTTCTTACCATCAATAACCATAAAAATTAAAAAATTAAAGTTTCTCCTTTCTCTACAATTTTCACCTTTTTATGTATTTTTTTAAATTCTTCTGGGAATTCAACATGAATAGGAATTACTATTTCTGCTTGAATTTCTTTTATAAATTCAGCTAATTCTTTCCCGCTAATATGGCCTGAAATATGAGCTCTTTCAAAAACTTTTTTTATTATACCATTTTCATCTTCTTCATTTTTCAATCCTTGCATATTAAAATGCTTAATCCAATTAACAAATCTTTCTTCTGAAATCTCCATTTCCTCATTATGAGGCTCTGTAATAGCCCTTAAATAATAGCTTTCTTTGCCTGGTTTAATATCAATTAATTCCTGGACCTGATAAAAATTTAAAACAAGCATAAACTTTTTTTTATTCTTCTTTATGTCCTCGCTATTGCAAGTTTTATAATTCTTTAACAAATCTCTTTCCCATTTCTTAAAAGTGATTTTTCTTTTAGCATAAAGCATAACATTCTGTAAATCTGCTTTTTTTATACCCTTTTCTCTTAATACTCCTTCTTTTTCTAACACAGCAAGGTAATTAAAGTAATTATAAGGAAGAGCGATTATACGTTTAGTTTTTTTTGCTATTTTTAATAAAGTTTTAAAACGAATAACGTCTCCTATTGAATAATCAACGACTACCAATCCTTTTATTTTCTTAATATTTTCCAATGCCTTTTTATACACTTCTTTTTCCCTTAAGATTGATTGTTCTTTAATTCTTGTACCTTCACAGATAAACGCTTTTATTTTACATTTTTTAAGAAAAGAATAAATCTTTTTCTTCTCATTTTGTTTAATCTCTGATAAACGAAAATCACCTGAATATAAAATATTACCTTTGGAAGTTTTTATTAGAAACATACAAGCTCCTGGCACTGAATGGTCAATTTCTATAGGAATAATTTCCAGATTTTTAATAAAAAATGATTCTTGATTAATAATAATTTTAAACTTTCTTCTTCTTTTTTTTCTTTTTCTTGGGTTTTCTACATCGCGTAAAGATAATTCTAATATCTCATTTTCCAAGCTTTTGGGACGGGAAATATAAAATGCCTTTAAAACAGCCATTGTATCTTTACTAGTATAAACAGGAATTTGAGGATCTAAAAAAGAAATATATCCAGCATGGTCTAAATGCCCATGCGATAAAAGAACTCCATCAACTTTTGGCTTTGAATAATAAATTTGATTTTCTCCCTCTTTCTTTAAAATTCTGATTAAATCCTCACGATAAATGCCTTGTTTCCTAGGCAATAGACCTAATTCCAAATAATCTTTTAAACCATGAACAACGCGGGGATTTAAAAATTCCTCAAAGTATTTTGAAGATTCATGATAGCTTTTCCCAAAATCTAAAAAAATAGCGGTATTTTTGTCTTGTAAAAGAACTTTGCTACCGCCAATTTCTCTTATCCCGCCATAAAAGGTTAACTTCATATCTTAATGCTTAAATTAAATGTTACTCCTTGTGGTGTATCTATTAACGCGGAAAGAGGCAAAGAAATATCTGTAAAAAGTTGAGATTTATCCAGCACATTTTTAAAATCTACTATGAGAGCTTTCTTACTAGCCCCCCCCTGAATAGTAATATTGTTTGCCGGAGCTGCGCTTACTAAAATTCTTTTGATATTAACTGATAAAAGACCAGCTTCTTTAAAAATAACCTCTAATTTTTCTTTCCAATCCACTTCATATTTTTGAATTTGAATAAATTTGGTAATAAGATTGTTAAATTCATTTGCCCCTTGAACCAAATTTGATTCTTTTCCTCTGATTTTTGGATCCAAAGGACTAGCTGTGGATTGATAATATTGCTCTTGGATATCTCGAAAAAAAGTATTGTTTAATAACCCAAGTAAAAAAACCATAACCAATCCAACAGTTATTATAATTTTACTCCATAAAGAAATAATACTTAAAAGATGGTTTTGTTGATATTCTCTTTCTGTACCAACTGGAGCTAAACTTACTATAGTATCCTCATTACGGGAAATAAGCCCCCTAAGGGCAGCCCCTATTACTCCAAACCAATCCCGGCTTGCCTTGGAAAGATATGAAGGTAATTTAATCTGTTTTGAATTAAGTTGATACTGAACCTGAATCCATTTAATTAAAACATTCACCAACTGAGTATTAAAACCAAGGAAAACAAATTGTTGAATTATCTTCTTCCTTTTAAGAGAATAGAAATTCAATAGCATTGGTATTTCAACACCCATATGTTTTTTCAATAAATCTGTAGTAATTTTAGAAGGAATATCTTTTCCAAAAATCTCATGCCAAGAATCAAAATCAAAAAAGATTAATTTCTTGCCTTCAGCAATAATAAACTCTATTCCTTCTCTCCTTAAATCTATTATTAATGTTGGCTTTTCTTTTTCTACAAATTCATAATTAAATCGCGCCAATGATAAAGCTAATGGTTCTATTGCCACTATATTAAATCCAACTTCCTTTAAAATTTCTAAATATGGATCAATCTGTTTTTTAATGCCCAACGCAATAAAGATCTCTTTTTCTCCTTCTTTGCCTGATACACCCCAATCTTCCCAATCAAAATATGACTCTTCCATTGGTAAAGGCGCTATCATTTGAGTATTAAAAACAATCGCCTCATAAAAACGATCCCTATCTAACTCGGGTAAACTAAGAATATTTGTAAAAAAATTAACTGAAGGAAGAGATAAAACAATCCAAACATTTTTTTCTTTTGGCCAAAGTTTGTTTTTTAGAGAATTAAAAAATGATTTTAATTGTTCTGGTTTTTTTAAAATCCCCTCTTCTATAATGCCTTTTGGTAAAGCGTATTTTCCTGCTTTTGTAATTCTATTAATTTTTTTATCAAAACAAAAAACCCGCACCATTCTATCTTCTATACAAATAGCGCTAATAGTAAATTCAGGAACCAACAACTTCTGCCAATCTTTTAGATTAAACTTCGTCCTCATATTTTTTATTATATCATCTACTAAAATCTAAAACAATATAATAGAAAATCAAAATTCAAAAACCAAAAATCAAAATTTCAAGTTAAAAATCAAAAATAACTATTTTCCGAGCTTATCAAAAAACTTAATATATATCTTTCTGATTCCAACTTCTCAGTTCTAATCTTCCTGCGCCAATAAATGCGGGCATTGATCCACAAACAAAAGAAGGGAA